>DATBFJ010000090.1:0-5136 GCA_036558545.1 Candidatus Limnocylindrales bacterium
CGCGCGCAGCAGCCCTTCGGTGTAGGGATGAGCAGGCGCCGCGAACACATCCGCCGTGTTGCCCGTCTCGACGATTTCGCCCGCGTACAGCACCGCCACGCGATGGGACAGTTCGCCGACGACCACGACGTCGTGGCTGACGTACACGGTCGCTACGCCATACGCGGAGCACATCTCGGCGACCGTGTTGAGCACGGTCCGTTGCGTCGTGACGTCGAGCCCGGTGGTCGGCTCGTCCATCACGATCAGCTTGGGACGACAGGCGAACGCCATCGCGATCGCCACGCGCTGTTGCTGGCCGCCTGACAGCTGATGCGGGTAGCTCTGCAGCAGATCGCTGCGGTCCGCAAGCCCGACCTCGGTCAGCACCTCCGTTACCCGCTCCTCGGTCTCCGCCTTGGTCCGCCCGTGTGCCGTCAGCACTTCGCGCAGCTGCACGCCGACCTTCATCGCCGGGTTCAGCGCAGCCGATGGATCCTGCGGCACGTAACACATCGCCGAGCCTCGGAGCTCGCGCAGCTTGGGCGCCGGCAGCCCGAGCACATCGGCGCCGTCGAACAGGACCTTGCCGGCGCTGATGCGCAACCCCCTTCGGACATGGCCGATCATCGCCAGGCCGAGCGTCGTCTTGCCGGACCCGGATTCGCCAACCAGGCCGAGCACTTCGCCGGCGCCAACCTCGAGCGATACGTTCTCGACGACGGCGGCATCGGACCCCTTGACCGAAACGGTCAGCGCCTCGACCACCACGCGCGCGGCCGAGGGTGCCGGATCTGGTGTGGCCTCGATCATCCCGTCACGTCCGCCGCGGTTACGGCCTCGGTCGCCATGACCACCTCGGCCCGTTCGACCCCGAGCGCAACACGGGCGATGGCGTCGGTCAACGTGTTGACACCGACGGTCAGCAATGCGATCAGGGCCGCGGGGGCGACCACCGCCCAGTAGTTCTGGGTGAGCCCGATCCTGTTCTCGTTGATCATCAGGCCCCAGTTGGCCCCCGGCGGCTGGATCCCGAACCCGATGAACGACAGTCCCGCGATGATGATGATCGAGTACGTCAACCGGAGCCCGCTCTCGACCATCAGCGGCGTGATCAGATTCGGCAGGATCTCCTTGCGCATCACCTCATTTCGCTTGACGCCGGTGATCTCGACGGCCTTGACGAAATCGCGTTCGGACACCTCGAGCGCGGTGGCACGCAGGACGCGCGCGACCTGTGGGGCGTGCGACAGACCCACGGCGACGATCAGCAGCCATACCTTGGGTCCGATGATCGACACCAACAGCAGCGCAAACACGAGCTGCGGGAACGCCAGGAAGACGTCGACGGTGCGCATGATCGCGGCGTCGCTGCGGCCACGGAGGTAGGCGGCCGACACGCCGGCAACGGCGCCCAGCCCGATCCCGAGCGCGGTCGCCGCGATCGCCATCAGCAGCAGCTTCCAGCCGCCCTCGAGCGTCCTCGAGAGCACGTCGCGACCGAGGACGTCGCCTCCGAGCTTGGCCTGAGCGCTGGGCTTGGCAAACGGCGCCGTGATGAACTCCGTGCTGGTGTGCGGCTGGACAAACGGCCCAATGACCGCAACCGCGACGACGAACAGCGTCAGCGCCAGGCCGATCATGCCGCGTCGGGTTCGGACCGCGGAACGGAACACATGCAGCCACTCATGCCGGCGAACCCGGTACGCCCCGGCGGCCAGACCAGGATCGACCGTGGTCACCGGGCGAACCTCCGGCGCGGGCTCGCGGCGAGCGCGATCACGTCGGTGAGGATGTTCATCGCCACATAGAAGGCCGCGAGCACGAGCACGATGAACTGGATCGTGGGGATGTCGCGGTCGGACACGGCGTTGACCAGTCCCTGACCGATTCCCGGGTAGGCGAACACGAACTCGACGACCACGATCCCGCCGGCGAGGTACAGGAAGTTCAGCCCGATCACCTGGATCGTGGGCGCAACCGCGTTGGGCAGTGCGTGCCGAAGCAGCACGCGGCGTTCCGAGAGTCCCTTGAGCCGCGCCATCTCCACATAATCACTCTCGAGCGCCTCAATCGTTGCCGCTCGCACCATCCGGAACGTGTACGGCACGGTGACCAGCGTCAACGTCGCGACGGGGAGCACCAACAAGTTGAGGTGATCCCACGGACGCTGGCTTGGCCCGAGCACGGACACCCCGGGCAGGACGTGGAACACGAGCGACGCGAACACGAGCACGAGCACGATGCCGACGACGAACTCGGGGAGCGCCGCTACGGCCAGCAAGCCGACCGAGAGCGCGTGGTCTGAGAACTTGTCGCGTCGCAGCGCGGCCCACAGACCCAATGCCACCCCGATCAGCGTGCTGACGAGGCCCGCCAGGAGTACGAGGAAGCCCGAGTTGACGAGCCTCGGCCCGACCAGCGAGGACACCGACTGCTTGGCCGCCCCGCCGCCGCCGAGCCCGGAGCCTCCAGCCACGAGGCTCGTCCCGAGGTCTCCGTGCAGTACGCCGGTGACCCAGTGCCAGTACTGGGTCACCGGCGACTCGTTTAGGCCGAGCTCATTCTCGAGCGCGTGCAGGCTGGCCGGTGTGGCCGTGTGACCCAGCACCGCGTAGGCCGCGTTGCCCGGGAGCACCTGGGTGGCGGCAAACACGATCACGCTGACGAGCACCAGCGTCAACACGCCGTACGCCACGCGCACGATCACCAGATGGCGGATCGGATGCGCCGTCCGCGCGCGCGGCAGCGCCGCGCCTGCCTCGACTTGCCCCGCGGCCACGTTAGCCATGTGGTCGCGACCTCACAGGCTCAGCAAGCGGACAGCGGAGGTAAGCAGACGCTCAAGCGAGCCATACCTTCGTGTAGTCGTGCTGGTTGAACGGCACGCCGGTCTTGCCTTCTTTGGTGCCCATCACGTTCTTGGCGACCGCGTCGATCGTCGGGGAGAAGAACGGGATGATGTAGCCACCGCGGTCGTACTCGATCATCTGCATGTCGTGGGCGATCTGGGTGCGCTTGTCCTTGTCGACCGTCTTGAGCCCCTGGGTGTACAGCGACTCGTACTGCGGGTCGTGGAAGTGTGTCTCGTTGGCCGGCGCGTTGCCCAGCAGACCGAACGCCACCATCGGGAAGTATGGGAACGCCTGCCATGTGTCCTGTGAGTAGACCCACTTCAGGTAATTCGGCCCAAAGAAATCCGTAACGGTGAGCTGCCGCAGGTTAATCGTGACGCCCGCTGCCTTTGCCTGCTGGGCGAGGACCTGCGCGGATTGCACGGCTCCCTGACCCATCGGCGCCGTCACGAACGTCGTCGTCAGGTTCTCGTGCCCCGCCGCCTTGAGCAGCGACTTGGCCTGGTCGATGTCCTGGTGACGCTGGGGCAGGCTGTGGTCGTAGGACGGATCGAAATACGAGACCACGTCGTTGCCGATGATCCCGTGCCCAAGGAACACGACGTTGAGCATCTGCTGCCGGTCGATGATGAGCCGCATCGCCTGCCGGACGCGCACGTCGTTGAACGGCGCCGCGTCGGTCCGCATCGTGATCGGCACCATGCTGCCGCCGGTCTGGATCGAGATCTTGGCGCCGGCGTTCTGAACGGTCGCGATCGATGACGCCGACAGGAAGTCGGCCAGGTCCGCCTGCCCTGATGTAAGCGCGTCGATCTGGCTCTGCTCGTCGGCGTAGTCGCTGATAACGATCTCATCGACGTACGGCGCGCCGTTCCAGTAGTTGTCGTTGCGCACGAACGTGCTCTGCTGCCCGGGCTTGAACGATTTGAACTTGAACGGTCCAGTGCCGATCGGGTGTTTGAGATCGAACCCGACCGGGACGATGAAATACGTGTAGTTCGGAAGCGTCTCGATGAACGTCGAGAACGGCGCGTGCATCGGGACCTGCAGCGTCAGCTTGTCGACCTTCTTGATGTTCTTGACGTCCAGCAGCGCGAGCGTCGGTGCGCCGACAAGCGGTGCCTTCGGATTGACGATTCGCTTGAACGTGAACGCGACGTCGTCGGCATCGAGCGGCTTGCCGTTGTGCCATTCAACCCCGGAGCGAAGGTGGATCGTCCACATCGTGGCGTCGGCGTTCGGAGTGATCTCCTCGGCGAGCGAGTTCACGATCTGGCCGTGCTCGTCGTATTTGACGAGGCTGTCGTAGAGCTGGTAGGTCCGCGCGAAATCGAGGTTGTTGATGACGTTGTCGCCGTCGATCGTGTCGGTTGAGCTCCCGCCCGAGAAGGCGGCGCGCAGGACCCCGCCCTTCTTGGGGGTTCCTTGAGAGGTCGAGGTCGAACTCGAGCTGGTGCTACCGCCGCACGCGGCAAGGCCGGTCGGCACGGCCACGGCCGCAGCACCGACGACGGACACCCTCCTGATGAAGTCCCGACGGGTCTGGCCATCCGGCTCGCTGGGTGCTCCGCCTTGGTGCATGTGCAGTCCCTCCTGGTGACTCAGCAACTGTTTAGGACCCCGGGCGACGGCGTCTCGGCTGGTAGCAACGCGATCCCGGCTGGTAACGATACAGGGATCGATTCCAGAAAGCTATGTTCAAAGCCATCCGCTAACACTGTGGAAAGGGCTCTCGAGTCGGACGTATCGAGTCGAGCAGGCGAGCCGTCAGGCGCCGTCCGATCGCGACCGCCGCTGACCATGACACTTAGGCCGCCAACCAGCGGCACGGCGACGGTCCGGTGCTGTGTAACACCTTGCAACAGGTCCCGGAGATTCCAGGCGAATCCGACTATATGGTCGGCTCGGGGGCGAGTCAACGGCGCTGTTTCTCAGTATTTGAAAGCGGCCCTATTTCTTTGAAGTCCGGTATCGATTCCAGTTAGACTGGCGCCCCATGCACTCAGAGGCTGCCGCAGCGACAACGACGACGGACCTGCCAGTGGCCGAGCAGCTCGACTACCTCCGCTCGATGCTCGAGATTCGGTTCTTCGAGGAGGCATGCCAGAGCCTGTTCACCTCCGGGCTGGTCCGCGGATCGACGCATTTGTGTCAGGGCCAGGAGGGCGTCGTCGTCGGCGCGTGTCGCGCGCTGGGCCCGGACGACAAGATGCTTTGCACGTACCGGGGGCACGGCGCGGTGCTCGCGATGGGCGCGCCGCTGGACCGAGCGTTCGGCGAGATCATGGGCAAGGCCGACGGC
>DATBFJ010000091.1:0-35319 GCA_036558545.1 Candidatus Limnocylindrales bacterium
GAGTCGTAGCCCACGACGAACACCACGCCGTACAGGTCGACGAAGGTGTTGTTGGCGACGAGCATGTTCGCACCGCAGCGCAGCCACAGACCCCAGGCATGGTTGCCGCCGCTCGTGCCGGCGTAGGCGGTGTTGCGCGTGAAGACGTTGTTCTGGCACGCCAGGTTGCTGTCGGTGCCCGTCTCGAGCACGGCCTCGTTGTCCCACACGGTGTTGTCGGTCATCGTCACGTTGCTCGCGCCATAGATCTCGAAGGCCGAGCCGTCGTGGCCGTAGTCGTAGCTCACCGCGCGGTTGCCCCAGATCTGGTTGTCGCGCACCATGACGTTGCCCGTCGACTTGACAAAGCCGATGCCTATTCCTCCCGCATCGTCGTGGGCGTTGACCGACTTCGGCGTGTTGAGCAGCATCCGGTCGTTGTCATGGACGCGGTTGCCGCTGATGACCGTGCCGTCGCCGGCATATGACACCTGGATGCCCATCGCATTGTGGCTGACGTCGTTGTTGTCGACGGTCACCTGGTGCGAGGTGTGGACGTTGATCCCCCAGCTCTGGTTATCGCGCACGACGTTGTCCTCGATCACGATCGAGGAGGCGTTCGTATCGGTCCGGATGCCCGAACCGGAGTACGCCGCGCCCTGTGCGTTCTGGACGGTGAAGCCCCTGAAGACGATGTCGTGCACGCCGGCGAAGCGGACCACGTCGACCCGGGCGCCGAGCGTGCCGTCGATGACCGGTGCCGACTCGAGCGGCGCACCCATGAACGTGATCGGCTGGCTGGCTGTGCCCGAGCGCGTCATCGTGAAGCCCTCATATGTGCCGCTGTGCACGACCACCGTGGCGCCTGCCGAAACAGTGTCGGCGGCTTTCTGGAGGGTGCGCCACGGCGCGCTGGCGCTGCCCGAGCTCGCGTCATTGCCGGTCGGCGACACGTAGAAGGCGTTCGCAGGCGGGGCCATGTCCGTGGGCGTGGGAGTGGGTGTAGGAGTTGGTGTAGGAGTTGGAGTTGGGGCCAGTGTTGAAGTGGGCGCAG
Source organism: Candidatus Limnocylindrales bacterium (assembly GCA_036558545.1). Classification (GTDB taxonomy): domain Bacteria; phylum Chloroflexota; class Limnocylindria; order Limnocylindrales; family CSP1-4; genus JALYGJ01. The sequence continues at coordinate 1,034 of DATBFJ010000091.1, forward strand.
GGCTCGGCGACGAGGTGGGCGCAGCCGTTGGTGTCGCGGTTGGACCCGCGGTTGGTGTCGCGGTCGCACCGGAGGTTGGTGCTGGGGTCGCAGATGGGCTCGATGTTGGGGTGGGCGTGGGTTGCGACTGCCCCTGGCCGTTGTGCTGTCCTCGATCGCTGACCTTCAAGTAGTCGAACGAGTACACGGCGTGCTGGCCGCTCTTGTTGGGGTTGTATGACGTCTGAAGGCCGATCGAGCCCGTTCGGGTGAGCGCAGACGATTTGTCCGTCGCTGTGGTCGTCCACGAAGCCGGCTCTGGAGCGCCATCGCGCCATATCTTCAGCTGAAGCGTCGTCGGGTTCGCGTCCACGACGTCGACCCTCAGCCAGTAATAAGTGCCAAGACTGTAGCGCGGTGCCGGAACCTGGGATCGCTTGATCGTCGAGGCTCGGCCGTCAACAACCTTTCTCAATTCTGCGGTCATGCTTCCGTCGCTGTGGACGTGGACGCCGGCGAGGTACTCGGCGTTGACCTGACGCCGGGCCACCGCCCAAACGGTATAACCACCGTTCGAGGTAGGACGGGCGACCGCAAAGCGCATCACGAGGTCCACGTCTCGGGCCTGGACGCGCGGGAGAATGGCTTCGGCCGACCGCGTGCGGGATGACAACGTGACGCGTCCTTCATCACCGTCGACGGCGAACATCCCAACTTTGCCATAGGTGCGGTAGTCGCCGCCTTCGACGGCGGCTCCCCAACCTGATGCAACCTGGCGCTGGAATTGGTCAGCGGCGATGACGGTTGATGCGCCGGATACCGACTGAGACGGGGCGGCAACTACGACAGCAACCCCGAAAGCAATGAGACCAAATGCGGCTGCCAGCGAGCGCCACGCAAATAAGCCACGCTGCGTGTGCCGAGAATTCTCCGATGGGCGACGCGGCATCTGTATCTCCCCGAGCAAATCGCCGTCACGGCAGGGCGTTGCTGTCAGGCTCATTCAGCCGCCAGCGCGGACGATTCCCATTTCGTGACGACTTCTTTGGCAGCCCGGCCACCTGCATTTGCGCAGGCCCTCGGCTTTGCGGCCCCGCCTCACGACGGGTGTGCCCTTTTCTGAGTCGCCACAGCAAGCAGGTCTCGCTTCCTGAGGCGGCCCCGGAAGGATCGAGCGCGCGGCGGCGTGATCGCTACGGACGGAAGGTCCCGCGGCTATTGGTACGACCGCCTGACGCTCGACGACGGTGTTGACCCCTAAAGTGCACTCCGGTGTGGCGCTCGGGGATCAAGGTCCGCTTCGACCACTATCGCAATCGACGCTTATCGAGGACTTTGTTGAGAAATCAGTTGGTCGGCGACGTTCACGGCGGTTCGTGGCGGCTCCGCTACCATCGACTTCGGCGAGCCAGATACGGGGCTCGCAGCGCCTTTCTGAGTGCGCACCTCCGGCACGTCACAGCTGTCGGAGCTGATTCAATTCGACTGCTCGACGACGCCAGGGCACCGGGAGATAAGGTTGGCTGCTGACGAACGCGCGAACGGCGGAACCACGCTACTTGTGATCGGTGGCCGTCAGCGTGAACTCCGCCCACTCAGCGCGGGCGAGGACTGGTACGAGTATCAGAACGGCGTCATCGTCGAGGTTGACGTCGCATCGGGAGCGGCCGCGAGGTCGATCGAATACGAGTCGCCGAGAGAGGCGCGACCTGACGAAGACGCCACGATTTTGTTTAAATCGGGAACGGTGCTCGACGACACGCTCTACGTCTGCACGCAGACCGAGGTGATCAGCTACGGGTTGCCTGAGTTCGAACAAACCGGCTACATCTCACTGCCGATGTTCAACGACCTTCACCATGTTGCCCCGACAGGTTGGGGCACGCTGGTTGTCGCGGACACCGGACTCGATATGGTTGTCGAACTTTCGAAATCCGGCGAAGTCCTACACCTGTGGAACACTCTGGGCGAGGATCCGTGGGCACGCTTCTCCCCGGACGTCGACTACCGCAAGGTGCGCACCACCAAGCCGCATCGGTCACACCCGAACTACGTCTTCGTGCTCGGCGATGAGATATGGACGACCCGCTTCGAGCAACGAGACGCGATCTGCGTTAATCGTCCGGGCAAGAGAATCGATATCGAGATCGAGCGTGTCCACGACGGCGTCATGAGTAATGGAAAGCTCTACTTCACGACGGTAGACGGGCATATCGTGGTCGCTGATCCCGAACGATGCGAAGTAAGCGAGGTCATCGACCTGACGGAGATGAGCCCTGAGAATGTCCAACTCGGTTGGTGCCGCTCACTGCACGTTCGCGACGATATGGCGTGGGTCGGGTTCTCGCGCATTCGGCCCACCAAGTTCCGGGAGAACGTGGGCTGGGCACTCAGAGGATTCAAGCGGGACTTTGGGACTCACGTCGCCAGGTACGACCTGAAGAAACGCGAACGACTTGAGACGCTCCTGGTGGAGCCGTTCGGCGTGAACGCAGTATTCGGAGTCATTCCGCTACAGACCGGGCGTGATGGCAAGCGGAATTAGCCGGCGCAAGGGTTCGTCCCGCTCATGACTGCCGCCACGTCCGTGCCGTTTGCGACATCTGGTGCCCGCGTCGAGCAGGCGCGCCCGACGGCCGGGGGACTTGGCGCGGCGCCAGCGCTGTCAGTTGTGATCGCGCTGGGACTGCTCGTGTCGGCGATCGCGACGATCCTTTCCCGAAACGGCACCGGAGCAGAAGCCCCGACCTCGGCCGAGTTTGCGTATTGGGCCGGGATCCTGCTCGTCACGATTCCTGCGGGAATTCGACTGCTGTCCCGCACTGCCTCGACCGCGGAACGACTTGTTCTCCTGACCATGGTCGGCGTCGGGTTGTACATCGTGAAGATCCTGCACGACCCGGTGATGTTCACGTACTTCGACGAGTTTCTACACGTCCGAAGTGTCGATGACATCCTGCTGACGGGTCGCCTCTTCATTCCGAGTCCACTGCTGCCCGTGAGCCCCAGCTTCCCGGGGCTCGAGACGATTACGTCCGCAACGGTTGCGATGACCGGCGTGCCCGTGTACGTGGCCGGAGTGGTGATCCTGGGCATCGCGAGGGCTTTGTTGGTCATCGCCCTGTTCCTGTTCTACCTGCAGATCAGCAAGTCGCCCCTCGTGGCCGGTGTGGGTGCCTTCATCTACATGGCGAACCCGAACTTCCTGTTCTTCCAGTCTCAATTCGCCTATGAGTCCCTGGCGGTTCCCCTCGCGGTCTTCGCTCTATACATGGTCGCCCGACGCGAAGACGGTGCGGACCCGCGCCTAAGGTCGTGGCTGGTCCTGGGCCTCGCCATCGGAGCCACGGTCGTGACCCACCACGTAACCGCGTTCGCATTATTCGGCCTGTTGCTGCTGTGGACGGCAGCCGCGTTTGTCCTCCGAAGACGAAGCGCGGAGCGGGCCGCGCCGCTGATGCCCACTCTGCTTACCGGGGTGCTGCTGTACATATGGCTGGTCGCGGTTGCCGGGATTGTCGTGGGCTACCTGGGCCCAGCGCTGCTCGCGGCCACCCAACAGCTGCTTCGAATTCTGCAGGGCGACCCTGCTCGCGTGCTTTTCTCCGTGGCCGTCGCACCGCGCCCTCCGACCTGGGAGGTAGCCGTGGCATACCTCGGCATCATCGCAGTCATCATTGCGACGGCGTGGGGCGGGTGGGTGATCTGGCGACGACGGCGTTTCACCCCGCCGGTGGCCGCGCTTACGATCGCGTGTCTGGCTTTTCCGGCGATCCTTGCCGCCAGATTCACCGACGCCGGCGCGATCCTGTCCGATCGAGCCCAAGCGTACATATTCCTGGCCCTTGGCTTCGTCATCGCGACCGGACTCCAATGGCACGGGGACGTTTCCACCAGCGAACAAGCGGCGGTCGGGCGCCGCGAGCGACTCGGTTGGCTGCGTAGATGGATGGCCCGACGCGAGATGCTGTGGAAGCCAGTCGTGCTGCTGGTGATCATGATGAGTGGCGTTGCGCTCGCGTTTCCTGTCTGGGCGCGACTACCTGGCCCGTATCTCGTGTCGGCCGACCCTCGTTCCATTGAACCCGAGGGCGTCTCGGTTGCCGAGTGGACGAAAGAACACATACCGCGCGAGAGCCGCTTCGTCGTCGATCGGGTGAATCGCCTTTTGCTCGGCAGCATCGCGGATCAGCATCCCGTGACGGCGTCCTTCGACCAGATCCGGGTGCGCACCGTGTTCTTCAGCCCAACACTCACCTCATCGGATGTCAAAGTCCTGACCGACGGCGCCATCCGCTATGTCCTGGTCGACCGACGGCTCAGCTCCAGCCTGCCGATCGTCGGCGTGTACTACGAAAAGGGCGAGACAACTGGTGGCACCAGCAGCGTGCCCATGCCCGCCGAGGCGCTTGCTAAGTACGACGGTGTGGAAGATGTCTCTCGGATCTTCGATAGCGGCGACATTCAGATATACGACGTTGGCGCTTTGACGCAATGAGAAGGCGTGTCACGCTCGAAGTTCTTGTTGTCCTGCTGGCGGCAACCCTGGGGGTTGTGGGCAGCGTCCTCACGGGACTGGCACCTTTTCTCCGGCTTGGCCTCTGCCTGCCCCTGATCCTGTTCACGCCCGGCTACGCGTTGGTCCGTGCGGCGGCACCGCGAGCGCCGCTGTCGTTGCTTGCGAGATTTGTCATGGGTCTCGGCACGAGCATGGCCATTGCGGCGCTTTCGGGGCTTTTCCTGAATGCCTTCCCGGCAGGCATGACAAGCGCGACGTGGACGGCCTTCCTGTTCGCCATTACCGTGGTCTGCTGCGTCATCCTGGTTCTGCGCTCGTGGCGAAGAAACGCCGCAACCCTCGCGCCCGAGCGACCGCCAGTGGTACGAACGCCCTTACGTGGACGCCGCCTTAGCGTCACCATTCTGCTCTTCGCAGTGAGCTTGTCGATCTTGATCGTCGCGTTTGGCGTCGCAACCCAGGCCTTTTACGGTCAACCGCGACCAGGCTTCGCTCAGCTCTGGATCCTCCCTGGGAGCGATCCGTCTTCAGTGGCCCTGGGGGTGCGCAACGACGAGGGTCGTCCAATCGAAGGAACGGTGACTCTGACGCGCGATGGACAGGTCGAAGCTCAGTGGCCGTCAATCAGCCTCAACGACGGCGACGTTTGGCAGGCCGCTGTGGAAGTGCCCGACTTCCTGCAAGGCGACGAACCACTGCAGGCGACGCTGACACTCGCTGACTCGCCGGACACCGTCTATCGCTACGTCACGCTTTGGCCGTCGACGAGCCGAATCGCCGGCAGCTGACCATTTCCGCTCGGCGACGAGTGGCAGCGGTCAGCTCATCTCCCGGGTGACCTGGTGGACGTCGCGGACCTGCTCGATGCGCTGCAGCACTTTGGCCAGCTGCGCCACTGACGAGACCTGCAACGTGGCCTGAAGGGTTGCCGTGTGGTCGGAGTTGGCGCGTACGTTGGCGGCCGTGATGTTGACCTTGTTCTCGGCAATGACGTTGGTTATCTCTGACAAGAGGCCCGGCCGGTCGTAAGCCTCGATCCGAATTGCGATCGGATACGTCTGTTGGGCACTCTGCTCCCACTCGACCTCGATCAGCCGGCCAACCTCCTTTTCGTTGACGACGGTTGAGCACGTGGGCAGATGGACCGTGACGCCGCGACCGCGGGTGATGAAGCCGACGATAGGGTCGCCCGGGATGGGGTGGCAGCAGCGTGCGAAGCGGATCATCAGGTCGCCGACGCCCTTGACCCTGACGCCGTCCGTGCGGGGCGGTGGCGGCGCAACTTGCGGCAGCACTCGTTCTGAGGCGTCATCGACGATTTCCAGGCGTGTGACGACGGCCTGGGCAGACACCGCGCCGTAGCCGATCGCGGCGTAGAAGTCCTCGACGCTCGGGTAGCGGAACTGCTCGGCCATCTCGGCGATCCGCTCCGTGCCCAGCTTCTCGATCGACGTGCGCGCCAGGCGACGCAGCTCGCGCTCGAGGGAATCGCGGCCGTGGACGATGTTCTCCTCGCGCTCCTGGCGTTTGAACCACTGCCGGATCTTCTCCTTGGCATGCGGCGTGGCGACGATCTTCAGCCAGTCGCGCGAGGGACCGTGAACAGCCTTGGTCGTGACGATCTCGACGATGTCGCCGTTCTTGAGCTTGTAATCCAGCGGCACCAGCCTGTTGTTGACCTTGGCGCCAATCGTCGAGTGCCCGACGTCCGTGTGAATGCGGTAGGCGAAGTCGAGCGGCGTCGAACCCGCAGGCAGGTCCTTTACGTCACCCTTCGGGGTGAAGACGAAGACCTGGTCCTGGAACAGGTCGAGCTTGAGGCCCTCGACGAACTCCGTCGCATCGACGATGTCGCGCTGCCAGTCCATGAGCTGGCGCACCCATGCGAGCTTGGCGTCGTAGTCCTTGTCGGCCTTGCCGCCCTCCTTGTAGCGCCAGTGCGCGGCGATGCCCAGCTCGCTGATGCGGTGCATCGCATGAGTCCGGATCTGCACCTCCAACGGCTTGCCATCCAGCGCGATCACCGCCGTGTGCAGCGACTGGTAGCCGTTCGGTTTGGGCACCGCGATGTAGTCGTCGAATTCGCCCGGGATCGGGCGCCAGATCGAATGGACGACACCGAGCGCGGCGTAGCAATCGGCTACCTCGTCGACGAGCACGCGCACCGCGTGGACGTCGTAGATCTCCTCGAAGCGTGCGTTCTTGCGCTGCATCTTTCGCCAGATGCTGCTGATGTGCTTGGGCCGACCGCTGATCTCCGCGTTGATGCCGGCAATCGTCAGTGACTCGCGCAGGACACCCATTGCCCGCTTGACGTACGCCTCGCGCTCGCGCCGACGCGTCTCGAGCTGATCGGCAAGGCGCCTGTAGTTATCCGGCTCGAGCACCTTGAAGCACAGGTCCTCGAGCTCCCACTTGACCTGCCAGATGCCCAGGCGCTCGGCGAGGGGCGCGTAGATCTCGCTCGTCTGACGAGCGATGCGCTCCTGCTTCGCCTTGGGCAGCGCGCCGATCGTGCGCATGTTGTGGAGCCGGTCGACCAGCTTGATGAGAACGACGCGGATGTCGTCCGCCATCGCCAGGAGCATCTTGCGGATGTTTTCGGCCTGCTGCTCCTGATGCGTCCGACCTCCGAAGGTCGACAGCTTTGTCACGCCGTCGACGAGCTGGGCGACGTTCGGTCCAAAACGCTCCTCGATGTCAGCCAGCTGGAACTCGGTGTCCTCGGGAACGTCGTGCAGCAGAGCCGCCTGGACTGACTCAGGATCCAGGCCGAAGTACTCGACGAGCAGTCGTGCCACGGCCAGCGGATGGCTGACGAACGGCTCGCCGCTGGCGCGTTTGTCGTTGCCGTGGGCCTCGACGGCAAATTGCCACGCTTCGCGGACTTTTTCGAGGTCCGCCTGTGGGTAGAGTCCGGACAGCTCCTGCTCGAGCTTGCGCTCAGACGCGTTCAGGGCACGGCGAGAAAAGCCGAACGGGATTGCCTGGGCGACTCTGTGGCGCGCCCCGGCGTCCGCGGCCTGATCGCGCGGTGGGCTCAGGGGCTCAATCGACATCTGCAACTCAGTGTACCGTTCTGCGGACGCCGGCCCGGAGCGTGGAGGCGGAGGTTGTCGGCGCGTTTGAGGGTGATTTCGTTCTGATCAGAAGACCTTTCCTGCCGCTCCTGGCGCTGATCGCGGCATTCGCCCTGGGTTGCGGGAGCTCAACACCGACTGCCACCTCGCTGCCCACGCTCCCACGCAGTTCCCCACTCGAGCCGACCAGCACGGCGTCGCCCCCTGCGCCCACAGGCACACCGCAGCAGACGCCCTATTGCTGCACCTTTGGGCCAACACCGCCTCCCACGGTGGGGCCGACGCCGGTTGGCTCGTTCTCGCCACCCCGGACGCTGACGCCGGATGCAGGCATGGCCGCGCAGCTCGGGCCGCAGCTGCAGGCAGTGCTCGACCAGCAGCAGGAGTCCACAGGAAGCCCGGGCATTGGCGCGTCGATAGCCTTCCCCGACGGGAGTATCTGGTCGAGCGGCAGCGGCGACGCCTCGATCGATCCACAGCAGCCAGCAACGGGTGACACGCCGTTCGTCGTCGGCTCGATCAGCAAGACCTTCGTGACCGCCGCGGTAATGCAGCTCGTTGATGAGGGCAAGCTCTCCCTCGAGGATCCCCTGGGCAAATGGATGCCCGATTACCCGAACGCCCAGAACATCACGATCCGTGAGCTGCTCCATCACACGAGCGGCATCTACGACTACTTCACCGCGTCGAACTACGACCAACTCGTGTTCAACACGATGAAGGGCCATGACTGGACTCCGGAGGAGATCCTGTCCACCTTCCAGCACGCCCCCTATTGCGATCCCGGGGCGTGCTACCACTACAGCAACACGAACTTCATCCTGCTCGGGTTGATCGTCGAGAAGATCACCGGGCAGATGCTCGGCGATGTCTATCAGCAGAACTTCTTCCAGCCGCTGGGCATGAGCGACACGTGGTTCCAGGGCAGCGGCCCGCCACCGGCATCCGCGAACGCCGCCGAGGGCTACCTGGAGCGCGGTACAGGGTTGAAGGAGCAGGACGACGGCACCGACTACCGGCCGGGCATCTCCCCTGCCACGGTCGCCTGGGCTGCCGGAGCCATCGACGGCAGCGCCCATGATCTGACCACGTGGGGCGATGCGCTATACGGCGGCCACCTGGTGGCGCCTGAGGACCTGGCGCAAATGGAGGATTGGACGTACTACCCAGCTACCGACGAGACGTACGGCCTGGGCACGCGCAGCCGTGTCATCGAGGGCGAGCGCGTTTTCGGTCATACCGGATCGATCCGCGGCTACGACGCGGCGATGTGGCATTTTCCGGAAACGGATATGACGATCACGGTGCTGACGAACCTCGGCCGTATCGACGCCAATCCAATCGTCGACGCTCTCGCGGCCATCGCCTATCCGGCCGCCAACGGCGCAGGCTTAGCCGGGCCGAGTGGTCGGCTGCAGCTCGCTTCGGTTGTCAGCGTCAAGTCGGCGTCCTCGCAAAACACGCCGCTCGCGCAAGCCGATGCGACCCAGCTCCAGCAGATCCTCGACGAGCGTCGCACGGCGCTTCATATTCCTGGCGCAGCCGCGGCTGTGATCTTCCCGGACGGCAGCATCTGGAAGGCCGGCAGTGGCCTCGCCCAGATGACCGTCAGCGAAGCATCGACGGCGAAGGTGCCATTCGTGGTCGGCTCGATCACCAAGACGTTCGTGACCGCCGCGATCATGCAGCTGGCCGGCGAGGGCACGCTGTCGATCGACGATCCACTCTCCAACTGGCTGCCCGACTACCCACGCGCGGACCAGATCACGCTGCGCGAGCTCCTTGGCCACACGAGCGGCGTTTACAACTATTTCGAGTACCCGACGTACAACAAGAAGGTCTTTCAGACCGAGAAGGACCACTACTGGACACCCCAGGAGATCCTCGACACGTTCGTCGGCAACCCCTACTGCGACCCCGGGACGTGCTTCCACTACAGCAACACGGGCTTCATCTTGCTCGGGCTCGTCGTGGAAGCGGCAACCGGGCTGCCGTTGGGGAAAGTGCTGAAACAACGCTTCTTCAAGCCGCTCGGGCTGGCGCACACGTATTTTCAGGGAACTGCTGCTCCGCCGGCCGTGTCGGCCAAGGGATACCTGTACAAGAGCGGCGCCTGGCACGAATGGTCGGACGAAACGAACTACCGGCCGACAATCTCCGCCGCCAGCGTCGCGTGGTCGGCCGGCGAAATCGTGTCGTCATCGCGGGACATCGCCAAATGGGCCGCGGCGCTATACGGCGGCCACGTGGTGAGCGCCGACGCGCTCGCGGCCATGGAGGACTACACGTACGCGCCGGGTTCGAACGGAACGTACGGCCTGGGCACCTGGTCGCGCGTCAAGAACGGCGTCCGCATGTATGGCCACACCGGCTCGCTGCGCGGCTTCGACGCGGCCATGTGGTACTACCCGAACACGCAGCTGACCGTCGTGGTGCTCACCAACCTCGGCCGCGTCAACATCAACCCGATCACCGACGCCCTCGCGGCTGCGGCACTCCCCTCGGCACGGGCGTACGCAAGAGCGAACTGATGCCTGCGGACCTTGCCGCGAACACGACGAGGTCGCCTCAGGCGCCGCGGTAGCCCATGTCGTTGAGAGCGTCGCGGGCGATCTGAGCCTCATCCCACGGGATTGCACCGTCGGCACGCGCTAAGGTGCGCTCGTGGCCCTTGCCGGCCAGCAGGACAATGTCGCCTGGCCGCGCCAGCTCCAGCGCGTGGCGGATGGCCAGGTCGCGATCCTCGATCAGGAACAGGTCCTTGTCGCGCCGCTTGCCGACTTCCTCGGCACCGGATGCGATCTCCTCGAGGATCGCCATGCGTTCGGTTGTTCGTGGATCGTCTTCGGTGACCACAACGATGCGAGAGCGCTCGCCGGCGGCGCGACCCATCATCGGGCGCTTGGCGATGTCACGCGCGCCGGGTGACCCGAACAGGGAAATCAGCGAGCCGCCGCGCGCGGCCGCGACCGGGTTGAGCGCATCGAGGGCCGCGGCCAGGGCGCCGGGAGTGTGGGCAAAGTCGACAAACACGTCGAACGGTTGACCTTCATCGACGGGCTCCATTCGACCCGAAACGTTGCGCACGGCGCCCAGGCCGCGGCGCATCGCGGCCGGATCCAGGCCGAGCAACTCCCCCACCCCGATTGCGGCCAGCGCGTTGAACCCGTTGAAGCGTCCCGGCAGCGACAGCTGGACATCGTCCTCCCAGCGCGCAGTTCGGACATGCATGAGCAGTGCCCTTCCATCATCGTGGATGCCGGTCGCGACGATGTCTGCCCTGAGGTCCGGGTCCATGGCGTAGGTCAGGACCCGTGCACCGGCTGAGCTCGCGGCGGCGGCCATCTCCGGGCCGCGCTCGTCCTGCGCGTTGACCACCGCGCCCTTGGGCCACGCCTTCTGAGGGTTGCTCGGTCCGACCTCGAGACGCTCAAACAGGGACCGCTTGGCCGCAACGTATGCCTCGTACGTGCCGTGCAGATCCAGGTGTTCGTGGGTCAGGTTGGTGAACACCGCGATGTCGTACGCAATCTCGGCAACACGTTCGAGCGCCAGTCCGTGCGATGTTGTCTCGACCACGGCAAATCGGTCGCCTGCATCGAGCATGGCGCGCAGGTCGGCTTGGATTACTGGAGATTCAGGTGTCGTATGGCCGGTGTAGCCGGTGCTCTGGCCGCCAATGACCACCTCGATGGTGGTCAGCAGCCCGGCCGGAATGCCGCACTCGACGAGCATGGCGCGCACGAGATACGAAGTCGTGGTCTTGCCATCAGTGCCGGTGACTCCGATGACGCCCAGCTCGCGACTTGGGTAGCCATTGACCCACGCGGCTGCGACCGCCAGCGCGGAGCGCGTGGACGCGACGAGTATCTGCGGGACAGCGACGCCGGCCACCGCCCGTTCGGCAAGGAGTGCGACGGCGCCGCGATCCACCGCCCCTGATGCGTAGTCATGGCCGTCGCTCGCGGCGCCCGGCACCGCGACGAAGAGGTCGCCTGCCTTGGCGTCGCGCGAGTCGAACGCAACGCCGCTGACGGAGATGGCCGCCACGGGCACGCCCGATTGGGCAAGAACCGTGCGCAGCATGCCGCGCGACTCGAGTTCGCGTACCAGATCACCGAGCGGGCGTCCGCTCACTCGTCGATGCCTCCTCCCGGATCCGCGCCGTCCGCACCGCCGCCCCCGCGGCGAATGAACGAGCGGCCGATATCAATCGTCTGCTGTAACTCGGGAATGCGCAGCAGACGCGTGTACACGGCGTAGACGAGAGCGGCAGCAACACTTGCGACAGTCACCTGGAGGAGCAGCAAGAGCCTGCCCGGATCCGGCCCGATCACCGGATCAGTCAGGCGGACGATGATGGCCGCCACGAAGGCCGATATCAGCGCCCCGATGGCAAAGACGAAGAATGGCCTGATCACCGATTCAAGGCCTGTACCCGGAGTCCGTCGCCAGAGCAGAACACCCAGCGCTGTGGCCTCGGCGAAGGCTCCGCACGACAGCCCTAACGCAATTCCCGACAAACCCATCGAGCCGACGGTGATCAGGCTGACAACGATGCTCGTGATCATGTCGAAGAACGCCGTTATCACCGGGGTACGCGTGTCGTGACCGGAGTAGAAGGCGCGAGCGAAGACGATCACCAGCGAGTAGGCGCACAGGCCCAGCAGCAGGAACGAGAGTGTGTCGGCAGTGAGCGATTGAGCGTGCTCGTCGAGGCCGACGAAGAGCATGTTGACTACCTGGCGGCGGACCACGATGCCAACCGCAGTGACCCAGATCATGATCCACAGGAGCAGCCGAACCGAACCTACGATCATCCGCCCGAATTCGCGCACAGACCCGGACGCGACGGCCCTCGAAAGCGACGGCAGCAGAACCACGCCCAGTGGAAATCCGATTACGCCCAGTGGGATCTGCATCAGCGTCCAGGCGATGTTGTAGCTCGTGACAGCCCCCACACCCAGGCCGGTGGCCAACAGAGTCGCGACCATGAAGGTGATCTGGTTCGCCCCGAGGCCTACGGCTCGGGGCGCCATCAGCAGCAGCACCTGGCGCGACGATCGATCGGACAGGTCGATGTCGAAAGACAGGTGGAACTTCTCCTGCACAAGCGGGAATACCTGCACGCTCAGGTGCAGGAGCGAACCGAACACGACCCCGATGGCCAGCGCTTCCACGCCCAGGGTCGGGCCCAGGAAGACGGCCGCGACGATGATCGCGATGTTGTAGACGCTCGGTGCGACGGCAGCCGCGCCAAATCGGCCGCGCGCGTTGAGGACGCTCGAGGCCACGGCCGCAAGAGCCAGCAGGATCGGCGATAAGAGCATGATTCGGGTCAAACGCACGGTCAGCTCCGTGCCCACCGCATCGAAACCGGGCGTGATTATCGGCACGATCTGCGGCGCGAAGATGGCCACGATGACACTCGCGCTGAACAGCACGATGAGCATCACATTCAGCACGGTCGACACGACGCGCCACGCGCGATCTTCCTCGTTCGCGCTGAAAAGGCGGGCGAGAACCGGGATCATGGCGCTGCTGAGTGCGCCGGCGGCAACCAACTGGAAGATCGCGTCCGGCACGCGGAACGCGGCGAAGTAGGCGTCCAGCTCCGTGCCCGCGCCGAACTCGTTGGTGATCACGACGACGCGGACGTAGCCCAGGATTCGTGACGCGAGAAATGCGATCGCGACGATCGCGCCGGCGCGGGCGAGGGTGCGTCCGCTCACGAGTTGGTCGAGTCAGCCGTCCCCGATGAGCGCGGGTGCGCCTCTCGGTAGGCGCTGCGCAGCCGTGCCGGTGAGACGTGGGTGTAGATCTGGGTCGTGCCGAGGCTGGCGTGGCCGAGCAGCTCCTGCACGACGCGCAGGTCGGCGCCGCCCTCGAGCAGATGGCTGGCAAACGAGTGACGCAACGTGTGTGGAGACGATCCCGACGGCAGGCCTGCTGCGCGCATCAACCGATCGAGCCGGTAGCGGACCCCCCTGACGCCGAGCGGTGCACCCCTCGAATTGAGGAACAGGCTGCCTTCGTCCTTTGTGCCGCCGTCGGCCCTGGCGCGCAGGGCGGGCCGGCCCTCTGACAGATACTTGTCGATGGCCTCCCGTGCCGGCCCGCCCAGGAGCGTGACGCGCTCCTTGCGGCCTTTGCCCATGACGCGCAGCTCACCGCGTGACAGATCGAGATCGGCAAGCTGCGCGCCGGCAATCTCGCTGATGCGCAATCCAGCCGCGTAGGCGGCCTCCACGATTGCCACGTCGCGGAGCATCAGCGCCTCTTGAGATGTCGGCTCTGCGTGCGCCTCGTCGATCAGCCGCTCGACTTCGGGAACGCCGAGGACCTGCGGCAGGCGACGTGGCAGGCGTGGTGTGAGAGTCGCCGACCAAGGGTCCGCCTCAACGAGGTTCTCGCGGCGGGCAAAACGGTAGAAGGAGCGCAGTGCGGCAAGTCGGCTGCTTATCGAGCGCCTGGACAGACCCTTGTTCGTCAGCTCGCCGAGGTAAGCGCGTACGACAGCTCGTCCTGGGTTTCTCCAATCGACCCGCCTGCCGCCGAGAAAGTCGAGGTACTGGCTGATTGCCGTGCCATAGGCCCGGCGCGTGTTCTCGGACGAGTCGCGGGCGGCTAGCCGGCCGAGGAACGCTTCGAGCGCCTCGGCTCCTGTCACGCGGCGCGCCTGGAGCGCTTGGTCGTGGACGAGCCTCGTTTCGTCGCTGAGCCACGCCGTGCCGGAGCGCGACCACGTCCCCTCGCGCCGCGCCGCTGCGAAACGAGCGCCTCGGGATTCGGCTCCCCGCCACTGACCTTTTGGCCCGGCACGTAGCTCTCGGGCAGGTCAATCGACGCGCCGCACTTCAGGCAGATCGCGCCACCCTCCCCTTCGCGCGCGACCGGCCCATCGTCCGTTTCGTGAAGCGGGCCAAGCGGCTCGCGCGACGAGGTGAAATCGCACTTTGGATAACGAGAGCAGCCCCAGAACACGCTGCCTGTTCTTCGAGCTCGCCGCGCGACCAGCTGGCCCTCGCCGCACTTCGGACAGGTGACCTCGAATGCCAGCGGCTCGGGCGGCGGCGGTCCAGTCTTGCGGATGTACTTGCAATCGGGATAGCGCGAGCAACCGGCAAACGGACCAAACCGGCCGCGCTTGGCGACGAGCGTGCCCTGGCCGCACTCCGGGCAGACTTCTCCGACGCCCTCGACCGCAGGCATATCCGCCTCTTCGCCGGGCAGCGGCCGTGTCTCACGGTGCTCCGGGTAGAGCGAGCAGGCCAGAAAGCGTCCGTTGCGACCCAGACGAATGACCATCGGATGGCCTTCGGAGCACACCTCGTCCGTTTCCTCGGTCGTGAAGTCGCTCCGCTTGAGCTCCTTGCGCTTTGTGTCGACCAGTCCCACGAAGGGGTCGTAGAACTCGTGGAGCAGCGCAACCCAGTCACGCTTGCCCTCGGCGATCTCATCGAGGTCGCCCTCCATGCGCGCGGTGAAGTCGTAGTCGACAAACTCGCCAAAGTGCTCGACGAGCAGATCTGTCACGACCTCGCCGACCGGCTCCGGCCGAAGCCGCCTCTCGACGACGGTCACATATCCCCGATCGATGATCGTCGAGATCGTGGCAGCGTATGTCGACGGCCGGCCAATGCCGCGATCCTCGAGCGCCTTGATAAGCGCAGCCTCCGTGTAGCGCGGCGGCGGCTGTGTGAAGTGCTGGCTTGGAGTGACGTCTTCAACCGACACCACATCTCCCTCGGCGAGAGCAGGCAGACTCGCTTCCGCCTCCTCGGCCGAGTCGTCGACGCCCTCCGTATAGACGGCCGAGAAGCCGTCGAACGTCGTCCGCGTCGCCGTGGCTCGCAAGAGGTATTGCTCGGCCCTCAGGTCCACGGTCGTCGTTTCGAGCTCCTTGGCCGACATCTGCGACGCCAGGGCACGCTGCCAGATCAACCGGTACAGCCTGAACTGCTCGGGAGACAGCTCGGACTCGAGCGAGTCAGGATGTCGCGCAAAAGACGTCGGCCGGATCGCTTCGTGTGCCTCCTGGGCGCCTTTGGCCTTCTTGGCCTCACGCTTCGGGCCGCGATAGACGTACTGCAGGCCGTAGCGGGTCGCCACTACCTCTTTCGCCTCGCGCTCGGCGACTCCGGCCATGTTGGTCGAATCCGTTCGCATGTAGGTGATCAGGCCGACGCGGCCGTCCTTGGTGTCGATGCCCTCGTACAGGTCCTGTGCGATGCGCATCGTGCGCTTCGGGTTGAAACTGAGCTTGCGACTGGCTTCCTGCTGCAGCGTCGAGGTCGTGAACGGCGGCGCCGGGTTGCGCCGTGACTTGCGCGTAGCAACGGAATCGACCGCCGGCTTGAGCTTGCGCAGCGCGGTCGCGTGGCGATCGGCGGTCTCCCGGTCACGGATCAGGAACTCGCCGTCGTCCGGCTTGACGGCCACGCCGTCGATGCGAATGACCTCCGCTGCGAACTGCTCGCCTCTTTCCGTGGCCAGCAGCGCTTCGATCGTCCAGTATTCCTGCGCACTGAAGGCATTGATCTCGCGTTCGCGGTCCACGACCAGACGCACGGCCACCGATTGGACGCGGCCGGCGGATAGTCCGGCGCGAACCTTGCGCCACAGCAGCGGACTGAGCGTGTAGCCGACGAGGCGATCGAGGATGCGTCGCGTCTGCTGCGCGTCGACGAGGTTGTGATCGATCTCACGCGGGTGCGCAAAGGCGTCGCGGATCGCGTCCTGGGTGATCTCGGAGAACGTCACGCGACGTGCCTTGTCCGGCTGGACATTGGCGGCCTCCGCGACGTGCCAGGCGATCGCCTCACCCTCGCGATCAAGGTCCGTCGCGAGATAGACCGTGTCAGCGGACTTCGCCTCCTTGGCGATCGTCGCGACCTGCTTCTTGCGGTCCTCGGAAATCACGTATTCGGGCTGAAAGTCGTGGTCGACGTCCACGCCCAATTTGTTCTTCCCCGGATTCTCGGGAAGGTCCCGCACGTGGCCATACGAGGCGAGCACGCGATAGCCGGGCCCCAGGTATCGCTCGATCGTGCGCGCCTTGGCCGGCGACTCCACGATCACAAGGTTCTTTGCCATCTATTTACGACACTAGCACGGGTAGAGCCGTCAACCGGCGGCCGTGTGCGCGTCAGATCTGGCGAATTCGCGCGAGAAGGTCCTCTTCGGCCTCTTCGTCGACCGGCTCGAGCTGAGGCTCGGGCGGCATTTCTTCCTCTTGCGCAGCCTCATCTTCCGCATCTGTCGTCCCTGTCTGCCGAGGGACCTCCATGGCGCGTATCCGGCTCAATGGGATCACGAAGACGGACTTCGCGTCGTGCACGAACGCAGGTCGCTTGCCGTCGAGAAGACGGACGTTCGTGCATCTGAGCAGGACATCCGACCCAGCAGGAAAATCTTCCAGATCGGCCATCACGGGCAAGTCGTTCTCGAGATGGAGAATCACTCCTTTGAACACGTGCGCATGGTCGCGCATCAACCGCCGATTGGGCAACGGTACTGACGTTCGCGTTTGTTCTGGTCATCGCGCGAGCGCGCCCGCGGTCGTGTAGGCAGGTCCGACCGATTGCGCCCAGCCGCGCATCAACAGGATGGTCACCGCGCTGGAAACCACGGCCGGCGGCAGTTCCGTGTCCGCGACAAGCACATCGAGGACAGCGGGGCCCCGCAAGAGGCGCCTGGCCACGACTTGCTCAGTGGCTCCGAGCATGGCCACGAGCGCGTCGATCGGCAGCTTTGGCTCGTCCGGATCAGCTTCCGGTACAGGCTCGAGCAGGCCGAGGTCCTCGACCATCTCATCAAGCCCGACGAGAACGTGTGCGGGACTTTCACGCAGAAACGTCAGTGATCCAGCCACGGCCCAATCCCCGATCCGACCGGGAGCAACGAGCACGGGACGACCCAGCTCCGCCGCCTGGCGAGCGGTAATCAGAGCGCCGCTGCGAACCGGTGCCTCGACGACGATCGTCGCATCACCGAGCGCCGCAATGATCCGGTTGCGTCGTGGAAAGGTGCCCAGCTTCGCCGGCACTGCCGGGTGGTACTCGCTGATCACGGCACCTCCCTTTGCCACGACCTCCGCGCGCAGCCGCTGATGGGCACGTGGACCGGGATGGTCATGTCCGCCGCCAATGACCCCGACCGTGGCACCACCCTGGGCGAGCACCGCCGCGTGAGCGGCGCCGTCGATGCCGATTGCGAGTCCAGAGACCACGACGGCGCCGCTCTCGGCAAGACGCGTTGCGACTCGCGACGCCAGTGCGCGCCCTGCGGCCGTGGGTGTTCGGGTGCCCACCACCGCCACGGCATGGGCACGATCAAGAATCGTTGCGTCGCCCAGGCCGTTGATGACGGCCGGCGGCGGATCGAGGTCGCGCAAACGGCGCGGGTAGTGAGCGTCGAGTGGCGTGAGTGTCCACAGGCCGCGTTCCGCGATATCGTCCAGCGGCGCCCGTGGGTTGGCCGCGACTGAGCGCAGCGCGCCAAGCGTGGGTCCGTTGATCGGCGGTCGCGCATCGAGCGCGCGGCGCCGCTTTACCCAGTTGTCGATGCGCACATCGTTCGCGGCCGCGAGCGCAGACGACGCCGAACCGAATTCCGCGAGCAGCTGGCCAAAGATGGTCTCGCCCACGCCGTCGACCGACGCAAGCGCGATCCAGGCGCTCCTCTCGTCCACGTGGCCAGGACCGGTCAGGCAGCGAGGCGGTTTTGGAACAGCGCGCCCGGATCACGGAGATTGTGCGCGCTGAGAACGTCCACCTTGGTGACCGCATCGTGCCCGGCGAGGTCGGCGATGGTCCGAGCGACACGCAGCATCCGGTGGAGCGATCGCGCAGTGAGGTGGTACATGTCGCCCAGCTCGGCGAGCGTGCCGTCGGCCTCACTGTCGAGGTGGCACGCATATGCCAGCGCCGTTGCGGCGAGGCGCGCGTTGGATCGCCCGTCGTTACGCTTCAGAGCGATGGCGCGTGCCGCAGAGATGCGCCGTCGCACCTCGGCACTGGACTCAGGCGTGGGTCCGCGCAGAAGCGTGTCTGACGGGACACGGCTCATCTCGATCTGCAGGTCGATACGGTCGATCAGCGGCCCGCTGACGCGCCGCACATATCGATCCGGATCGCCCTTGGGGCATTTGCACGGCCGTCGATCGTCGTTGTAATAGCCACAGCGACACGGGTTCATCGCCGCCACGAGCTGAAAACGCGCGGGATAGCGGACGTGGCCGTTAGCCCGCGCGATCGTGACAACGCCTTCTTCCAGGGGCTGGCGGAGCGCATCGAGAGCGGGTCGGTCGAACTCTGCCAGCTCGTCGAGAAACAGCACCCCGTGATGCGCAAGCGTCGCCTCGCCAGGTAGCAATGCCGGCCCGCCACCGACAAGGGCCGCATACGAGCTCGTATGGTGCGGTGCCCTGAACGGCCGCTCTCGTCGAAGCCCATCATCGCCATGCGCAGGCAGCATCCCGGCCACGCTTTCGATCACGGTCAGCTCAAGGGCCTCATCGTCGTCAAGCGGCGGCAAGAGGCCGGGGATAGTGCGCGCGAGCAGCGTCTTGCCGGCACCCGGTGGTCCGACCATCAACAGGTTGTGACCACCGGCAAGCGCCACCTCGAGCGCCCAACGAGCGTGCCCCTGGCCGCGGACGTCCACGAGATCAACGGGTTCGAGTTGTGCCGCGAGGGCTGTGCCGTGCCGTCCCGTGCCGTGCCGCGTCGATGTGCGCGGGCCGGAGAGTTCCACTGGTATCCGCCTGGCCGCGCGACCGGCTGCCCGGCCGCGCGGACCAGCCACGAGCCGCGCGGCGTCATCGAGCCCATCCACGCCTATCGCTTCCACGCCGCTGACGAGTTTGGCTTCGGCAAGGTTGGCGGCAGGGACGATCACTCTCCGGTAGCCCTGACGGGACAAGGTCGCGACCATCGGCAGAACGCCCGGAATGGGTTCGACCGTGCCTGACAGCGATAGCTCGCCGAGGAGTGCCCACGAGCCACCACCACGCCTGATCTGTCCCGATGCGACCACAATGCCAACCGCGATGGCGAGGTCGTAGGCAGAGCCTCTCTTGCGTCGATCTGCCGGCGCCAGGTTCACCGTGATTCGACTCATTGGATACACAAAGCCGGAGTTGCGTATCGCTCCCCTGACCCGCTCCCGGGCCTCCGACAGCGCGGTGTCAGGCAATCCGACGATGTGGCACACCGGCAGACCGGGCGCGACATCGATTTCGACACGCACGAGCTCGCCGCGTAAACCATTGATCACAGCGGTGACGAGGGTCGCGAGCACGATGCCACGCTAGCCAGCGTCAATTTGCCGTCGATTAACGCTGGCTTATCTGCGTCTTAGCGCACCCGAAAGCAGGATGCGTCAATTTGCGGCGGCGAACTCCGGCTCTGAGGTGTCCGCGGCGGCGGCACTCTTCTGGTCGATCATGCGCGCCAGCTCCACGACCGCACGGGCCAGGGCTGCATCGCTCTTGTTGGCCATGAACGGCGTACCGGAGTTAAGCGACGAGACCGCCGTTCGATAGTCGTTGATGACCATGTGCGCGATGGGCGTCTTGAGCACCGACTCGACCGATCTTGCGGATATGCCAGTGAATGCGTTGGCCCGATTGAGCACGAGCATCAGGCGCTCATCGGGAACCGCCAGCTGGGACATCGTTGCGAGTACGAGACGGACGTTCTTCAGGCACGACAGGTCGGCGGTCATGACGACCACGAGGCGGTCGGCTGCGCCAATGACGTCGAGCATGTGCTCGTCGAGATGGTCGTCCATGTCAACCACAACGTAGTCGTACATCGAGCGCATGAGCTCGATGATGCGCAGGAGGTGGTGCTGCTCGACGCTGACCAGGTCGGCCGACTCCGGCGCGGACGGCGCCAGCAGGAGGTCGACCCCAGAATCGTGACGGATCATCACCCTGCGCAGGATCTCGGCGTCGATCGATGTCGCCTCGACTGCGTCGATGATCGAGCGTTGAGTCGGTCCAAGGTCGAGGAAGACGCGGTGGTCTCCGAACTGGAGATTGGCGTCGATCAACGCGACCGAATGCTTGAGCTCCCGATGAAGGGCGATCGCCGAGTTGATCGCGAGGGTGGTCGTCCCCACGCCGCCTTTCGCGCCGTAGAACGCGATCACCTTGCCGTTGGTCGGTCGTTTGATAGCCGGCGCCTGGGTCCTGTTGAAACGGGCCAGCAGGCCTCTGACGCGCGCTGAGAGCTCCTGCGGGTGAACTGGCTTGCCCAGGTAGTCATCCGCTCCGGCGCGCAACGCACGGACCTTGGCCTCGACATCGCCCGTACCACCGAAGAGCATGATCGGGGTGTGCGTACCGGCGGGCTCGGCGGAACGTATCTTCGAAAGCAGCTCCATGCCCGTGAGTCCGGGCAACTCATCGTCGAGCGCGACCAGATCGGGTCGTTCCTCCGCCCAGACGCGAAAGCCTTCAGTGGCGTCTGTTGCCGCTATCAGCTCGTGGCCATCACGACGCAGCGGGTTGCTGATCTGGAGCTGGATCGCTGGTTGATTGGCAACGACGAGAACTCGAGCGGGCATAGGTCTCCGGCTTTCTCTAGTTCGTCGACTTTATTGCCCTTCGGTGACCCAATCGAGCCGTCTGACGTACCACTCCAGTCCTCCCCGGAAGGACCATTCTTCGCACAAAACCAGTGCTAACCGCACCGCCGCGCATCTACGCCGGTGAATTTCTCGCGGCAGGAGGAGGCGTCGTCGGCGGCGCTGAAGCCGGAGCTGTGTCCATGGCCGCTCCAGCCGCCAAGCCACGCTGCGTGTAATTGGCGATGCGATCGGCAAGCTCCACGAATTCGACGGGGATGATGAACTTGGTCGCCGGCGACTGGCCAAGGCCTTTGAGCGCTTCGAGGTACTGCAGGGTCATGGTCTTCTCGTCGACCTGACGAGCGGCGGCAAATATGCGCTCAAGTGCCTGGCTGAACCCTTCGGCGTTGAGGATCTCCGCCTGGCGCGTGCCCTCGGCGCGCAGGATGTTGGCCTGCTTCTCGCCCTCCGCGACGTTGATGTTGGCCTGCCGCGTGCCCTCAGATTCCGTAATGACCGCGCGCCGGGTCCGCTCCGCGGACAGCATCCGGTTCATTGCGTCCTGGACATCACGTGGCGGAATGATCTCGCGGATCTCGACCGTGGTGACCTTGCCTCCCCAGCGCTCCGTCTGCTCGTCAAGCTTGGCCCTCAGGACCTCGTTGATCTGGTCGCGCTTCGACAGAACGTCGTCAAGCATGATGTCGCCGATGACCGAGCGCAGGGTCGTGGTTGCAATGCCCTGCAGGGCGCCAGAGAAGTTCTGAACATTGACGAGGCTTCTCAGCGGATCGACGACGTACCAGTAGATGAGGAAATCGATGTTGATCGGAGCGTTGTCCTTGGTGATCGTCGTCTGGCTTGGGATCTCGATGAATTTCTCTCGGATGTCCACCTTCTCGGGGCGATCAATGACGGGAATGAGGAAGCGCAGGCCGGGTCCGCGCACGAGTCCGGGGCCCGTCTGCCCCAGTCGAAAGATGACCATGCGCTCGTACTGCTGAACCACTCGCACCGACAGATACAGCACGATCAGCACAAAGATGATCAAAACGACGAGGCCGGCCAGCGTGATGGTGTCCAAGGTCCGCTTCCTTTCAACTCAGCCGATGCGCGTCAGGCGCCGGCCGCTCCCTCTGTGGTGTCGACGATAAGAGTCAGTCCCTCTTGGCGAACGATGCGCACAGGCGTGCCGCGCTTGAGTATCCGTTCATCGTCCGTCCGCGCCGTCCATTCCTCACCGCCAGCATAAACGGAGCCGACCGGCGAGAGGGGCTGGCGAACTTCGCCCAGCGTGTTCGGCGCGAGTGCCGATCCGATCAGCCCGGGCGCCGTCTTGTGCCGCTGCCTGCGAACGGCCAGGAGCATGATCAGCAACATGAAGCCGCCCGTGAGCAGCGCCATGAATGCAATGACGGGCCACGCCACCGCTGCATCGGGACCGGTCGGCGTGCCTGGAGTCGTATACAGGGCGGCCGCGCCCAGTACGAAGCAAACGATCCCCGCGATTGTCAGCAGCCCGTGGTTCGTTACCGTGAGGTCGACGATGAACAGGATCACACCGAGGCCTATCAGCAACAGCCCGGCGAGATTGAGTGGCAGGCTTCCGAAACCTATGAACGCCAGGATGATGCTGATGCCTCCCACGATCCCCGTCACGAAGTTGGGATGGGCTAGCTCGAATAGCAGTCCGTAGAAGCCCAGCGTGAACAGGATGAAGGCGATGTTCGGGTCGCTGAGCACGTGCAGGAACGATTGGAGCGGGTTCATGCTCACGTCCTGGAGCTGAGCATTGTCGAGACCGAGCGTCACCGGCGCGCCGTTGACCGTCACCGTGCGGCCGTTGGCCAGCGCGACGGCATCCTCCGTTGAGTTCGCCAGTCCGTCGACCAGACCTTGTGCGACGGCTTCGGTGGCCGTCCACGCCGTAGCGTTCGTTACCGCAGTCGAAGCCACGTCGTAGTTGCGGCCGCGCGCGTCCGAGATGCTGCGCAGCATTGCCAGTGTGTCCTGGGTGACCTTCGCCTGCAGGTCAGAGCCAATGTTCTGACCGCTGCTGTCGATCGGGGTTGCCGCGCCGATGTTCGTCCCGGGCGCCATCGTCGCAACGTGCCCGGCGAGCGTGATGAACGTTCCCGCGCTCGCCGCGCGTGACCCGCTGGGTCCCACCCAAACGATCACCGGCAGTGGCGACGTCAGTTCCGTGGTCACGATATCGCGCGTTGCCTGGAGATCGCCACCGGGCGTGTTGAGCTCGAGCAGGACGGCCGTCGCGCCCTCGCTCTGCGCCTTGGCGATGCCGTCGTGGATGTAGCCCGACATGATCTGGTCGACGACGCCACTGGTAGGCAGGACGTAGACCGTGGGCGTGGAATCCTCACCGAGAGCAGGGCTGACAAGAAGCAGCGCCAGTCCGGCCGCGAAAGCCAGTCGAGTCAGGCTTATGAGCAGCGACCCGACCTGTGAAAGGTTCATGTCTTCGTGGGAATTATCGTCGCGCGACCAGAAACTCGAACAGCAGGGCGCTCCATGTTTCGAGCCTATCCGCCACGGCGCCTATCTCGGCGTAGGTAGCGAAGGCGCCTTCCAGCTTCTCCGTTTCGCGAATTGCCACCGGCCGACCATTCGCTTCAGCCGCATACACGAGACCCAGGTGCACAGCGCCCACGGGGTTGTCGTCGTCGTTGAGCACGCCTAACGGCTCGAAGTCGGGAATGAAATCGGACTCGATTTCCTCGCTCCACTCACGTCGCAGGCCGCCGGCTACATTCTCGTCGTCGGGGTTAACGTGGCCGCCCACGCCAATCGAGTAGCGATCGTGGAGACGCTCATCGCCGCCGGCGCGCGTACGGCGCATCAGGAACAGTTGTTCCCCGTCGCGCAGCACGACATACGGGATGACCTGCTTCCAGTCCGGGTCGTTCTCGGCGTCAGGCCTGGGGCGAAAGCTGCCGTACCGCTCGAGGGCAGCCAGGTAGCGCTCGAAGGATCGTTCGGCGACGCCGCGCCAACCCAGCCCGCCCGGGATGTCGGCACGAGCGAGGCCCAATACCTGCTCAGTCGACATTGCCATCGATCTCGAATGCTATGCTCAAACTCCGGTCCAGAGTTGGAGATGCTTACGCACGAAATGTGCATAGGTGACTGACCCAGGAAGACCGCCGCAGATACGGCTCCTGTTGATCGATGGCCACAGAGCGGTGGCCGAAGCCCTGGCAGCGTCAATCAGTGCGGAGCCGGATATTGCCGTGGTCAGCACGGCGCGCAGCGTCGCGCAGGTCAACGACGGCGTCGACGCCGACTTCAACCTCGCACTGACGCGTTACCTACTGCCTGACGGCACAGGAGCAGATGTAACGCGCGCGCTCAAACGGCGTCGGCCGGACCTGAAGGTGGTTGCGTTGAGCGCCGTGGTCGATCGCTCTGCAATTGCACGTCTGAAGCGGGCCGGCGCAGACGCGATCGTGGGCAGGGACGAGTCAATCGACGACCTGGTCGCCGTGCTTCGTGCAACTCATGATGGCACGGCCCAGCAGGCCCGTGCAGCTCCCGAGCCGCGTTCTATCGGGAGAGGCCGGCGGTCTGTCTCAAGACATCGTGCCTTTGCGGCCCTGACGGCCCGCGAGCTGGAAGTGCTCATGCAGCTGTGTCGTGGGCGTACGTCGAGTGAGATCTGCGCGGAGCTCGGCATCGCCCGCAACACCCTCCGGACGCACGTCCAGAAGATCATCAACAAACTCAACGTCAACTCGCGCCTCGAGGCGGTGGCACTCGCTCAACGCGAGGGAATCGTCTAATCCGTTTGGACGAGACGCTGATCGTAGTAATACAGTGATGAGGCCACCTTCGGGCGGTGTGCCGGCCGCTCGGGCAGGCGGCCGGCACTTGACCGTTCACGACTTCAGGCGGCGGCCGTTGCGAGCTCCCCTTCTCCACTCGGCTGAGGCTCGTACTCGTAATCCTCGAGCTTCCCGGCGAGGTACGCCTCGTATGCCGCCAGGTCGAAATGGCCGTGTCCAGACAGGTTGAACAGGATTACCCGCGACTTGCCCTCCTCCTTGGCCTCCAGCGCTTCGTCGATTGCCGCGCGCACGGCGTGGTTCGACTCCGGCGCGGGGATGATGCCTTCCGATCGAGCGAACTGAACTCCCGCGTCGAACGTCGCGACCTGGCCCACGGCAATCGCCTTGACGAAGCCGTCATCGACCAGCTTCGACACCAGCGGCGCCATGCCGTGGTACCGCAGACCACCAGCATGGATGGGTGCCGGTACGAAGGTGTGGCCGAGCGTGTGCATCTTCACCAGCGGTGCCATTTCGCCCGTGTCGCCAAAGTCGTAGTCGTATTTGCCGCGCGTTATCGACGGTGCAGCCTTCGGCTCGACCGCGACGACGCGGTAACTGCCTTCACCACGCAGCTGGCGACCGATCCACGGAAACGCCATTCCCGCGAAATTAGAGCCGCCCCCGACGCAGCCGATGACAACGTCCGGCTCCTCGCCGGCGAGGCCCATCTGCTCGATTGCCTCCTGTCCGATGACCGTCTGATGGAGCAGTACGAAGTCGAAGACTGAGCCGAGCGAGTATTTCGTCCCGGGATGGGTGACGGTGTCTTCTATCGCCTCGCTGATGGAGATGCCGAGCGAACCGCTATTGGTTGGATCCTGCGCCAGCAACTTCTGGCCGTACTGCGTATCCGGGCTTGGACTGGCGACGACCTGCGCGCCATAGGTCTCCATGAGGATGCGTCGGTAAGGCTTCTGGTCGTATGACGCGCGGACCATGTAGACCTTGAGGTCGATCCCGAACACAGAGCACGCAAACGCGAGCGCGCTGCCCCACTGGCCAGCTCCGGTTTCCGTTGCGAACCGACCGACGCCTTCCTGTTTTGCGTAGAACGCCTGGGCGAGCGCAGTGTTCGCCTTGTGACTGCCCGCGGGACTGACGCCTTCGTACTTGTAGTAGATGTGCGCGGGAGTATCCAGGGCCTGTTCCAGCCGGTGCGCGCGATAGAGCGGCGACGGCCGATAGAGCCGGTAAGCCTCGCGAACCGGGTCTGGAATCTCGATGTCGCGGTCCTTGCTGACGACTTGCTTGATCAGCTCCATGGGGAACAAAGGCGCGAGATCACCGGGGCCGATGGGCTGGCCTGTGCCGGGATTGAGCGGCGGAGGAGGCGGCTCGGTCATGTCCGCTGCGATGTTGTAGAAGGCGCGCGGGATCCTGTCCTCGTCGAGGATGAACTTTGTGCGCTCGTGGTGGCTCACGCTGGTCTCTCCGTTTCTTCTGGCCTCGTTCCGGGGCCAACAAACACGTAACCGGCCTTCGTCCTGCCGGGACGAAAGGCCGGTCCTTCCGCGGTACCACCCGTTTTCGACGGCATTGAAACCGTCGCGCTCCACCTGCACCTGATAACGCTGGTGCTCAGCGCCGGAGCCTAAACCGTGGTCGCTCCCCCTCCGGCGCGATCACGTTCTCGGTCCGGGGCTCCCGGGGTCCATTCGCACCGCGCGTCCGTCTCGGCTCGCACCAACCGCCGAGTCTCTGTGCCGGAAAGGCGTGGACTACTCGTCCCGATCAAAGCCCTATTCGAATTGCTCGCGAGTCTGGCACGCGCGACTGTCGCGGTCAACCGCGACAGTCGCGCCTAGGCGGTCAGTTGATGAATACTGATTGCTTCGTAGCGCGAGCCCGTTGGGCTCGTGTAGCTGCGAAAAAGCGCGATCCTGGAGCTGAGCCACTCGACGTGGAGCGTTCGGCCGACTTCGCGGAGCGCCTCGAACTCAGCGTGGTGGACATTTCGGGCGACGGTGACGTGAGGACGTGGTGAATGGATCGCGTCGTATTCGGAGCCGCCGAGAACCGCATCCACGTCGAGCGCCAGCCGAGAGGTCTCGTGGCCGCCATCGGCCAGGCGCAACCAGGCCACTCCGCCACGACGCGCGTTTGGGCGATCGTCGATGCGGGCTCCGGCCTCTCCGGTACGCGCGGTGTATGGCGCGTGGCGAGTGGCGACCGTGGCGAGCGCCGATTCGATCTGCGGCAGACGACCAGCGTCCGTTGCGCCCAGGAAGACCAGCGTCAGATGCAGCAGGTCACGCGTCATCCACCGCGTCTGCGGGAATTCGGCGCGCAGCGGCTCGATCGCCTGATCGATGACCGTCGCCGCTTCGAGCGGAAGGGTTGCGGCGACGAAAAGTCGCCAGGATTCAGCCAGCGATCAGGCGGGTGAAAGAGCCGGTCGCTCGATCTCGAGCAGATCGAGCAGCTCGAACAGATCCGTGATGACGTTCAGATCACTGTCTTCGAGCTTCTCGCGAACACGCGCCGGGTCGTCCCCGGAGCGATCCATCAGCACGCCGTTGATGCCGACCCGGCGCGCCCCCAGGACGTCAGCCCGATACGAGTCGCCGATATGCCACGCACGCGCAGGATCCACGTGCATACGCTCAAGGGCGACCTTGAAGATGCCCGGGTTGGGCTTCTGGAAACCGACCCGCGCACTGACGACGAGCTGCTCGAAATGAGCCGCAAGTTCAAGGTCGTGGAGCAGCTCGGGCCCGCCCCACACGAAGTTACTGATCACGCACAGCCTGATCGCACTGGCCCGCAACGAGTCCAGCGCCGGCATCACGTCCGGAAAGACGTACCAGGCGGAGCGTCGGGCGAAGGCGTCCTCGATCCTGCGAAACACCGAGTCCGGCAGATCCTCGTGCCCCGCGCGACGCAGGACGGCAGCGTCGAAGGCCATGATGCGCTGCCAGGAATTCTCTTCGGTGGGCTCGAAAGGGTCCTCGATGTTCCACCACGCGCCCTGCTGCGTCTCGACGAGCAGGGCGCGCTCGAGATCCTTCTCGGTCAGGTCGATACCAGCTTCGAGGAGTCCCTGGCGATAGACGCCTGCCCACGAAGGGTGTGCGCGAATGAGCGTGTCGCCGACATCGAGGAAGACGACATCGGGCAGTTTGTTCGTCTCTTCAGTCACGCCGAGAAGTCTATTCGGCGTGCGCCGTCAGTCGTTGTAGAGCCGCTCCTCGATGAGCTTCTCCTGGACCTGGCGGCCGTTCGGGTCGAAGCACGAGTATTCAAAATGCTTCTCGAACTCCAGGTCGACAGCGTCCTTGCCCGACCGGTTCTTCTCCACGGTCAGGATCGTCCAGTCGCGGAAGCGTTGCGCCTGGTATGGATTGAACTCGATGTTCACCTTGGCCACGATCTGGTACTTCTCGTTCAGGATCAGGATCACGTCGGCTTCGTAGTTGAGCGCCGAGGAACCACGCAGATGGTGGTTGCGCAGGCGAGCAGCCTTCAGACCTTCCTTGTCGGCGGCCACGATGCATACGACCGCGACCCCCAGCGAGAGCGCCAGGTCCTTGAGCGCCGCAACGACGTTGGTGACCTTTTCAGCCTCGGTCGCTGGGTCAGGGAAGATCGGCACGCGCTGCAGGTAGTCGACGAAGACGACCAGCGGCCGCGTAGGCGCACTCCGCCTGTAGCTCTCGACGAGCGCGCGGAGGTTCTGAGGCGTGGTGTAGGTGTGCGACCCGCGCAGCAGAAAGAGCCCCTGGCCATAGCGGTTGATGCGCTCGACGGCTGGCCGAAGACGCGGGTTCGCGCGCAGATCCGAGCCGCCCTCGCCGCCGTTGGCCATCCACGTCCCCAGGACCTCGCGGCGGACGTCCTGGATTTTGACCGCTGTGTTCTGTGTCGGTGGCATCGTGCCGGCCAGCGCAGACTCCATGGACATCATGCGGTTGAGCAGGTACTCCTCGTCGTGCTCGAAGCAGATATAGAGCACGTTTGCCTGGCCGCTCTGGGCTATGTTGCGGCCAATCTGGAGCGACATCGTCGTCTTGCCGGCTCCCTGCGCTCCACCAATCAGCAACAGCTCGCCAGCTCGTATACCTCCGCCGAGTGTGCGATCGAGCGGCGTAAATCCAAGTGGCATGGGCTGGTACTCGGTGACTTCGCCCGCGTTCACCTTGGTCGACATATCGGTCAGCACTTCGACTGCGCTGCGCGGGTGGAGCGGGCTGGAGTCTGAGCCCGCCTGCCAATCGGCTGGTCCGTGAGCTCCCTTGACGCTGCCCTGCCGCGCGGTGACTTCGTCAGCTGAGAGTGGCGCAAGGGACGCGGGCGGCGCCGGAGGTCCACTACCTGGACTGGTTGCGGCCGGAGTAGTTTGGTCTAGGGAGTCCCATTGGCTTGACACGCGCCGAGGGTAATCCTTCCCTGCTGACGCTTGGCACCGGCCGAACCTCCTAGACCACCCCGGACTAGAGGTTCCCACCTGCCCGCCAGACAGCGCGAAGGGCCGACCCCGCGATCGGGGCCGGCCCGGGGATGGTCGAGGCGCGACTCAGCGGGCTTCCGCGTGCTCGCTCTGGCGGAACTCGACCAGGTTGGGTGCGCCGAACGGATCGCCGTGCCACTGCTGGGCACTGTCGGCGTGTTCGTCGATGCGGAATCGGACAAGAGACGGGGCGGCGAACGGGTCTCCCGTCCAACCCTGCGCGGCCTCGGCGTGCTCGTCGATACGGAACTGGACAAGCGAGGGCGCCGCGAATGGATCGATCGCAGCCTTGGGAGCCAGGAGCGGCGTCAGGACTCCGATGCCCAGGATCGCGCCATAGACCAGCGCGCCAACGATGAGCACGATCGCCACGACGGTCCCAAACGCGGCCATTGCACGGGTCAGCCTTTGGTTGCCGATGAGCTGAGGTCGAGATTCGACTGATTGCATGTGATTGCCTCACTTCCCTTCATATCGGCCCGCTTCCTGTTTGTTGTGTGCAGGCGTATGAACCTCAGGCGTGAGAACTTTGGGAACAGCCGTGCAGCGCAGTGCCACGGCCTTTTTGCGACGGATGTGCGGAGGTACCTCGGGCTTCAGACTTGGCGTTCTTCTCGCCGCGATCTGCCCGATCGAATGGCACGGGCAAGGCTCAGGTCAGCCCTTCAGCCGGGTCTCCGACAGACGCTGCCAGTAGCGGATGATCGTCCGCAGGCCTCCTTCGAGGTTATCGAGGCGCATGCTCTCGTTCGGCGCGTGCGCCTGATCGTCGGGTTGGGTGAACCCGAGCAGAACGACAGGCAGGTCTAGGACCTTGCTGAAGCTGGCGCCGGCAGGAATCGAGCCACCTTCGTGCACGTACAGTGGATCTTCGCCGAAGACCTCGTTGAGACAGGCGGCCGCGGCGCGCGTCGCGGGATGATCGATCGGCGTCGCGACCCAATCGCCCTCGTTGAGCTTTGTCACCTCCACGTCGACGCCTTTCGGCGCGACGGAGATGACAAACTCGCGCAAGCGCTGGAAGGTCGTCTCGGGATCCATGTCGGCAACAAGGCGGCAGGAGACCTTGGCATGCGCGTGAGCCGGGATGATGGTCTTCGAACCCTCGCCCTGGAAACCGCCCCAGATGCCGTTGACGTCGAGCGTGGGACGGGCGCCTTTGCGTTCCATGACCGACAGGTCCGGCTCACCCCAGACAGAATGCAGCCCGTAGTCGGCGATGTACTGAGCCTCGTCAAACGGCAGCCGTCTGTATTCCTCGTGGTTGCGCGGCGTAATGGGGCGCACTTCGTCGTAGAAGCCGGGTATGGCAACTGAACCGTCTTCGTTCTTCAGCCGCGCAACTATCGACGCAAGCGCGTTGGCTGGGTTCTGAACGTTTCCGCCGAAGGACCCTGAATGGAGGTCGACCTGTGAGCCGGTGACATCGATCTGGGTATAGACCAGGCCGCGCAGCCCGACCGTGATCGCCGGATGATTGCCCTCGTAGAAGCCGGTGTCGCTTATGACGACCAGATCCGCATTCAGCCGGTCGCGATTGGCGACCAGCCATGGCTCGAAGTGATCCGAGCCCGACTCCTCCTCGCCCTCCATGACGATCCTGATGTTGATCGGCAGCTTGCCGCGCGTCTCGAGCCAGGCACGTGCGGCCCACAGGTGAAGATGGACGTGCGACTTGTCGTCGCCGGCGCCCCGCGCATAGACGCGGCCGCCTTCGACCACCGGGTCGAATGGCGGCCGCAGCCACAGATCGAGTGGATCGACAGGTTGCACGTCGTAATGGGCGTAGACGATGACCGTTGGCGCGCCTTCTGCATGCAACCAATCCGCGTAGACCATCGGGTGGCCGCCCGTCGGCGCCACCTCCACGTGCTCGAAACCCATCGCCGCAAAGCGGTCGGCGACGAATTGGGCCGTCGCGCGCGTGTCGTTGTCATTCTCGGACAGCGTGCCGATGCTCGGAATGCGCAAGAGCTCGAGGTAGTCAGCCAGACGATCATCTGCCGTGCGGTCAACGAACGCGTCCAGGTCTGCAAAGCTGTCGCTCAAGTCGTCCTCATCTCGTCCTGTCGGGCACAAACGAGATGGCAACCCGGAGGTTGCCATCTCAAAAATCTCTGTTCGATTGTCGCCGCAGCCAGCCGTGCAGGCTGACAGCCAGCTATGCCGGCTGCGGTGAGGGCTTGGGCGCCGTCGCTGGACCTGCCGCGGGCTCCTCTGGGGCTCGCCGGACGATTGGCCCGTCGAGCGGAACGGGGGTGACGTGGGTATTGGTCCGCGGATCGGGGATGTCGGAGAACATCGCCTCGAAGTCGTCCTGCTCGATCGTCTCCTCGGCGACAAGACGCTCGGCCAACTGGACCAGGCGGTCCTTGTACTGGGTCAGAACGTCCATCGCACGTGAGTAGCCGCGATCGATGATCGCTCGCACTTCCTCGTCGATCTGCTTGGCGACATCGTCCGAATAGTTGCGCTGCTCGCCGATCTCACGGCCGAGGAACACGAGCTCATCGCGCTTCCCGAACGAAAGAGGGCCGAGGCGCTCGCTCATGCCGAACTCGGTGACCATTCGGCGGGCGAGGTTGGTGGCCTTCTCGATGTCATTCGATGCCCCGGTGGTGGTGTCTCCGAAGATCAGCTTCTCCGAGGCATTGCCGCCGAGCATTGCCGCGATCTTGTCCTCGAACTCCGTCTTGGACTGGAGATAGCGGTCCTCCGTTGGGAGGCCCATGGTGTAGCCGAGGGCCATGCCGCGGCTGATGATGCTGACCTTGGCGACCGGATCTGCCTTCGGCAGGATCCGCTGCACGACGGCGTGCCCGCCCTCGTGATAGGCGATGATCGCCTTCTCGGCATCGCTGATCACGCGGCTCTTGCGCTCCGGGCCCGCGACCACGCGCTCGAGCGCCTCGCTGAACTCGGGCGTGCCGATGACCTTCTTGTTTCGCCGCGCGGCCAGAATGGCCGCCTCGTTGACGAGGTTGGCTAGATCGGCGCCGCTGAAGCCAGGCGACTGGCGCGAGATGAAGCCGAGATCGACGTTCTTATCGAGCGGCTTGCCCTTGATGTGGACCTTGAGGATCTCGAGGCGGCCCTTCATGTCCGGGCGGTCGAGGATGACCTGGCGGTCGAAGCGACCCGGGCGTAGCAGCGCCGGATCGAGCACGTCCGGGCGGTTCGTGGCTGCGACCACGATCACGTTCGTATTCGTGTCGAAGCCGTCCATCTCGACGAGGATCTGGTTGAGCGTCTGTTCACGCTCATCATGTGATCCGCCCAAACCGGCGCCACGCTGACGGCCGACAGCGTCGATCTCGTCGACGAAGACGATGCACGGGGAGTTGCGCTTGGCCTGATCGAACAGGTCGCGCACGCGGCTTGCGCCGACGCCCACGAACATCTCGACAAACTCCGAGCCAGAAATGCTGAAGAAAGGCACACCGGCCTCACCGGCAACGGCACGTGCCAGAAGCGTCTTGCCTGTGCCTGGTGGTCCAACGAGAAGGACACCGCGAGGGATGCGCGCCCCAAGCTGGTTGAACTTCTCCGGGTACTTCAGGAACTCGACTACTTCCTGGAGCTCTGTCTTTGCCTCATCGACGCCCGCGACGTCCTGGAAAGTGACAACCGTCTTATTGCCCAGGAACATGCGCGCACGGCTCTTGCCGAAGCTCAACGCCTGGTTGTTGGTGCCCTGCGCCTGACGGAACATGAAGAACAGCAGCGCGCCGATGAGCAGCATCGGCAAGAGGGCCGTGACGAGGACGCTCAGCCACTGGCCGCTGTCCGAAGGTGTCGCACCGACGAGCGTCGGTGACTGGGTGCATGTTGCCGGTGCGGCCGCGCAAGCCGCGTTGATGTCCGTCTGCACATTCGTGGCGAGCTCACTCGGGACGAGTGAGGTCTGAATCTGGTTCTTGCCAGTCGAGGGATCAATCGCGTTCATCTCGATCTCAAGCGACTGTCCACGCTGGGTTACCTGTTTGACCTGGCCCGCTGAGACCGCGGAAAGGAACGAATCCGGTCCGCTGTATGGAATCGGTTGGTCATTCTTGTCGGGGAAGATGAACATGTAGAGCAGCGCCGCGGTTCCCACGACGAGAACCAGGGTGACGATGCCGTTGCGGAGAAAGCGACTATTCAAAGAGGGATGGCCTCCGGTGACCGGTGCGCACGCGCGCGAGTACTTCGAATTATAGGCAGGAGATCATTTCGACCGGCCTTATGCATGGGTCAAGAAGTCTCGCTTGTGTGACGCGATGGTCTTGCCCCGTGCGACGCCACTCTAGGCCGTTAGCTGGAAGGTGAGCCTTTTGCGCACTGGTTTCGCGTCGAAACAGGTTCGCCTGGCGCCCAGCTCGAGGGACAGCAATCTCACACTGGCGATAACGAAGACCGGTATTCCAGAGATCCAGATGACCGGCATGGCCATCAGAACCGCCAGCGGAAGCAGCCATTTGCGCCCCGAGCGCGACGCGTAGATCACCACCAGCGCTGCGCAGGCGACTCTTGGCAAGAGCGGTGCCGCAATACTCGGGCCGCCCGCCGAAACCCCGACGTTGGCCAACAGGAAATGCGACCAGTCGAGCCACATCCCGGCCGAAAAGGCCATCGAAACCGCGACGATCGCGCCGGTGACGACGAGCGCGAGAGCCAGCTGTCGCCACTCACGCCGGACCAGATGCCATAGAAGACCCACACCGGGCGTGACCTTGGTCAGTACCGGCAATGCCCACCACGCCGACGAACGAGTCAGCGCGAGAACGACCGCTGCCGCAAGCACAATGTGAATGTTGGTCTGGTGCAGCTCGCCCAGGAGCAGAGCGAAACCCGGCGCC
>DATBFJ010000092.1:0-10926 GCA_036558545.1 Candidatus Limnocylindrales bacterium
ACGCCGAGCACTCGTCCGACCAGCCGCTCGTCATTGCCCCACAACCTGTGGAGTCCTTCGATGCCCAGCAAAACCTGGCCGAAGGTGTGCGCGTCAGGGTCGGAGTCCGCTTCGACGCCTGGCGTGAAATGTGCCAGCGCATCGAGCGCGCGCTCCATCGTGCGCGCGTAGTGCTCCCGGTCGGCAGCCATGAAATGGGCTTCCGGTGCGAGTCGGTGGGCGGTTCCCAGCGGCTGGTCGCGACGCACGCCGAGCCGGACCGCCGCTGTATTCGCGTCGAGCACCAACGCGGGTTCCCACGGCTGTCCGCCGATGACCACCAGGTCCGGCAGCGGCGCGGATGCTCGCGCCGCCTCGATCCGATGGGGAAGATGAGGCCAATCCAGGTAAAGAAGTCGCATAGCAGGAGGGACACGCTCCGCATTGCTTTCTGGGGCCGCCTCAGGCGACCGATGTTGAGATGGTCAGGCGATGGCGGTTCTCAGTTCGATGCTGGTCAAATCGGCAGCAAGCGGTTGATCGGCCGTGGCGTAACGATCGAGCGCGCTTCCGTGCTCGCCATCCGTCAGATAGCGGATCTCGATGTCCGTCGCTCGGCCGGGCAGGCCGAAACGGTTCTTGGCCACGTTGACCTGCACCTGGCGGCCGACGACATCACGTCCGGCACGCAGCCAGGCGCGCTGCTCGAGCTCCAGCCGGAGGCTGACCGACTCTGCCAACGCACCGTGGACGGACGCGACCAGGTTCACCGGCTCGAGCACGATCATGCGCACGTTCGACCGCCGGGCATGAGCGGCCAAACGGCGCAAGGCAGATTCATGGCTCGATCGCAGGCCCTCCGGCAGGTCGACCACGAGCAGGTCGACCTGGTGGCCGGAGACGAGCGCCGCGCCAAGCGCCCAACCCTCGTCGATGTCCTGCGGCCGGCAGACGAGCAGCCAGCGCAGGTCAACGCCACGAGCCTGGGCCTCCAGTGGATCGAAGACCCGGCACAGGTCGAGAAAGGCGACGATCGAGCCGCGTGCCTGTGCCTGGGCAAGGCAGTGCAGCGCGAGCGCGGTCTTGCCACTCGACCTGGCGCCCCTGAACGAGGCACTCACACCGCGCGGCAAGCCGCCGGTGCCGAGCAGCGCATCCAAGCGGGCAAATCCGGTTGGCACGATCTCGTCGTTGCCTTCTTCTTCAATTGGCGCCTGTGCCGGTTCTTGGGCCGCGGCATTTCCGAAGCCGACCTTGACCGCGGCATTGCCCCAGCGCGACTCGAGCCTGGCAAGGGCACTGCTGAGAGCGGGTTCCGCGGACATCGACGAATGATAGAACAGATGTTCTAATCGTCAATAGGCTCAGACCGAGCAGCAAGCCTCGACTACGATCGTGATCGTGTCCTTCGACCCACAGAATCCGCGCGGCGCACCACGACCTCCAACTCCGCCGCCGAGCACCCCGAGCAGCCCCAAGCCGAGCAACTACATCCCTCCGCAGGCCGTTGACTCCGGCTCCGGGTTGCCCCGGGGACTGCTAATCGGCGGCATCGTCGTCGTCATCGTTGTCCTGGTCTTGCTCACCCTCACACTCATGCGACCAGGCGACGGTGCATTCACACCGCCACCAGCCACCCCAGTCGCGTCGCGGGCAGCACCGACTGTCGCGGGCAGCCCAGGCTCAAGCTCGGTGCCCTCCTCCGCGCCTCCGACGACGATCGCCAGCCAGGTCCCGCCCAGCTTCGCCGGCAGTCCGCCGACTGGTTATGAGGCTTTCCTGGCACACGTGCCCGAGACGCTGCGAGCCAGCTGCGCACCAGGGGAAAGCAGCGACCTATCGATCCTGTTCAGTGCCAGGTGCGCGTCAAGCGATGGGATCGTTGTGGTCTATAACCAGTACGCAGACGCCACCTCGATGGATGCGGCGTATCAACGAGTGTTCATGGCGCAGGAAATCGACCCCGACACCGGCTCCTGTGAGGTCCATACCACCTGGCCAGCAGAAAGCGCCTACCAGGTCGAGGGTCAACCCGCCGGCAGGCGCTTGTGTGCCGACGTTCAGGGCTCGCCGACCATTTTCTGGACCGACGAGCGCCTGACCATCTACTCGAGCGCGACCGGCTCAGACCCGGTGCGCCTTCTTCAGTTCTGGACCAGTGAGGCCGGCCCGGTTCAGTGAACGGGTGACGGCTCCGCCTGGGTGTCGTTGCCCAGGGCTGGGATGTCGATCTGGGGGTCGTGTGAACCGCTCGGCTCTTCGACGGGCAGATCGGAAAGGTCGGTGGCCTGCGGGCGCTCGGCGCGCTCCTTGATGCCCAGCATCTGCTTGCGCGCCATGAGCACGATGCCAGTGCTCATCAGCTCCTGCATCACGGCGTTGGCCGGCATGTCGTTCTGGGTCTTGACCCGGAAACGCTCGATGAGGCGCGTCTGACCGTCCTCTGTCGGATGCAGGATGAAGGCCCACGAGGCACTGAAGTCAGGATATGAACCGCGACCGAACTGACCGCGCTTGCTCTTTGCCTCCTCGAGCTGCTCCTCCGTGACGAGCCCCGCCTCTTCCGCCTGCTTTTCCATGGTCGAAGTGTTCGTAAAGAGCACGAGTGCTTTCTGGGGATCGACCGTGCGAACCTCGAAGCCACCGCCCTGATAAATCGGCAGGATCTCGCCCGGCTCCAGCTTCTGGAACTCCGGCAGGATCGAGTCAGCGCTCTTGTAGCGACGATCCATCGAGTCGAAGCTGTACCAGCCGGCACGGCCAAAGCCCATCTGGACGAGCCACGGCCAAACTTGAGACACGGGCGCGTCGATCGTCACGCCACGCGTCTCGGTCGCCATCGGATCTGGGATCAACTCATCGCCGGCGAGTGCTGACTCCGACTCGACCGGATCGACTCCCCACGACTTGATGCGCGGTCGAAAGACGAACGCGTAGGCGGCGACGAAACCAGCGATCGCCGCGACGAATCCAATGAAAAGAGCCCTAATGGGACGCATGTGTCACCTCCACGGCAAGACTGTCAGGCGCACCTTCGAGCAAATAGGGCCGAAGGTCACCAACCGATATGGATGAGCGCGAGGAACCACACGGCACAGGCTCAGCGCGCGACTTCCTTCCGCAGGACGAGTCGCTGCCCATTCTCCGCGAAGCTGTCCAACACTGCCAGGGATGCGGCCTGTACGCCTTCGCCACGCAGGCGGTCTTTGGTGAAGGGCCTATTACCGCGCAGGTGATGCTCGTCGGCGAGCAGCCCGGCGACCGAGAAGATGTCGAGGGCCAACCGTTTGTTGGACCGGCCGGCCAGCTGTTGGATCGAGCGTTGTCGGACGCTGGCATCGACCGATCGACCGTCTACGTGACGAACATCGTCAAGCACTTCAAGTGGAAGCACGCGGGTCACAAGCCCGGCAAGCGGCGGCTGCACGACAAGCCAAATCAGTACGAGGTGAGTGCGTGCAAGCCGTGGCTCGAGGCTGAAATCGCGCGGGTCAAGCCGCGCATCGTCGTGTGCATGGGTGCCACGGCCGCGCAGGGTCTGCTGGGCGATTCGTTCCGCGTAACCAAGCAGCGTGGCGAGTTCTTTTCTTCAGACTTGGGGCCGACGATCACGGCAACGGTCCATCCATCCTCGATCCTGCGCGCGCCTGATGCTGGCGCTCGCGAACGCGAGTACGCGGCTTTTGTCAGCGACCTCCGGTCGATCTGGGAACGACTTACTCGTAGCGACTTGCCCTAATTCCCGTGGGTGGCGCACTAAGTACGGTCGGAGGTCGAAATCGCCGTCAATCCAGCGACATTCCCGTGGGTCTGAGCGTGGAATTCTCGACAGCACGGCCGTCGGGTGGCCCTTTCGTGACTTAAGGCTCGCGTGCGGAGAGTTAGTCCGGATGGTCGGCCGTCACCGAGGGCGTCGGTATACTTGGCCCTCCCGTGGGGATGTAGCTCAGCTGGGAGAGCACTGCGTTCGCATCGCAGGGGTCAGGGGTTCGAGTCCCCTCATCTCCACCATCCCAACCCATTCTTCGAATGCTGCCTAACGGCGCCCGCCCAGCCCGTTTGGCGCCTGAAACTCGGCCTGGATTGTCCGTGTATCAGGCAGTTCCTGGGCTCTGGCCACGCTTCCCGTGAGTCGATCAAGGACCTTGGCATCCGGCTCGACTTCTTCGATCAGGTGTTCGGGAGCCAGGGAGTAGTAGCCCGAATGCTCGTCTAGCACGATTACCCCGCGCTCAAGCAATTCGGCGACAACACCCTGGTCGAGTTCGTACGTTCCCCCGTCGTAGAACAGCACCGCGCGCTTCACGTCGCTAATTGTTATGCGTCCGCGGGTTCCGTCAACTAGTCGAGGGCGTTGCGGATCTCATCGTGGTGATCGCGCAGCCACTGTCGCGCTGCGGCCGCACCGTGGTGATGCCTCGCGACAAGCGCCCAGAAACGTTTGCCGTGTCCTGCTACCCGCAGATGCGCGAGCTCGTGAACGACGACGTAGTCGAGGACTTCCGGCGGTGTCAGGATCAGACGCCACGAGAAGGACAGCGTTCCGGATCGCGAGGCACTGCCCCAACGCGTGCGCTGGTCGCGGATGGTGATGCGCTCGACCTCTACTTGCATCTCG
This sequence comes from Candidatus Limnocylindrales bacterium, assembly GCA_036558545.1. GTDB lineage: Bacteria > Chloroflexota > Limnocylindria > Limnocylindrales > CSP1-4 > JALYGJ01. Next base: position 4,598 of record DATBFJ010000092.1, read on the forward strand.
GAGGCGCGCGCAACGACATGTTCCTCGATGACCGTTCTGGCCGCGCGCCTCAAGCGCCGCTCGAGCGCGGCACGTTCAGTGGCGGCGACGGCACGGATAATCTGCGGCTGGCCGTTGACGGTCAAGACGCGGCCGTGAGCGAGTGATGGCCGCAGTGCAAGCGCGCGCCGCCGCGTCTCAATCCGCCCAACGTGACGGGCAATCCATGCCCCGTGCCGCCCGACGAGATCAGCGGCCTCGCGTGCCGGCGCGCGCATTGGCAGAACCACGACGACGGTCGCATCGTCCTGGATCGTTATGCGCGAATGCCTCGCGCGCGCCGAGCGGCGCACGACGTAATCGACCGGTCCGAGCGGTTGGGCAATCACCACACGATGCTAGGTGTCGCGAGGTCGGTTTGAGAGGCGCCCCTGCTAGACTTGCGCCTCGCTTTGGGGCGATAGCTCAGCTGGGAGAGCATCTGCATGGCATGCAGAAGGTCCGGGGTTCGAGCCCCCGTCGCTCCACCAAAATCCCACTTCTTCCTTTGACAGGGCGATGGCCTTAGCCCCCTCCGTCACACACGGCACCAAATCCAAGCTCATCGCGCGAACGCTTGTCGGGCGTCAGCTCGAGTTAGAGGCGATCGAGTCCGCGGTCGACGATGCGCTCGAGCAGCTCGTTGCCATCAGTCTCGAGGGCGAACCGGGCATCGGCAAGACGACGCTCCTGAACGCCTCCGCGGACATCATCGCGGCGCACGGGATGGCGTCGATTCGAGTCGTTGCCGACGAGGAGATTCGCGGACCGCTCCTCCTTGCACGGGCCATCTTCGATAACGACGCACTGCTGGCTCATATGTCCGCGCCGGCCGCCGATGCGATCACTCGGGCGCGGAACGCATTACGTGGCGAAGAAGACGCCGGGATGAGTACGCTGCCCGCCGACGAGCGGCTTCTGCGCACGTTTGATATCGCGTCAGTCGCCCTGCTCGCAATCGTCCGCGAGCGACCAACGGCCTTGCTGTTCGACGACCTTCAGTGGGCCGACCGCGACAGCATCCGCCTGCTGCGCTACATCGTCCGGGCGAACTCCGCGGCGCCAATGTTCCTGATGATGGCGACTCGGCCAGAGGAGACGGCCGAAGTCAGCGAGATGGTCAACCTCCTTGCAGATATGGAGCGGCTCGGCATCCTGCGCCGCATTCACGTCGAGCGGCTACGCCAGACCGAGACCACGGCAATGCTCCGCAGCATCCTTGGTGGAGAACCGACACCGCAGGCGGCCGGCACGATCCATGCCCAGGCAGAGGGAGTCCCATTCATCATCCAGGAGCTCGTCCGAACGTATCGTGAGGCTGGCTTACTGCAGCCGATTGGCGGTACGTGGGGTCTGGCGCGCAATGCCGACCGGCTCGTCCCCCGGGCGGTGCGCACGCTCATCCAGCGTCGGGCCGCGGCGCTTCCACCCGAGACTCGCGAGATGCTCGCGACGGGCGCCGTGTTGGGCCGCGCCTTCGGCGTCGACGATCTGTGCACCCTGCGCGAGCGCGCGGATGGCGCGAACGCATGCGATGCGGCGCAGGCCTTCGAGCGACTCAAGCCCGCGCTCGCTGCCGGTCTTATCACCGAGGCCGGCGCCGAAGGCAACAAGCACCTGACCTTCTCGCACGAGCAGGTGCGCTCATTTGCCCTCGACGCGTTGTCACCGTCTCAGCGGCAATCACTGCACGCCGCGATCGTCGAGATGCTGACGGCCGACGGACAACCAAGTCCCGAAGTTCTGCCAACCGTGGTTCGCCACGCCCTGGCCGCGGGCGACAGCGACCTGATCGCGCGCTACTCGCTCGACGCTGCGCGCGCGGCACTGAACGCCAACGCGCCGGATGAGGCGCTGCGCATCGTCGACGACGCGCTGGGCATCGTTTCGCATCCGGCGCAACGCGTTCAGCTGCTGTGCATCCGCGACGACGCCCTGCTGGCCCTCGGCCGCACCTCTGAACGACTCGAGGCGATCACGGAGCTGACAGCGCTGGTCGAGGCGACTGGTGACAAGGTCGCCGAATATGACGTTCAGCTGCGCCGGGCAGCGGCACTGCGCGACGACAAGCGCTTTGACGCTGCCGCCGATGTGGCGCGCAAGATTCGCGACCGCGCCGCCGCAGAGGGTGACAGGCAGACGGAGCTCGCGGCGTGTCTGGAGCTTGGCCAGGACCTGGTCGGGGCGCCGATCGGCGAGGGCTACACGCCGACGGCGCTGGAGGCGGATCTCGACGGTGCGCAGGCGGCCTACGAACGCGCCCGCGATGTCGCCACCGAGCTTGGCTCGGACGAAGAGCTGGCCCAATCGTTGCGTGAGCTGGGAGCGATCGACCTCGCCCGCGTACGCGCCTGGTTCGTCGAAACGGTGCGCCGTGGCGAGCATCTGCCAATCGTCGCCAGGATCGCCGCCGGTGAGTCCCTCGGCGACGTCCTGAACGAGCTGCCCATCTCCGAAAAGGCGAGGACTGCCGAGCAGCAGCTGACAAGCGCGCTCAATCTTTTCGAGAGGACTGGTGACCGGCGTGGCGCCATGTCCGCGATCGTGAGTCTGGCCTACCTCAACTGGGGGCCGGAGCTTCACATCGGCACGAACCCTGCGCGGCGCTTCGAAGGCATCCGCGAACTATCGGTTGCCATGGCCACGCTTGTGCAGGGCAGCGGCCGAGAAGCCGCCGAGGGCCAGATGCTCTACGGCGCCCATGTATTTGCTCGTGCCAAGGAGATCCCGGATCTGGCGATCGAGCGCGGACAGCAGGCGTACCAGCGCGCTCGATCGCTCGGTGACAGCTCGCTCGAGTTTCTGTCGGCAATCGGCCTTTCGCACGTGCACGTGAGCCTTGGCGAGATCGACGAGGCGCAGCGCTGGCTTGACCGCGCCGCGGATCGGGCCGCGACCGTGCCTACGCCGCACAAGGCGCGCCAGGTTGCAACGGCAAGCGCGCTGATCGCCGGCGAGCGTGGCGACGGCCAGGCAATGGTCACTGGGCTGCGCGAGGTCGCGCGCATGGCTTCAGGGCAACGCCGACCGGCGGCGCAGGCAGAGGCACTGGCGCTGCTGGCGATCGAGGCGTCGCGCAGCGGTGCCGCCGAAAACGACGAAGCGCTGCTTGATGCGGCCGTGTCTGCGGGTCGTGAGGCGCGCCGCCTCGCTGCCCAGGCGCCGGGCCAACCTCCCTGGGTAGCGCAGGCCGATGCGGCGGAGGCAAGGGTCGCGCTTGCCCGTGGTGACAATGAGACAGCGTTGGCTCACGCGCGCGAGGCGCTCGGCTGGCTCCAGCAGTCGCATCGCGACGATCCGCACCTCGAGATCCTGCTGCCCGCCGCGCGCGCGGTGCTCGCGTTTGGCACTGACGACGAGAAGGAATTCATCACCGGCCTGTTGCAGGTGTATCTGGCCCTCGGCGTGGCCCGCGTGATGGACGAAGACGTCCGCATGCGCTGGTTCCGTTCTGCGAACGGACGGGAGCTTGTCGAACTCACGGGCTCAGCCGACCTTCCGTCACCGGCAAAGATGCAGACGGCCAAGAAGCTCGAGGAATTTGACGAACGTGAAAGCCAACTCCTCCGGCTGCTGGTGCAGGGTCGAACCAACCGCGAGATCGGAGAGGAGCTGGAGCTCGACGATTCCGGAGTGAGCGGCATGCTGACTTCCCTGTACGCGCGCATCGGCACCTCGTCACGCGCCGAGGCGACGGCTTTCGCGATCCGCTCGGTCTGAGCAATGTCCCTGCGCGTCAGTGTCGATCGACCGGTGTGCATTGGTGCAGGCAACTGCATATCCATCGCGCCCACGGTCTTCGACTGGCTCAAGGGCGACATCGCCAAGGTTGAAGTCCTCGACGTCGACAGCGTCGATGAGGAGGTCCTGCGCGAGGCAGCGCTTGCCTGCCCAACGCTGGCGATACTTATCGAAGAAGTCGGCGAGGTGCTCGCGTGGAAGCTGCCCACGCGGCGCGACGAAGCGCGCCGCGTGGTCAAGACGTTCATGTTCACCGACATCGTGGGCTCAACTCAGTTCGCCGAGCTGCTCGGCGACGACGCGTGGACCACCCTGCTGCGATGGCACGACGAGACGCTACGCGCCCTGTTCGCGACTCATCGCGGTCAGGAGGTCGTCGCCACCGGAGACGGGTTTTTCATCGGCTTCGACTCGCCCGACGACGCGCTCGCGTGCGCCGTCGCCATCCAGCGCACGCTCTCGTCGCACAGGCGCGACCACGGGTTTGCTCCCCAGGTCCGTATCGGTATTCACCTCGCCGACGCTACGCAGGTCGGCCAGAACTACCAGGGCAAGGGCGTCAACCAGGCGTCGCGTATCGCGTCGATTGCCAACGGCTCTGAGATTGTTGCCAGCACCGAAACGATGGCCGGCACCAAGTACCGCACCGCGGCTCCGCGATCGGTCGAGCTCAAAGGTCTGTCGCAACCTGTCGACGTTGTCTCTGTCGAGTGGCAGTAAGATGTGCGCCTCATGGCGTACATGACGGATCAGATAGGCCGCTCGAGCTCCGACCTCGCGCTTAGTGGGGTCGCCGGCGCCTGAACGCGCGCCGCGCGACCCAAGTCCAGATCCGTCCTCGTTCACTTCGAACCTCGCTCCCTTCGAAGTCCTGAAAGGGCATTGCCATGACCACGGAGAAATCGGCGCCTGATCGGCGCCAACGATTACAGACCGACGTTCGCGACCCCAATGCGCGCGACGCATACACGCCGACTGAGTTCGAGCCACGCTGGCAGCAGCACTGGGAAGACATCGGCCTGTACAAGACGGACCTGGACAACGATCCACGGCCGCCGTTCTACCTGCTGACGATGTACCCATATCCGTCCGGCGACCTGCACATAGGCCACTGGTACATCGTCACGCCTACGGACGCGATCAGCCGCTACCGACGCATGAACGGCTGGAACGTGTTCTTCCCGATCGGCTTCGACGCATTCGGGCTGCCCGCCGAGAACGCGGCCGTGCGCAACGGCACGCACCCGCGCGAGTGGACCTACCAGAACATCTGCAACATGCGCCGCCAGTTCAGGACGATGGGCGCCACGTTCGACTGGGACAAGGAGCTGGTCACCGCCGACCCGTCCTATTACAGGTGGAACCAGTGGTTCTTCCTGAAGTTCATGGAGAACAACCTGGCCTATCGCCAGATGGCGCCCGTCGACTGGTGCCCGAAGGACCAGGTCGTGCTGGCGCGCGAGCAGGTCTTGGGCGCCGATCGAGTCTGTTGGCGTTGCGGTACCCCGGTCATCAAACGCGACCTGGAGCAGTGGTTCTTCCGCACCACGGCGTACGCCGACGAGATGCTGTCATACCAGGGGCTGGAGTACCCCGAGCCGATCAAGGTCATGCAGACCAACTGGATCGGTCGGTCAGAGGGCGCCGAGATTGATTTCGCCGTGGATTCGGAGGGTGGACAGAACATCCGAGTATTCACGACACGGCCGGACACTTTGTTCGGGGCGACGTTCATGGTCCTGGCGCCGGAACATCCGCTGGTCGACGAGCTGACGGCAGCTGATCGCAAGGCGGAGGTCGAAAGCTACCGCTTCGAGGCGCGGCGCAAGTCGGAGATCGATCGCCTATCGACCGATCGCGAGAAGACCGGCGTCGCCCTGGGCAGCTTTGCCATCAACCCGATCAATAACGAGCGCATTCCGATCTGGATCGCCGACTACGTGCTGCTGGGCTACGGCACCGGCGCGATCATGGCCGTGCCGGCGCACGACGAACGGGACTTCGCCTTTGCCCAGAAGTTCGGACTGCCGATCCGCCAAGTCATCGCGCCGCGTGATGAAGCGGGCGGTGACATCGCGTCGGCCGCATACGTTGCCCACACTCACGACGAGGTGCTCGTCAACTCTGGCGACTTCTCCGGCATGGCCGCGCCCGAGGGCGGTCGCGCGATCGTTTTCCAGCTGAAGCAACAGGGCCACGGCGATGTGGCCGTGACGTACCGCCTGCGCGACTGGCTGGTCAGCAGGCAGCGCGGCTGGGGAGCGCCAATCCCGGTCGTCTACTGCGAGGCGGATCCATCCTGCGGCATGGTTCCCGTGCCGTATGACGAGCTGCCCATCAAGCTGCCCGATGACATCGAGACGTGGCCGGCGCAGGGCAATCCGCTCGAGACGCACGAGCTGTGGAAGCAAACCGCTTGCCCGAAGTGCGGTGGTCCCGGCCGCCGCGAGACGGACACCATGGACACGTTCGTCGACTCGTCCTGGTATTGGTGGCGCTACCTGTCGCCGCACATGGACACGGCGCCTTTCGACACCGAGCTGGAACGCAAGTGGTGTCCGGTCGACCAG
>DATBFJ010000093.1:0-4005 GCA_036558545.1 Candidatus Limnocylindrales bacterium
ACACGCCGGCAGGTGACTACGTCGGAAGCGATGTCTTTACCTATCGCGCGTGGGACGGGTTTGCCTGGTCGGCGACAGCACAGGTCTCGATCACGGTGCAGCCGAGCGCAACGCCTAGGCCGAGCCCCACGCCGCGGCCGAGCCCCACGCCGAGCCCCACGCCCAGGGCAAGCGCTACACCCAGGCCGAGCGCGACGCCGAGCCCTACGCCCACCCCGAGCCCAACTCCCGCGCCCACGCTCACGTCCGGCCCCACCCCCAGCCCAGCACCGACGGCTACGTTGCCGAGCGCAACCGCGAGCCCTTCGTCGATGCCAACGCCCCCGCCCAGCGCCACACCTCAGCCTCTGCCCTCGGAGCCTGTGCCGGGGTCGCCCGTGCCGTCCGCGTCAGCCGACCTGCCCCCGCCATCTGGCTCACCGGTGCCGAGCGCGGCGTCGAACCCGGACGCGTCGATGTCGCCGGGGCCGCCGTCCATCGCCCCGGATGCATCCGGTGCTCCAGGCGCCGGCGGGGGCATCCCCCCGGGCGGCAGTGGTGGATCAGGATCGACCCCGACGGTCGTCAGCGCGGCGGATGCCGGCGTACAGCTGGCAGGCGCAGGAATTCTGAGTGCGTCACCGCTTTGGCTCGTGCCGGCTGCTTCGGTTGCCGGGCCAGGTCTGCTCGTCTTGATCTGGCTATGCATCCAATTCGCCACCGGAGCGGCCTGGCTGCCGGCGGCTCGCCGCCTGCGCGGTGATGACCGGCGCCGGCGGCGCCTTCGTCGGCTTGCCTAGCCCGCTCGGTTAGGGGGCTGGCGACGCTGCCGGTCCGAGGTTAAGGACCTGGGTCAGCCACGCGTCGCGGTCGGCCGATACGCCGGGCAGTCTCAACGAGTGGTCGGTGTCGTAGTCCGTGCGCTCCATGCCGCTGCCGGCGGCTCGGGCGATCTCGTTGGCAGTATCCGCAGGCACGTACTGGTCCTCAGTCGCGAACTGAAGCAAGACGGGCCGGCCATTGGCCTTCTTCAGCGCTGTAACCGGATCCAGCGCCTTCATTGATGCCTTGTACGAATCGGGATCGTCGCTGTGTGGCCAGTAAGGCAGGAACCAGTCGGCCCAGCGGGCAGTCGGCGCCATCATCACCAGCGCCGAAATCGATGGGTCCTCGCCAAAGACGACCGACGAGTACATCGCGCCGAAATCGTGCCCAACGAGCGCGATGCGCGATTTGTCCACCGAGGGATTCGCCTCGAGCAAAGCGACTGCCTGCTTGACCATGTCTGCATCCGACTCCACGGCGGCTATGTCGTGCTCGATGGATATCGGGTTGTCGTGCCATGGAAATTGCCCGTCGACGAGGATCGAGACGACGCCCTGATCTGCCAGCGCGCTGGCTTCGTCCAGGAACTCGGTCCTGTTGGACGTCGGATCGCCGGTCTCCAGCCAGTGGAACCACACGATCCCCGCCGCACCTCCTGGCGCAGGAGACGGCGGCTCGACGAGATACGCGGCGACTTGCGCATCGCCGTCGGTGAGGTTCACCTCGGATACCGCAGCGTTACTCGTTGGCGATGACGTTGGTGGCGTCGAAGGCGATTGCGATGCCACGGCGGTCGGCGTTGTCGGCTGGCTCGGGCTGGAAGGCTGCGTGGGAGTCCCTACGGGAGCGTGAGTCGGCGTCGTTGTCGACGACACGCTGGGCGTTGGCGCCGCCGGCAGTGGCGAGGCGCTGTTGGACGTACACGCCGCGGCCGTCAACAGCACAAGGGCCACCGCGACGGGCAACGAGGATCGCATTTCACTACTCCTGTGGTACGACGGTGACCGTCGCTTCATCGGTGTTGGTGACCCACAGCTCGTGGTCTCGGATGAGCATTCGTCTGGGACTCTGGCCGACCGCGATCGGGTCCTCAACGGAGTCACTGGAGGTGTCGATCTGAGCGATCTGGCCCAAGCCCGTGATGGCCAGCCATACCCGGTCGTCCCTGGCAGCCATGCCCTCGTTGAACAATCCTCCGTCGAACGTCGTTATGACCTTGTTCGTGCCGGGATCGATGCGCGTGACCGTGCCGCCATCCACGTTTGCCACCCAAACTGAGCCCGCCGCGAAGCAGATGCCTTCGGTGCCGGCATCGGCTTTGATCGTGGCGATGACCTTGTTCGTGGCAGGGTCGACACGACTTACCGTGCCTGAGCCATAGTTGCTGACCCACACGGAGCCAAAGCCAAGGCCTACATGGCGCGGTTCCTTGCCGACGTCAACTGTGGCGGTGACCTTGTTCGTGGCCGGGTCGATTCTCAAGAGCTGACCTTTGCCCTCGCTCGAAACCCAGATCGCGGAATCGTCCGCCGCGATACCTTCCGGGTGCTCTGGCACGTCGATGCTGGTGATGACCGTGGCCGTCGCGGGGTCGACACGGACGACCTGGTTGGTTTCATGCGTGGTCACCCAGATCGAGCCAGCACCAACCGCGACTCCGATCGCGCCCAGCCCAACATTGATCGTGTCGAGGACCTCGCGAGAGTCCGGGTCAATACGGGCAAGACCGGCGTCCCAGTAGACCGCAACCCACACCGCGCCCGCCGTCTCGACGATTCCCAGCGCGCCACGGCCAACCCGGAAAGTCGAGGGAAGTGAGCTGGCGGGCGCCGATGTTTGCACGAGATTCTCCGATGGAGCGGGTGTGGCCGGCGATGTCGAACGCAACGACGACGCGACAGCGGACGCCGGTGAAGACGCGCGGACGGCCGACCCTTCGGTGCTGCGCTCAGGCGACGACCCCGCACAGCCGGAGAGCATGGCGAGCGTCGCAGCAATTGCCAGCAGCCGCTGCGCGTCTCGTTTCATAATGGTGATGGACTCTAATCCACTGATGGAGAAAAGTCCATCACTTGGGATTGTGATGAGGTTGAGCGACGGTTAAGAAGAACTCCGCGCGGGAAGATCCGGAACGCGATGCCACTCCGGAAGAGATGCGCGCCCTGGGTCATCCGTTGCGCTGGAGGATCTTGCGCCTGACGTTGGACACGCCGATGACCAACAAGCAGATCGCGGAGCGCCTGGATCGCGATCCGGGCACGGTGTTGCACCACGTGCGCGAGCTGGTGCGTACCGGTTTTCTCGCTCCGGATGATGTTCGCGTCGGCAAGAGGGGAGCGCTCGAACGGCCCTATCGCGCGACGGGCAAATCCTGGCGGTTGCGCCTCGTGCCAAATGCCGGAGCGACCGTCTCGATCATGGATGCCGCCCGAGAAGAGCTTCTCGAAGCTGGGCCTGATGCCGTTGCGGCAACCCTGCGCCTTGGGGTCCGGCTCAAAGCAGACGACGTCGCTGCGCTGAAGGCTGCGCTCAGCGCATTGGGCGACGACTACTCGCGGCGCGACGATCCTGCCGGTGAGCCGATCGGCATCGTGGCGGTTGTCCACCGCCGCAAGGCGTAGTCGCTAAGGGCGGAAGCGGGTGAGCGTGCGCGGATCCTCCACCTGCTCGAAACCGGCACTCAACAAGAAGCCGCGCACCGCGGTCCGCTGTTCGTGGCACATCTCGACGATGACGTGGGGTCTGCCTTCTACGGCGGCGAGCTCACCCTTCAGCGCTCCGAGCTCGTCTACGTAAACCGTCACCTCGCCGGCCGACCTACCACTCGACCGAACGCCGGCCATCAACTCACCGATCATCCCCGCGCGGGTTCGACCACGCAGGAACGTCAGTGACTCCTTGATTGCGACACGGTCGCCGTGCTGGCCTGCAAGCTTGCCGATGGCCCGCAGCGAATCGTCGGGCCGGTCCCCGGCAGTGCCGATGACGACGGTCATCGTCGCGCGTCGCTTGCCGCGCTTGCCGAGAAGCGCTTGTGCCGTCTGCAGCAGAGCCTCCAGGCCGGCCTCGTTGTGGGCGTAGTCGATCATCGCCAGCTCGTCGCCACGGGCGTAAAGGTTCATTCGGCCGGGCATGTGCTCGGCCGTGTTTTTGAAGTCGCGCAAACCCGCGGCAACATCCCCTGCGGAGATGCCCAGTGCT
>DATBFJ010000094.1:0-9285 GCA_036558545.1 Candidatus Limnocylindrales bacterium
TGGCGAAGCGTCGATTGGTCGGAAAAGAGGGTCGCGAGCGAATCCGCGAGGTTCGCGCGCTGATCGCCGAGCTGCCCGACTACAAGAACGGTCCGTACGCGGACCTGCGCAAATCGCTGCTCGCCGAGATCGAGGACACCCGCGTGCGATCGAGACAGGTGCATCGCGATTCGATCGCAGTGCGCCGTGAAGGCGCGGCTCAGATCGCGCTCGTCGGCCCCCCCAACGTGGGCAAGTCGTCGCTCCTCCAAGCCCTTTCCGAGATCCAGATCAAGACCGGCGACTATGCATTCACCACGCTGAGGCCCGTACCGGCACTGACACGGATTGGCGGGGTGCTCGTGCAGCTCGTCGAAATACCGGGCCTCATCTCAGGCGCGGGGGACGATCGCGGCGGCGGGCGTCCGCTGCTCGGCGTCTTGAGATCCGCCGACGCGATCGTCTACTGCCTCCGCGCTACCGGCGATCCGGCGGATCTCGAGACGGTCATGGCCGAGGTGGCCGGCGCCGATATTGACGTGCCTGCGTTCATCGCCGCGACGCGTGCCGACGAAGCAACGCCACAGGACATCGCGAGGCTGCGCGCGCGCTTTGACGGCATCGAGGTCCTGCCGGTCTCCGTGTTGGACGACGAGTCGATGGAAGCGTTGCGTGACCGGATCTGGAGATTGACAGGCCTCATCCGGATCTATCTGCGCAAGGACGGATCGACGGCCGAAGAGCCGCTCGCGTTGACGCCGCCGGCGACCGTGCTGGACGTTGCGGACGCGGTGCACCACGACCTGGCCGAGGCATTCATCGGCGCGCGACTGTGGGGGCCATCCGCGCGTTTCGACGGTCAGCGCGTTGGCCGCGATCAGGCGGTGCAGGACGGCGACACGGTCGAGATCCTCGCCTAGCTGCCGGCTGCGTCGATCTCGGCTCGTCGAATTGCCACGATCTTGAGGATCACATCGTCTGGGAGAGGCCTATCCGGCGTGAACTGGAGAGTGCCGCGGCCGGTGAAGTAGGACTGCAGCTCTGCGCCCAGCTTGTCCATCACCGAGCCACTTGCCGGAAACAGGCTCAAGTGATCCTTGAACGCGGCGTAATAGACGAGAACCCGCTTGCCTAACTTGAATGCGGGCATGGAATACGAAACGGCCTCGACAGCGTCGGGCGCTGCCACAGCCACCTTGGAGCGCAGATCGGTCAGCGCACGTGCCTGGTCGTCCGGCAGCTGCGCGATGTAGTCATCGATGATCCTTGTCGCGGCCGCGCCAGTCTCTCCGGTCATGAAGGTGCCTCCTGCGAAATCGCAGGAGGCACCTTACGCGAAGGCAGCTGGCGACGGTCTCAGCTGGCGGCTTTCTTGACGATTGCGGCGATCTGCTTCTCATCGGCGGGTGTCAGCTTGACGATGGCATAGGCGTTCGGCCAGAAGTTGCCCTCGTCGAGCTTGCTTGCCTTCTCGAAGCCGAGCGTCGAGTAGTGGTCCTTGAACTTGCTCGACGGCTTGAACCACGCGACGGTGCCGCTGTCGTTGGCGTATGCAGGCATGCCGTACCAAGTCTTGGCCTGCAGGTGTGGCGCGTTTTTGGTGATGATCTCGTGAACCTGCTGGGCCAGCTCCCGGTCGCCGGAGGGCATGCCTGCAATGGCCGCGAGGCAGTCCCTGAGCGCCGCCTCCCTGTCTGCGCCGCGCTTGGCCTCCGCCTTCAGCTCCTTGACGCGGGCCTGAGCCGCAGATTTCTCAGCCTGTGACCAGCCGGCGGTCTTGGTCTTTGTCTCTGTCGCCATTACTTGCCTCCTTCGATCTTTGTCAGCAGCCGGTCAAGCTGGCTGAACTGGAAATTGGCGCCCATCTGAGCTCCGTTCTGAATTGCCGATTGGACGAGCTCAGCCGTGTCGAACAGCGAGGTCTGGGTGAAACGCGTCCGGCCATCGAGATCCTCGAACTCGAGGGTCTCCGTCGCGTTCATGCCATTCCAGCCATTGTGCGAGGTCTGCACCAGGCGCTTGGGCGGGTCGACCTCGAGATACTGACCTTCGAAGGCGTAACTCGTATCAGGTCGATCGGCCACGAATTTGTACGTGCCTCCAACGCGAACATCCATCGTCTCGACGCGCGTGCCGCCGCCCCACCACTGGGAGATGAGCGACGGATCCGTGAACGCCTGCCAGACGGCTTCGCGCGGCGCATCGAACACGCGCTCGAAACGAAGTTCGCGGTCTGTTGGCGTCGTCAGCGTGGTCGTACGCGGCTGTTGATCGGTAGTCATGAAAGTTCTCCCTTTCTTCGCTCGAGCAGCTCTGTCATCCGGTCGAGTCGTTGCTCGACCGCACGCCGGTAGTCGGTAATCCACTGCTCGACATACTCCAAGCGGTCAGGTCCGAGCTCGCATTCGCGCACGCGGCCAACCTTGCGCGTCTGCACAAGCCCGACGTCCTCGAGAACCCGGATGTGCTTCTTGACGCCGGTCAAGGTGATCCCCAGTGGCTCTGCGAGCTCGCTGATCGATAGCGGGCCACGGCTCAGTCGCTCGAGGATCTCGCGGCGTGTTGGATCCGCCAACGCGGCGAGGGTTCGGTCGACCGACTGATACTGAACCATGCAGTTCAGTATTACGCCGAGCTCTTGACATGTCAAGAGGCATGGCGACTTTCCGTGTTCGAGAGAACACGGCGATACTCCGGCCGTGGGAGCTACGCCTCGCTATCTCGTGCTGATTGGCTCAGGCGAGATGGCGGCGCAGATGGCGCGCGTGCATCGCACGGTGATCAAGGCACTCCGTGCCTCGCCCACGAGTCCAGTCCCGGCCGCCGTCATCGACACCCCGTTCGGCTTCCAGGAGAACGCCGATTCGCTGAGCATGGAGTTGCTCGACTTCTTCGGCCGGCGCCTGGGCCTCGATGTTGCGCTCGCCTCGATGCGCCGCTCTGACAGTGACATCCTCGCCCGCGAACAGGCATACGCCACTATTCGTGAAGCCGCGTTTGTCTTTTCCGGCCCGGGATCGCCGTCATACGCCGCCGCCCAATGGTCGGCCTCGGAGGTCCCGACGCTGCTGGCCGAGAAACTCGTTGGGGGAGGAGCGGTGGTCCTCGCCAGCGCGGCGGCGGCCACCTTCGGACGACTGACCGTACCCGTGTACGAGATCTACAAGGGCGGCGCTGATCCGTACTGGCTGCCCGGACTCGACGTGCTTTCAGTCCTCGGCATTGCCGCGGCCGTCATCCCGCACTGGGACAACAACGACGGCAGCGGCCACGACACGCGTTTCTGCTTCCTCGGCGCCCGCCGCCTGGCGACGCTCGAGCGCGAGATGCCGGGAGACGTCGCGATCCTTGGCATCGACGAACATACGGCGCTGCTTATCGATATTGACGCGGATACGGCAGCGGTCCATGGACGCGGCAATGTCACGCTCCGACGCGGCGGCGCGGAGACCGTCTATCCATCGGGCGCGGACCTCTCGTTGGCACACTTGCGAACGCAAACGAGCGCACCAATCGCCAGCGCGCCGTCCGCCAAAGCCGAGGAACGTGTCGAAACGAACCTCGCGGCGCGCGTGCTCGCGCTCGAGAGCGAAGTCGCCGACCTGCGTCGTCGCACTGAGCTGATCGAGCCGCTCGTCGACGAGCTGCTGCGTCTTCGCGCGCAAGCGCGCGCAATGGCCGCCTACGAGGTGGCCGACCGGATCCGTGACGTGCTCACCGGGCTCGGCATCGAGGTCACCGACGAAGCGGACGGAACGACGGAGTTCCATTTACCCGGTTGACCCGAAGGAGTAGAGTCCACGCCAGAGCCACAGTGAAAGCCGTCACGCGTTCGCTTGGAATCCTGGGGGCGGTTTTTCTCGTGGTCGGCTGCACATCGGCTGCTCCGTCGCCAAGCGCTGCCAATGGTGCACCGTCTGTCGGAACTCTCCCCGCAACGATCGTTGCGTCCACGCCCTTGGCGCCACCCGCGACGGTGTCCGCGGCAACTGCAACAGCGCCGCCGTCGGTCCTTTTACCGCCGCCAAGCGCGGTTTCGACGGCTTCTCCGGCAGCCTCAATCGCCGACACGACGGTGGCCGGGACGTGGAACGGGACATGGATCAACAGCCCTGATTTCGGCAAGCCGCAGGCGACTGGCAACTTTAGTGTGACCTTCACGGTTAACGGCACGACATTGACTGGCGTCTCGACTGTGAGCGGCAAGACGTGCGTGAAGGGCGGCACGTCAACAGGGACGGTCGTTGGCAACAACATCTCATTCGGGTTCTTGTCCGATCCCACTAGGCCGGTTCAGTTCGAGGGGGCGATAAACGGCAACACCATGTCCGGAACCTGGAGCGCGACGGCTTGCCCACCTCTGGCGATTCAGGTCTACGGCACTTGGGAGGCAACCAAGGCGAGCGGAGCGTCACCGAGCCCCTGAATCGGGCTACCAGACGTCGCCGGGACGCCATTCGCAGCTGATCGGTGCCTCAAAGTCGAGCTCCGGCGAGGTTCGCGTCCGGAGCGCCATGATGTAACCGTCCTCACTGGGCGTTGGCATCACGCCCGCAGCGGTGCGCACGGAGCTTGGACCGCGCCAGATCCGCCACCCGAGCCTCTCGTAGAAGCCCTGGCTCCCTGTGCCGAGCATTCCCAGCTCGAAGTCACGGCTGATCAGTTCGCCAACGTCGCGCATCACGGCCGTTCCAAAGCCCTCGCCCTGATGAGCGGGCGTCGTCGCAACCGCCTCGACGTATCCCGTTCGCAGCGAAACTGCAGCGACGTGAATGTCCCGAAGCACGACAGACGCATGGCACACGATCTGGCCATCGACCACCGCGATGAAGTGTGTGCCACCGATCGAGTGCTGCCAGTCTTCTTCCGTGAACGCCCCATGTTCATCGTTGGCGAAGGCCACCCAGAGCATGTCGCGAATGTCCCGTGTCTGTTGCGCGGAAAGACTATTCGTCGGCAGTTTGAGAATGGTTGGCCGGGTGCGCATCACCAGATAATCAGGCAATGAGTACCGAAACGAACAAGGACACGGTGCGCGAGTTCGTCAAGCGAGTCTTTGTCAAGCTCGATGCTCACGCAGTCGAGGAACTCGTTACAGACGATTTCGTCTCTCACGCGTGGCGAACTAATCCTGGCCAGAACGCCAAGGAGTCGCTCGTTGATGCGACAAAGCGCATGTCGAGCGCCTTGTCGGACATCAAGTTCACGATCGACGATCTGATCGCCGAGGGCGACCGCGTTGTTGCCCGCCTGACGGCGGGCGCGCGCCAGACGGGCGAGTTCATGGGCCTGCCGCCCAGCGGCAAGAGTTACGAGGTCGGCGAGATCCACATCTTTCGGCTCACTGACGGCAAGATCGCCGAGCATTGGCTCGAGATGGACGCGATGGGCCTTATGCAGCAACTGAAGGGCGACTGACCGCAAATCCGGCGCCCAACAGCGAGCCGAACAGGACCATCGAGAAACCGAAGATCCCAGCCAGCGCACCCGTGTCGATACCTCGACCCAGGATGAGTCCGAAGCCGACGATGTCGAGCATCAGCGGCAGAAGGCCGAGGATTGCGCCTGCGACGATCGCGGCCACGTAGCCGCCGCCTGCCATGACGGTGCGATAACCGGCCCAGGCACCGTACGACAGGAGGATTGGACCCAGAACCGCCGGCACGAACAGGGTGCGCAGGTCTGGCCAGATGGCCTCGACCGTGAAGTGCCACATCCCGGTGACCAGCAGGCTCACGATCGGCCAGATCAAGGCGGCGCGCAGCGCCGCGATTGGATGTGCGGTCGTTCTGGAGTCGCTCGAACCTGCGGCAACCTCTGCGTAGGACGTCATTTTCAATCTCCCTGATGCTGTCGTGGCGACCGCCACTTGCGCTCGCGAACAACGCCAAAACTGCGGGTCGAAGCCGGCCGTCTCCAGTCCGAACGGTGAAGTTGTTCGTGCAAAATCTGCACTTGTAAAGAGCTTTTGGTGGTTGATACTGCGGCCGTGGAATACGCGCAGATCTGCCCTGTTTCACTTGCCAGCGAAGTGATCGCCGAGCGTTGGACGCCATTGATCCTGCGCGAGATCGTTCTCTTCAATCGGCACCATTTCACGGAGATACAGCGCGGCGTCGGCCGGATCTCGCAGAGCCTGCTCGCCGCGCGCCTGCGCACCCTGGAGGAGGCCGGCGTCATCGAGCGACGGCCGAATCCGTGGGGCAGGGGTTGGGAGTACCACCCGACGCCAGCCGGCCAGGAGCTCGAGAAAGTGCTCAACGAGCTGGGCATCTGGGCACAGCATTGGGTCGAGCTCAAGCAGGAGCATTGCGACCCGGCATACCTGATGACGATGGTCTATGACCTGCTGCGCACAGATAAGCTGCCCAAGGCACCGACGACTGTGCGCTTCGAATTCACCAACGAAGCAAAGATGTACTGGCTGGTGATGGGCGGCGAGCACCCGGAGCTGTGCTACTACGACCCTGGCCGCGACTCAGACCTGGTCGTCTCAGTCGACGAGCAGGAGTTTGCCAAGGTCATTCTTGGCCGCGCGCGCTACGAGGACGCCGTCCAGGCGGGCAAGATCAGCCTCGATGGTTCGCCGGATCTGGTGCGTGCCTTTCCCAGCTGGCTCTATCCGACGCGTTTCGCGAAATACGCGCTGCCCGCCGCTTAGTCGACGGGTCGGCGTCCGTCAGCCGCCGATCAGCCTGAGCGTCTCGCCCACGAGAGCCATCGATTCGGGCGTCCGATAGACCGTGTTGCCGAAGGTAAAACCGCTGAAGCCGGCGTCGAGATAGGGCTGCAGAGCGTCTGCGCATGCTTGGGGCGATCCGGCCGTCAACGCCGACCGGCGCTCGGGCGGAATTCGCTCGAGAAAGGCATCCCGCTCTGCGTCGGTAGCTACTACGGCGACCGGGGCGCCCATCGTGCGTTCGATCTCGGCTGGATCGCGCCCGATCTCCTCGCAATAACCGCGCAGCACGTCGGTCTTGTGGTTGAGCGCTTCCATGCCCATCGGGAACCAGTGGGTCATGTCGGCATATTTGGCCGCGATACGCAGGGTGCGCTGCTCGCCTCCGCCGCCGACCATGATCCTCGGTCCGTCCGGCTGAATGGGCCGCGGCGAATCGATGATGTTGTCAACGCGTGAGTACGGTCCTTCGTAGCTGAAGCGCTCGCCCTTGAACATGCCCTTCGCGATGGCGAGGGCATCGTCGAGCCGATCCATGCGTTCCTTGACTGGCGGAAAGGTGTAGCCGAAAGCGAGGTGCTCGTCCTCGTTCCAGGCTGCGCCGAGGCCAAGGATGGCACGCCCGCCGGAGATGACGTCGAGCGTCGTGACGGTCTTGGCCAGGAAGGCTGGGTTGCGGTAGGTGACCCCAGTAACGAGCGTTCCCAGTTTGACTTTTGAGGTTTCACGGGCGAGTGCGCCAAGGACCGTGTACGCCTCGAGCATGGCGTTGTCCTCTGGCCCGACACCGCCGATCTGGAAGAGGTGGTCCATCACCGTCACGAGGGAGAAACCGAGCTGTTCGGCGGTCTTCGCTTGCTCGACTACATGGTCGAACAGCTTGTCGGGTGGAACGTCAGGGTAGGTGTAATTGGGCATATGGAACCCGAACCATGGCTTCATGGCCGGATGCTACGCCCGCCGACGGACATGGCTCCGATCGCGTGGTGACGAAGAAGGATCCGCACGCGGTGACGATCAATCCGAAAGCCGCCATGGTGAAAGCGCGTGCCGCGACAGGGCCAATGGCCGAGCGCGAGACGACGCGACCCACCAGGAGCGCCACGAGAACGACAGCGAGGGCGAAGTTCGCCGATGTCGATGACGCGGCGGGCGCCTGATTGCAGTCAATCGTCGATGACGGAAACTGACCTGCGAAGTAGACGCCCATGGCGCCCCCCAGGAGAAGCGGTGCGACAACCCAGAACGCGTCCCAGAAGCGGTTGCCCTTGTCCTCCACGCCGCCGATGCTAGCGACGGAGGCGGTCAGCCAGTCAGAACGCTCAGGACTCTCCCGCCACAGTCCAGCCGATATCCTCGAGGATGGCCGTAGTTATCGGCCCGGGGGCGTGGATCGCTTCGCCGTTGAACAGGTATGGCGTCATGAGCGCGTTGACCGAGCCTGGCGCGTACCGGTCCTCGTCGAGATGTGCGTTGCTGGAACCTGGCTCCCACGGCGCCGGCGCATAGAGCTTTGCGCGCTTGCCGATCGTGGCCTCTAGGTGAGCCCCATCAATGAACACGCCGCGATCAGTGAGCTGCTTTTTGAGGGCGCCGGAGGCGTTTGCGAACGAGGTCATCAGGTGACCGCCAGTCGCAGTGTCCCATTCGTTCGCGTCGAAGCGCAGGACGTGCGACGCCTGTCGATAGCCCCTGCCCTCGTTCACGTTGAAGCTGCTGTAGAAGCCGAGTCCGTGGCCGAGCTCGTGGAGAACGACCGTCTCGAGATCCCACTTGTTGATCGGAACATTGCCGTCCGTGCCTTTGTACCAATTGGGGAAAGCCTTGTTGAACTGAGCGTAGATCTCGGCATTCGAGCCGTTCTTCTCGCACGAGCAGCGCGCCTCGGCGAGCGAAACTGGATACCAGTAGCCGTCTCCGCCGTTATGTTCGCTGGTTGCCCTGGCCTGGCCGAGGATGCCACTGGCCGAGCCAAGGTTGCTCCAGTACGCATCGACATGGATCACCTGGCTGGAGACGACAATCGACTGCCAGATATCGACGGCCGCCTGAAATGCAGCCTTGGCTTTGGCCTGGCCCGCGAAGCCGTGGTACGTCACGGTGATCGTTGAGGTGGGAACGAGGTCCAGCCGGGCAGAGGTGCGCAGCGCCTGCACAGGCACTCGAAGGGGATGGTAAGTCGCGGATGAACCGGCATAGAGTGTCGCCCATGGTCCGGGCGAGCTGCTGGAGCTGGCCGCGGCGACCACGGACGGCAGGCCGGCACAGAGCAGTAACGCGATAAGGATTGCGGCGGCTGCCAAACGGGCCGAGCCTGGCGCAAAGGCGCGTGAGTTGGGCATTACTCCCCCCGACCTGTTATGGCTCTTGAGCACTGCGCTAATCATGCGGACCCCGTCCGGGAAAGCCTAGCCGTACTGTAGGTGTTCAAGCCGGACCTGATGGCGCTAGTCCGCTAACCTCGCGCGCGTGCCCTCGCTCCTGAGGCGTCTTGTCGACGTCGCCGTTCCGCCACGCCTTGGCCGCAGCTTTCGCTGGTTGCTGTCGGCTTCGCTGGTCAACAACGCCGGCGATGGCGTGGTCGTCGCGGCCGGACCTTTGCTTGTCGCTTCCCAGACCCAGGACCC
>DATBFJ010000095.1:0-8267 GCA_036558545.1 Candidatus Limnocylindrales bacterium
CCCTGTCCCCGACCGAGGTCGCCAAGGACGTAAATAAGGCCATCGATCTGGGCTCAGCCGTCGATACTGGAGCGTGCCTGACGGAGTCCTAACTTGGTGATTTGATCAGGCGGCCGCGGCGGCTGAGCGCGTGTGTCGAGAGGGCGGCAACGCCCATCGCCACCAGGGCGCGTTCCGCCGGTGGCAATGGGCGGACGATCGACAGGAACTCCTCGGCTCGCGCGCCGTCGAGGCGCGCGAGCATACTCTTGCCCTCTTGAGTCACCTCGAGCGTCCGCTGCCGCCGATCTGCGACTTCCTCGCGACGGCGCAGCAAACCGCGTGCCTCCAGGGACGAAACGACACGGCTCGTTGCCGACGGTGATCGCCCGATTCGCTCAGCCAGATCCGCGATGGTCAGTGTCTCGATCCCGTCCGCGGCATACAGCGCCGCCAGCTGGGCGAAGCCAAGGTTCAACTCCGCCAGGTCCGCGGCGAAGCCGACGACGAGATCGCGCCAGAGCGCGCGACCCATGGCGATGCGATCGGACAGGAGCCGGGGATTCTGGATCTGGTCGCGCGCGGCCGCGACGGCGGGACTGAGATCTTCGTCGTCGCGCGCGTCACGC
Organism: Candidatus Limnocylindrales bacterium; assembly: GCA_036558545.1. Taxonomy (GTDB): domain Bacteria; phylum Chloroflexota; class Limnocylindria; order Limnocylindrales; family CSP1-4; genus JALYGJ01. Next base: position 609 of record DATBFJ010000095.1, read on the forward strand.
TGCATCCGTGCATGATTGCACGTAAATAGCCGCGAAAGGCCTCGGCCGCTGATACGGTGCGTGTCAGTGGCCCACTACGCTTTCGTCTTCCCCGGCCAGGGCTCGCAGTACGTCGGAATGGGCAAGTCCCTCGCGTCTGCATCGGCCGCCGCGGCAGAGACGTTCAACTCCGCCGACATCGTCCTCGACGAGCCGCTCTCGAGACTCATGTTCGAGGGTCCTGCTGAGCAGCTCGATCAGACGATCAACTCACAGCCAGCGATCCTGGCGCACTCCGTCGCGTTACTACGAGCCATCGGCGGGAACACACCGGCGTTCTATGCGGGCCACTCGATGGGGCAGTACAGCGCGATGGTCGCCGCCGGGGTCATCTCGCTTTCAGACGGCCTGCGCCTCGTCCGTGAGCGCGGCCGGCAGATGCAAGCCTCAGCCACTGACGGGGCGATGGCAGCGATCATCGGCCTGCCCGACGACAAGGTTGGCGCACTCGAAACCGCTGGCAAGACCGCCGGCGAATTCACGATCGCCAACCGCAACTCCCCCGGCCAGATCGTCGTCAGTGGCGAGACCGCGGCTGTTAACCACGCCGCAGAAGCGGCCAAGACGATGGGTGCCAAGCGCGCCATCGTCCTGCCCGTCAGCGTGGCGGCGCACTCGCCACTGATGGCGCGCGCGGCCGAAGGAATGCGCAAGGTTCTCGCCGATGTCGAGTTCAACGACCCGGCAGCCCCGCTGCTGTCCAACGCAGAAGCCAGACCGCTCACCACCGCCGAAGAGTGCCGCGACGAGCTTGTCGAGCATCTGACGCGAGGTGTCGACTGGATCGCGGCGGTCGAATACATGACCAGGCAGGGAGTCGGCTCCTTCGTGGAAGTCGGCCCCGGCAAGGTGCTTACCGGTCTGATCAAGCGCATCGCCCCCGAAGCGCAGGCGGTCGCCGTCGACGATCAGTCTGCGCCAGATGGCCTCGCCATCCCTGAATTTCTGACAGTTACAACCACGCAAGGAGCAACCGCCTGACCATGGGCATACGCCGTCCCGATTTCTCGCGCCGCGTCGCCGTTACCGGCCTCGGCATCATTAGCCCCGTCGGCCAGGACGTCGACACCGCATGGGACAACCTCGTAAACGGCCGCAGCGGCCTGCACGAGATCACGCGCTGGGACCCGACTCCGTACGAGGCCAAGGTCAGCGGCGAGATCAACGATTTCGACGGGACGCAATGGATGGACTTCAAGGCCATCCGCCGGACGGACCGGAACGTCGTCATGGGTGTCGCCAGCGCCAAGCAGGCGCTCGAGGACAGCGGCCTCAAGATCACCGACGACAACCGCGACGATATCGGCGTCATCTACGGCAGCGGCGGCGGCGGGCCCTACTTGCTCATGGAGAACGTCAACAAGTGGGAGAGCAGCGGATCGCGAACGGTGTCGCCGTTCTTCATCGCCAACATGCTTCCCGATACGGCGAGCGGCCAGATTGCGATTGAGACGGGCATCCGTGGTTCGAACATGTGCATCGTCACCGCTTGCTCGACGGGTACCCACAACTACGGCGAGGCGGCCGAAGGGATCCGCCGCGGCGACTACATCGCGGCGATCGCCGGCGCGACTGAGAACCCGCTGCATGAGCTGGTGCACATCGGTTTCACCAACATGCGTGGCATGGGCTTGCCCCGGCCGGGCGAGGGCCTCGAGACCGTGTCGCGGCCGTTCGACAAGACGCGCAACGGCTTCGTGCTTGGCGAAGGTAGTGGCGCAATGGTGCTGGAGGATCTCGAGTACGCCAAGGCGCGCGGCGCGAAGATCTACGCCGAGGTCGTCGGCTACGGTTCTGCGGCCGACGCCTGGGACCTGATCCAACCGGTCGAAAAGGGCGACGGCATCCGCCGCGCGTTGATCCAGGCTCTCGATCGACACGGCGTCCCGGCCGACGAAATCGACCTGGTCAACCCCCACGGGACCTCGACGCCGCTCGGCGACCTGCGCGAAGCGCAGGCCTTCTGGGCCGTTTTTGGTGACCACACACCGGACGTGGCGATCTCGGCAACCAAGTCGATGACGGGCCACCTCATGGGTGCATCGGGCGCAGTCGAAGGCGTCTTTACCGTGCTTTCGGTCTACAACCAGTGCGCGCCTGTCACGCTCAACTACAGAGACCCTGATCCCGAGATCAACCTCAACGTCGTCAGCGGCTCATCCAAGTCGATGAACATCCGCTACGCGATCAGCGACAACGTCGGTTTGGGCGGCCACAACGGCGCCGTCATCTTCAAGCACTACGAAGGCGACTGATCTTCCGTCGGAAGTCCATCCATGCAGGGTGACTGGCGCAGTCGCGCAGGCTGACTGGCGCAGTCGTGTAGCGTGGATTGACCATGGAAACGGAGTCACGGCCAAAACCAGCCACTGTCGCTTACTTCTACCGAGTCAAATGGGGCTTCCACGACGAATGGCTCGAGCTCTTCAAGCGCAATCACTGGCCGTTGCTGCGTGAGGGCGTCCGCGAAGGCCGCATGCTCGACGTCAAGCTCTACGCGCCACGCTTCCACGGAGACGGTCGGGCGGACTGGGACGTCATGGTCACGATCATTTATCGCGATTGGGCCGCGATCGAGGCGCACAGCGACCACGAGATAGTGCACCGTCTCTTCCCCGATCGCCATCGACACGCGGCGGAAGAACAACGTCGTTTCGAGCTCCTCGATGCGCATTGGGATGTGCCGCTCGAGGACCAGGATCTCGGAGGCGACTGAACCTGGTCGATAGCCTCGCCCTCACCATCGCCACCGCGCGCCGCATCGCGATTGCATCGTCGCTCCTCGCGGCCAGAGAGGAGCGGGCCAAGGATGACGCTGCGGCAATCCTTCGCGTGGTTCGCCACTTCGGCTCCCTGCAGATCGACCCGACGCGGACGATCGAGAAGACGCATTACCTGGTGCTCTGGTCGCGCATTGGCAACTACGACCGCGCCGTCTTGGACCGAGTCACGTATGAGGACCGCCGGCTGATCGAGCACAACGCGTTCTATGTGCCCGTGGAGCGGTTGCCTGAGTTGCGCTTTGAAGCCGGTCCGTGGATCTCGACGTGGCCGCGAGTACAACAGTGGCTCGCGACAAACAGCAAGTTTCATGACTCGATCCTTGATCAGCTGCACGAGCGTGGCCCGTTGCAGTCACGCGACATCGATGATTCGATGATCGTCAAAGGATGGGAATCGACTGGCTGGACGCACGGCAGGAACACAACCCGAATGCTCGAGTTCATGGGCAAGAAGCTCGAGGTCGTCGTCGCCGGCAGGGTGGGCCAGGAGCGACTCTGGGATCTCCCCGAGCGCGTGATCCCCGCCGATGCTCCGCAGCACACGTTGGACGATGACGAGTACGCGGCGCGCACGTTGGAGCGCGCCATGAAGCGTTTCGGCGTTGCTGATCTTCGCGAGATCAAGGCGCGCACATACTGGGTGCCCAAGGCTGCGCTTCCAAAGGCAATCGATCGCTTTGTTGACGAGGGCCGACTCATTCCGGTCAGCCTGCCCCGCCAGACGACCAAGCGCTCGACCTGGATAACACCTGAGGCTCTCGCCGTGGCCGACTCAGACGGAGGCTCGCGAACAACCTTTCTGTCGCCGTTCGACCCCCTGATCTATGACCGTGACCGAACGCGCGAGATCTTTGACTTCGAATACAAGCTCGAGATGTACGTACCAAAAGAAGAGCGCAAGTTTGGTCATTTCAGCTTGCCCGTCGTGTTCGACGACCAGCTTGTCGGTCGGCTGGACTCGGCGGTCGATCGGAAATCCAACGTTCTGATTGTCAACAAGCTCCACTGGGAATCGGCGAAGGCGTCCGCGCGGATGAACAGCGCAGTGGACGAGGCGCTGGCTCATCTTGCCGAATTTGTCGGTGCGAGGGAAGTTCGCCGGTAATTCCTGACAGGACTTGTCCGGTTAGGTCTCGAGACTGCGCCCATGGACACTGACGGCAGGCACGACTTCGATTTCTTCTTCGGTTCGTGGGACCAGCACAACCGCAAGCGCGTGAACATGACCGTTCCGGGCGACAACGAGTGGGTCGAGTTCAGGTCGTTCAGCCGAGTTGGACCAGTTCTGGGTGGCCTGGGCAACGTCGACACATTTGATGCGCCGGAGTTTCCGGGACGCCCCGGCTTCAAAGGTTCCTCTTATCGGCTGTTCGATCCAGATACCGGCGTTTGGCGAATCTGGTGGGCGTCAACCGTTGGCCACGGCCAGCTGGAGGCGCCGGTCCAAGGCCGTTTTCAGAATGGTGTCGGCATCTTCGAGGAAGACGACGTGCTCAATGGAGTACCGATCCGCGTTCGCTTTACGTGGAAGGACATCACGCCTGTTTCGGCACGCTGGGAGCAGTCCTTCTCGTTTGACGGCGGACAAACGTGGGAGACGAACTGGACTACGGACCACCATCGCGTGAGCGACGAGGCGGTCGATCCCACCAACCTCCAGCGAGAGTCGGTGGCCGTCTCCTAGGCAGCTCGGCGTCCACGGACTATCGTCGCGACCGGCGCTCCGCGAGTCGTCGTTCCTTCGTAGGGCGACAGGTTATTGAGGCCGTGCATGGTCCCGGCCTGGATCCTGCCTACGCGTTCGACATCCAAGATCGTGAGGTCGGCGACCGCACCGGCCGCGATCGTGCGAGAACCAAGGTTCCAGATGCGCGCAGGTGCCTCGGACGTGGTCTGCACAAGCCGCTCGAGCGGCAGCCATCCTTCGTTTACGGCGCGTGTCAGTAGCAGCGGCAGGAGCGTTTCGACACCGGCGAAGCCGGACGGGACGTCCCAGATCGTGGTTCTTTGTTTGTCTGCCGCGAGATGCGGCGCGTGATCACTCGCGACGGAGTCGATTCGGCCGTCGGCCAGCGCTTCGCGAAGAGCGTCAGCGTCGCGGCCGCCACGGATGGGTGGGTTGACGCGTGCCACTCCAGCGGCCGTCGCGTAAACGTCCCTGTCGAGAAAGAGGTGATGGGGCGTGACTTCACAGGTCAGATCGACACCCTCGCTGCGCCAGTACTCGACGGCCGTTAAGCCCAGTTCGCTCGACAGATGCAGGATGTGGCCGCGCGCCCCTGTCTCTCGCAGAAGCTTGCCCGCACGATCGATCGCCGTGACCTCTGCGGCGACCGGTCTCGCATCGAGATGTGCCAGCGCATCAGTCCGGCCTGAGGCGCGCACCGCGGCCTCGGCACGCTCGATGATCTCGCGCTCCTCGGCGTGAAAGGCCACCCTCAGGTCGGCGTCGCGAGCAATCGCCAGTGCATGCATCAGACCGTGGTTGTCCGGCGCTCGCAGATCGCCAGTGGTCGGCCCCATGAATACCTTGAGGCCGATCACCATGCCCGAATTGGCCAGCTCCTCAAGCCCGTCCAGCGATTCAGCGATCAACCCGAAGATGCCGAAATTGCACACTGCTGACTGCTCCGCGATGGCGAGCTTTGCCCTGGCCCGTTCGACCCGATTTGTGGGTGGGACCGTGTTCGGCATGTCGAGCACGGTCGTGACACCGCCGTGGACGGCTGCTCGAGTTCCGGTTGCCCAGGTCTCTTCGTGCTCCAGGCCGGGCTCGCGGAAATGAACATGGCCGTCAATGACCCCCGGGATGACGAACAGGCCCGTCGCGTCGAGCTCATTTGCAGCGTCTTCTGGGAGATGCTCTTCGACGGCCGTGATCCGCTCGCCCGCCACGCCCAGATCAGCCTGACGCCGGCCAGCTGAGGTAACGAGCGTGCCGTTGCGGATAACGAGATCGAAAGCCACGATGACAGTGTGATCGAACGACCGCGCCCGGATCCGCTGCTTGGCTTCTACGGACCGGACTCGATGATGTGGCGGATCAACCGCGAAGCTGTACTACTGGGCGCAGGGCCTGCGGCTCTGCTGCTCCAGATCGCGCATCCAATGGTGGCCGAAGGTGTCGCGCAGCATTCGACGTTCGAGCAGGATCCATTCGCCCGATTGAGAGGAACGCTCGTCACGACCATGGATCTCGTCTTTGGTGACGGCCGCAGGGCAGAGGCTGCCGTTCGCAGGCTGAACTCGGTCCACGCCAGCGTTCGCGGCCCTGGCTATCGAGCACTCGATCCCGAACTGCTGCTGTGGGTCCAAGTCACGCTTATCAAGACGAGCGTCGAAGCCTATTCACGCTGGGTCTGGCCGCTGTCGGCAGCTGAGAAAGATCAGTTCTGGCAGGAGGCGCGATCGGTTGGAACGCGCCTTGGCATTCCTTTGTCGTTTAGCCCGGCGGACTGGCCGGCGTTGCTCGACTACTGGCACACGATGCTCGCTCCCGAGGGCCCGATCCATGCGACGCCCACGGCGGTCCGGCTGTCGCCGATGATCCTGCGGCCACCGCTGCCGCTGCTACCCGGGGCAATTGTCGATCTGCTGGGAATGCCCGGCACTGCACTCGTCCCTGCCCGTCTGCGCGACGAGTTCGGCATCCGCTGGACCAGGCGGGATGACGCGTATGCGCGCTATCTGGGCATCGGCGTCAGAGCCTGGACTTTTGCCGTGCCCGGCCCACTGCGCTGGATGCCCCAGGCCCGTTGGGCCTACAGACGTTTGAGATCGGCAGGCGTGGCAATGGAACGGCCGCCGTCGACGCGTAGCGTGGCACCGGTCACGTAACTTGCATCGGCGCTCAGAAGGAAGCCGATGACAGCGGCGACCTCTTCGGCCGTGCCCATACGGCCCAGTGGAACATCCGGCCGGTCATCTGGCGGGTAGCGAGGGGTATCGAGCGGAGTGTCGATGGCACCCGGTTCGACGACATTGACGCGAACGCCGTCCTTTGCGCCGACCAGCGCCAGCGAGCGAGCCAAACCCTCGAGACCTGACTTGGCGGCCGCGTAGCCAGGCGAGCGCCCGGACCCCTCTACCGGTCCAACGATGGAGCCGACGAACACTACCGAACCCCGTGCCGCTGCCAGTGCAGACATGGACTCCCGAGCCGCCACGAACGGCCCGGTCACATCGACGCGAAGGAGTTCGTGCCACGCAGATTCGTCGTCCCACCGGTCGTTGGGTGGCAAGCCGGCCGCGCAAACGAGACCATCCAGCCGGTCGCCCGTTCGCTGCAGGGCCGCTCGAATGACCTGTGGGTCCGCCGCGTCCCCCGCGATGATGTGAATCAAACCTGCCGACTCGCGCAAATCGACACCTACGACCTGCCATCCGTCGTGCGTCAGGCGCTCGGCGGTGGCCCTGCCGATGCCAGACGCGGCGCCCGTGACGATTGCGCTTCGTGGCTCTCTCATTTGCCGTGGTCGATTAACAGGTCGATCGCGTCGAGGTAGCCGGCCGTGCCACGGCCGATGACCTGGCCGATGACAACATCCTCCAGCACCAGGATGTGGCGAAACGGCTCCCGCTTGCGAACGTCGCTGATGTGGATCTCGACCGCGGGCTTGGCAATTCCCTCGACCGCGTCGCGCAACGCGTAGCTCGTATGGCCAAGCGCACCCGGATTGATAACGACTCCGTCGAAGTCGAGGTCCTCGAGTCGGTCGATCAACGCGCCCTCATGGTTCGACTGGAAATCGATAAGCGACGACCCACGTGACGCAGCATGATCCTTGGCGCTCCGAATCACTTCGAGGAGGGTCGTCGTGCCGTACAACTTCGGGTC
>DATBFJ010000096.1:0-48589 GCA_036558545.1 Candidatus Limnocylindrales bacterium
CGTGGCAACCGCGGCTGGCGAGGTCGCTCGCGCGTCGTTTGCCAACGCCGCGCTCGCGACCGCGGGAAGTGGCGACGTCCTGGCGGGCACGATCGGATCGCTCCTTGCCCAGGGCGTCGCTCCATTTGACGCCGCGCGGCTGGGCGTCTTTCTCCACGGCCGGGCGGGTGAGCTGGCAAGCCAGCGGATCGGAGACGCGGGCCTGCTGGCCGGTGACCTGACGGGCGCGTTGCCGATTGCCCGTCGCGAGCTCGTCGATCGTATCGCTACCAAGAAGGTTGGCTTCAAGCGCGAATGACGATGTCCGAGAGGCTGGTTGCGGCCGGTCTTCCGCCGCTGCCCAGAAACGCCTGGCTTGAGATAGATCTCGACGCGCTACGCAACAACGTGTCGGTCTTCCGAGACCTGATCGGCCCCAATCCCGAGCTGATGGCCGTCGTAAAAGCGGACGCCTATGGCCATGGCCTCGTGCCGGTTGCGCGAGCGCTCGGTAACAGCGGCGTGGGCCGTTTATGCGTCGCTTCGATCGATGAAGCCGTTTGCTTGCGCGACGCAGGCATCGAAGCTCGAATTCTCGTGCTCTACGCGATCCCACCGGAGGCCAGAAACGTCGCGGCTCAGCGTGGCATCGAGGTGACAGCTGGTCCCATCACGGCCGAGCATGGAGCCGAGGTCGAAGTCGACACCGGGCTGACGCGGGCGGGCATAAAGCCAGACGCCCTCAAGGACGTGGTCAGCCGCATCTCTCCGGCGGGGCTGTGGACTCACATCGCCTCACCCGAGGACGCCAATTCCACGGCCGAGCAAATTCGAAGATTCGACGCAGCAGTCGAATCGACGACTGCCCGGGCTGGGACCGTGAAACGTCACCTCGCGGCCACCGGGACGCTGCTGACCCGGCGCGGGGCTGCCTACGAAGGGGTTCGAATCGGGCTGGGCCTGTACGGCTTGATGCCGAATGACCTGCCAATTCCGAGCGACATCCAGCCCTTCGCCGAAAGGTTGCGTCCGGTGATGGCGCTCAGGTGCATGCCCCTGCGCGTGGAGGGTTTCCCGGCCGGAACGGCGGTCGGATACGGCGGCACGTGGGTCGCCCAGCGCGAGTCGGTGATCGCGACATTGCCCGTAGGTTACGGCGATGGGTTCGTCCGGGCGTACTCACCCGGCGCCGGCGCGCTCGTGCGCGGTCGCCGGGTGCCCTTAGTCGGCACGGTCGCGATGGATGCGGTGATGGCGGACGTTACGGATGTTCCAGGCGTAGACCTTGCCGACGAGTTCGTATTGCTCGGCCAGCAGGGCGGCGATTCGATCACGGCAAAGGAACTGGCGCGCGTCCGCAACACCATTCCTTGGGAAGTCGTCACGAGCATGTCTTTCCGATTACCCCGGGTGTACCATGCCGGCTCGGTACTTATGGGGCTCCGGACGCTTGCCGGAGATTTCACTGTGACGGGAGAGGCATGAGCGGAGGCATGGACGAGATTCGCTTCGACGATCCCGTCGAGGACGTCGCTCGCGAGATCCAGCTCTACGGTATGACCGGGCCGGCAATGATGTTTCTCGAGGGCTGTCGCCCGTATCGGTCGCTCGGCAGTCAGGCCATGCTTTTCTTCGACCCAGTCCTGCGCACCATCTTCGGCAGTGGCTCAGACGCGATGAATCGCGTCCTGGCAGATGAATCGGGTATCGAGCGCCTTATCGAGCGCCTCGAGGAGATCGACGAAGAAGTCGGCTGCGACGCCTAGTCACCTAGACGACGGTGAGCTTCCAGGCTCCCACCTTGGTCGAGCCGACGAACCACGTGATGTTGTGTGCGCCTTTGAGCGTGGACGTGATGGTGACGCTCTTCAATTTGCCCTTGGGCGCAGGCTGGCCGTTGGCGCACAATTTCGTCCCATTCGGATACTTGACGCACACCTTGTAGGTCACTGATGCGTCGCGGCTCTTGAAAAAGGCCGCCTTCTTGCTCGACTTCGAGCATGTGTGTGAAGACTGTGCGGCCGAGGTCGTTCCGCAGGCGCCGTAGTAGACGTATCTGTTGGCAGCAGTCGCGACGGACGGCAAGGCAAGCAGCAGGCCAAGGCTCACTGCCAGAACGAGCGCGCGAATCGCCTTCATGTGACCGTGATCGAATACTTGGCGACCACGACCCCACCGCTCCGCCACTTGACCTTGAGCGTCCCCTTGGTGCCCACGGTGAGCCTGTTCACGTAGAACTGGCCCTTCTTTGCCGCCGATTTGTGCGTACACAGCTGCTGACCGTTCGGGAACTTGACGCACGTCCTGAACATGACGTCGGCGTTGTTGCTGCGGAAGAACGCGCCGATGCGACCGCTCTTCGGGCAAGACGTGGCGGCCGGTTTGCTCGCCTTGTAGCCGCATGCGACGTACGCCGTGAAGGCGTTCGAGGCACTCGTCATCTGGGGCACGGTCAAGAAAGCGCCGAGCGTTGCGAGAATGGCGATCAGTCGTAGCAGTCTCATGGGCCCTCCCTCACCTGAGGTTGCGATGATACCGAGGTGCGCCGGATAAGACACCTCCCACGGAATGGGTACGCATCTTCCGCTAACGTCTGCGCGTGACACTGTCCACCAACCGGTCCCAGGCTCCCAGCGCGACCGTCCAGACGATGAACGCCGAGGAGACGCGCGCCTTCGCCGGAGCGCTCGCGGCCGTTGCAAAGCCCGGTGACCGAATTGCCTTGCTCGGGCCGTTGGGCGCGGGCAAGACGCAGTTCGCCAAGGGTTTCGCGCTCGGCCTGGGGGTCAAGGAGATCGTCAACAGCCCGAGCTTCACACTCATGGCCGAGTACGCCGGTCGGCTGCCGCTCTTCCACCAGGACCTGTACCGACTGAGCGGCGCTGACGAAATACTCGGCGGTGGGCTCATGGACGACCGACAGGAAGATGGTGTCACGCTCATCGAATGGGGCGAGCGACTGCCGACGCGCTTGGATGCGCGCAGGTTGAGTGTCGTCTTCCAGGTGGGCAGGGAGGATGAGCGGACGATCACCATCAGCGCCGCGACGCCATCCCAGGGCAGGTATGTGCGCGTTGCGAGTGCGTGGTCGGCGCAATGATCCTGATCCTCGACACTGCCACTCGCACACCGGTCGTGGCCCTGGCCAACGACGACGGCACGCTGATCGGCGAGCGACGTTGGGCGAGTCACCATCGACATGGCGAAGAGCTCCTGCAGCAGCTCGACGGGCTGCTTGCCGAGGTGAGCAGGACCCGGACCGACGTGTCATCCGTGATTGTGGGCACCGGTCCGGGAAGCTTCACCGGTCTGCGCATAGGTCTGGCCACGGCCAAGACGATCGCCTACGCGCTCGCCGTCCCCATCGTCGGCGTTTCCTCCACGCTGGCGCTCGCCGCGGCGGCTGCCAACGAGGACGGTGAGATCGTCGTGACGCTACCCGCCGGAGCATCCGACCGATACGTCCAGACGATCAAGGTCGCGGACGGCCAGCCCGTGGCGAAATACCCGCCGAAGCTCGTCGCCGACGACAAAGTCGGCCTCGACGACGTCGCCGTGGACCTCGAATCCGCACCAGCGAGTGCAATCAAGCGCGGAGAGTCGGCTGTCGGGGGGCTGGCCGGAGCGCTCGCAAAGCTTGGTTCAGATCGGCTCACCAGTGGAAAGTCGGACGACGTCGCCCAGCTCGTGCCCGCCTACGTGGCGTTGCCGCGTGGCATTGCCAGAGCAACCGCGGAGATGGAATGGTCGCCCGACCTCCGCTGAGGCTCTCAATCGAGCCGATGCAGCTCGAGGATGTGCCTGACGTCCACCGCATCGAGGCCGCCAGCTTCCCGACGCCGTGGCCCGACTACGCGTTCAAACAGGAGATCCAGACAAACCGCCTGGCGCACTACCTTGTAGTCAAGGTCGGAGAAGAGACCGTTGGCTATGGCGGCATGTGGCTGATGGTCGACGAGGCACACGTGACGACTTTTGCGGTGCTGCCGGCGTGGCGACGCCGGGGAGTGGGTGCGCGTCTGATGCTCGAGATGATGCGTCTGGCCGAGCAGGTCAACGCCCGAATCGTGACGCTCGAGGTTCGGCTGTCCAATCGCGAGGCACGCGCGCTGTACGCAAAGTTCGGCTTCAAACCGGTTGGCATCCGTCCGCGCTACTACTCGGACAACAACGAGGACGCGTTGATCATGACAACGCCCCCGATCGCCTCGGAAGAGATGCACCAGCGTCTTGCAGATCTGGAACAGGTCTATGCCGAGCGTGGCGTGGAGTCGGACGAATGAGCGCCACGGGCAAGATCCTCGCCGTCGAGACGTCGTGCGATGAGACGGCCGTAGCGGTGGTCGAGAACGGCCGGCGGATAGTGGCAAACGTCGTCGCCAGTCAGGTCGCACTGCATGCCGCGACCGGTGGCATCGTGCCGGAGGTCGCCGCGCGCGCCCATCTGCGCTGGATGATCCCGGTGCTGGAGCAGGCGCGCGAGCAAGCCGGAATCACTGATTGGTCGGAAGTGGAAGCTGTCGCAGTGACTGAGGGTCCGGGGCTCGCGGGTTCGCTTTTGGTCGGTATCACCATGGCCAAGACGCTCGCCTGGGTTCACGACCTGCCGCTCGTGCCGGTGAACCACCTCGAAGGCCACATCTATGCCGCTTGGCTGCTCGATCCAGACCAGGAGGACAAGCCTGCGCCCGAATTTCCTGTCGTGGCTCTGGTCGTCTCGGGCGGTCACACGTTCCTGGTCGAAATGAAGGACAGCCTGTCTTATCGGCTGCTCGGACAGACCGTCGATGACGCTGCTGGGGAGGCGTTCGACAAGGTTGGCCGCCTGCTGGGACTGCCCTATCCGGGCGGCCCCGCGATCATGAAGGCAGCCGCCGCGGCCGAATCGCGTGACCGGGTCTTTCCGCGCGCCTGGTTGGGCGACACCTACGACTTCTCGTTCAGCGGGCTGAAGACGGCGGCACGGCGCGAGGTCGCGCGCGAGCTGGGCACCGATGTGAACGTGATGTCCTCCGACGCGCAACCACTCCCCGAGGCTGCGGTCGCGGAGCTTGCCTTTGGATTCCAGGAGTCCGTGATCGACGTACTCACCTCGAAGACCCTGCGCGCGGCCGAGGAAATCCGGGCGAAGACGATAGTCGTCGGCGGTGGCGTGGCCGCGAATTCCGTGCTGCGGGGCCGTATCGAGGATGGTGCTGCAGCGCGCGACATTCGCGTGGTAGTGCCGCGGCCGGGACTCTGCACTGACAACGCCGCGATGATCGGGGCCGCCGGCTTCTTCCGGGCACGGGCGGGCGCGCGCGCGGGCGCGGATCTCGCCGCGAAGCCCTCGCTGAAGCTTGCCGTTCCGCAGTCATAGGTGACACAGACTGGCCAGGCGGACGAGCTCGATCCGCGCCGCCTGTCGGCGGAAGGCGTCGAGCGCTACCTGAAGCGCCACGGGCTGGCGGCCCGCAAGAGCCGATCGCAGAACCATCTCGTCGATGGGCAGGTGATCGAGGAAATCGTCGCGTTGGCCGAGCCCGCGGTGGGTTCACGCATCCTGGAGATCGGGCCTGGCTTGGGCGTGCTCACCGGTGCGCTGCTGAAGGCCGGTGCAGTCGTGACGGCTGTCGAGGTCGACGGCCGCTTGGCAGCGCACCTGCGTGCTCGCCATGCGCCGGCGATCGAGAGCGGTTCGCTCCGACTGGTCGAAGCCGACGTGCTGGACACGCCCCTCGACGACATCGCGACCAGCCCTTACGACGTCGTGGCCAACCTGCCGTACCACATAACGTCGCCAGTCCTTCACTACCTCCTCGGCGATGAGCCGCGTCCCGATCGGTTCGTGCTGATGGTCCAGCGCGAGGTCGCGGAGCGCATTGCGGCAGCGCCCGGCGACATGAGCTATCTGAGCGTTTTCGTCCAGTACCACGCAACTGTGCGCGTCGCATTGACCGTCCCCGCCGCCGCGTTCGAGCCCGCACCTGACGTCCAATCGGCGGTTCTGGTGGGCGAAACAAAGGAGCGCGTCCTTACTGAGGAGCGCGAAGAACTCCTTTGGCGGCTCGTCCAGGCCGGTTTCCGTGAACGACGCAAGATGCTGCACAACGTTCTGCCACGGCAGCTGCCGCAGATTGGCCGTGAGCGGTTCGACTCTGCCTTGGCCGCCCTTGGAATCGCGCCCGATCGCCGACCCCAGACGCTCAGCGTCCAGGAGTGGATCGTGCTCTCCGACGCGGTGGGGGCATTCTAGGAATGCATGCCCGGCCGCGCGCCAAGGTCAACCTCAGCCTAGCGGTTGGACCGCGCGGCCGAGATGGCTATCACCCGTTGTGGTCGGTCTTCTTGCGCGTGGGCCTGTCCGACGAGTTAACAGTGGCCTTTGGCAACAACGATGGCGCTGATGTGCTGACCGTCAGCGGTCTTCCGGGTTGTGTGGCCGATGGCAACCTCGTGCTGAGCGCGTTCAATGCGGTACGCAGAGTGTTTGGCCAGGATCTGCCGCCGCTTGTCGCGCACCTCGACAAGCGCATTCCAGTCGGCGGCGGCCTTGGCGGCGGCAGTGCCGACGCGGCCGCGGCGGTCGACTGTGCCCTCCAGATGTGGGGCGTGGGCCTGTCGCGCGAGATGCTAGACCAGGTCGCCATGGAGCTGGGCGCCGACGTTCCATTCTTTGCCCGCAACCTGGATGCCGCCCTGGTGTCCGGCCGCGGCGAAAAGCTCGAGCCGCTGAAGATCAACACCAATCCCGGGCTCTTGCTGGTTACGCCGCAGATCGGCATGTCCACGACGGTGGTCTTCAAGAAATTCGATCAGCTGCGAGTCACGCCCAGGTACCGACGTCCCCAGATGCCCGACTTCGCGCACCTCGCCGAACAGTCGGCGAGCCTGCGCGACGCCAACGACTTGTGGCCGGCGGTCGCGGAACTGGCTCCCGAGCTGGGCAGTATCCGCGGCGAGTTGGAGAAGCTCAGCGACAAGCCGTGGCTGATGTCCGGCAGCGGCTCGACGATGTTCGCGATTTACGGATCGGGTTCGGAGGCAGTGTCCTCCGGCCAGTCGATCCTGGCGTCAGAATCGGATGTCCTTGGCGGCGCGATCTTCAATGCCGTCGACTTATACGGCCCTGATCCACTCTGGAGGTATCCATGACCCGCCGCGCCATCCAGACCAGCAATGCGCCAGCCGCCGTGGCGAGCTACAGCCAGGCCATCGACACGGGCGGCTACCTGTTCTGCGCCGGCCAGATCGGACTGGACCCCACGACCAACGAGATCGTCGAGGGTGGCGTGGCGGCAGAGGCCGAGCGCGCGCTGCACAATCTGATTGCAGTTCTTGACGCTGCCGGGCTGACGTTCTCCGACGTCGTTAAGACGACCTGCTTCCTGGCCGACATCAACGACTTTGCCGCCTTCAACGAGGTCTACGGCAAGTTCATGCCCACGCCGCCACCCGCGCGCTCAACGTTCGCGGTGGCAGCTTTGCCGAAGGGCGCGCGGGTCGAAATCGAGGCAATCGCCGTCCGCAGCGAGAGCTAGTTCTTCGAGTCGACGCGAACGGCGCCCGTGGCGGCGTCGATATAGAGCACCAGCGTTGATTCAAATGGCGTGGCGTCGGGCCTGGTCACCACATCGCTGACGGACACTCTCCACGAAGGACGGCCAGTCGTCGGGTCCGTCCCCATCTGCACAGTCGGATCGTTTGAACTGCCGCCGTACACGGCCGGGTCGTGAGCGCAGAAGTAATAGGACAGAGCGATATTGCGAGCCGTGAACTCGTCTATCGAGCTCGGTAGTTCATTCGGCGAGTTGATGCGGAAGCTCGACAGCAAGCGATCGATGATCGTGTCGTCGTTCGGATACCCGTTGTCGACGACGTAGATCGAATAGTTGCTGATGGAATCGCCCGGAGCGGCAACTCGCCAAGCCTGTTCATGTCCGGCCGCGGGAAGGTCCGATTCCTTGAAGGGATCGATCGTCACGCCCGACATGCCGCCGATCTCGACCGGACTGCCCCCGGCGCCGAGATCGCACGCGACGGTTTCGATGCCGTGGCTTGGCAGGGTGTACCTGTCGATACGGACCAGCATCGAACTGTCCGGGACGCTGTAGGTATGTGTGCATTCGCCACCGGTCGTTTCCGAGTAGTTCGCTGGGCACGATGATGTCGCGATTGCCGCCTCAGATGTAACGAAACCCAAAATCGCGCCGTAGTGGTCGTTCTGATTGATCGGGTTGATCCGCCACGAGCTCGGGTAGTCGAACGAGACGTCACCGAGGTTTGCGGTGGAGAACGCTCCCTCGGTTGCCGCCGGTTGAACGCTTGGCGAAAGATTGGTCTGCGTGTTGTCGAGGCGCCCGACCATCCGCCAGACGGGGCACCCGCCTGTTACTAACCCTGGGCAACCCGCGTTGCGAACCAGATAGACGCCATAACGTGGTTCGTAGCCCACCGGTTCTCCGCCTGGCGGCAAAGGCTGAGGGTCGACGGCGAAATCGTCGTAAGCACCGCGTTGAACGTGAAGTCCGTCGACGTACATGATCCCGGCAGGTGAAGATGACTCCGATTCCGGCGTCAGCCACGAACCGCCGCAGTAGTAGTCCCAGATATTCGGCCGCGGCGTTTCCTGATCCTGTGGTGGCTCCGGACATGGTGCTTCGTAGGTATGGGTAAGCCAACCCTGCACGACGTACACATCGTCGGCCGGCTCGTTAGATGACGCTACGACCTCGGCGATTGTCTGAGGCGACCCATCGGCAGCCCTGCGAGCGGGGCCGAGATAGTCAAGGTTTGTGTTGCCGACTGTGAAGGCGTAAATGCCCGGACCAGTCGGAAGCGCTAATTTCTTGACCCATCTGTAGCCGTTGCCGTCATCAAGTTGCGAGCCATCGGAGGACGTTGCGTCACGGACGCCAAAAACGATGGGTATGGAGCTATCCGGTCCGTTGCCGGACGTCAGGAAGAGCATCGCGCCGCTGCAAGCGGCCGACGTTGCGGCTGGTTGAGGACATTCGATCGGCTGGATCTGGCTTGCTTCGATGCTGGCAAGAACTGAGCGTCCGACCCAGTTTGGATTACCGACCTTCTCGGCAAGCGCCTCAGCTGACAGAACCTCAGTGCCCGTGTTCAGCTGTGACGTCTCGGTGGGCGACGGATTCGTGGTTGGCTCGGACTGTTGAGTCGGGCTCGGCGAGTTGTCGACCATGTCGATGAGTCGCCAGACAGGACAGTTCGGTTCGAGCACGATTTGGCATCCGGCGCTCCGGACGGCGAAAACGCCTTGGACCGGCTCGCCGGGAGAATGCTGATGAGACCAAGCGGGGTAGTTACCGGAGGGCAATTCCAGGGCGCCGGCGATCGACGTCGTCAAGGCGCCGTTCGGCTTGTTGGCCGTGATCCACGAGCCCTGGCAGTAGTAGTCGAGCTCAGGCGGTGGCGACTGCTGGGCCTCCTGCGCGACCGGACACGATGGCCAGAAGCCGCTCCACCACCAGCCGCTGACGATGTAGACGTTGTCGGTCGGTAGGCGTTCGTCGCTGGCCAGCACCTGCGGGACCAACATGGCGTCGCCATCGAACGCCGCCGACAACTTCGCGGGTCCGAGGTAATCCACTGAGCTCGTCTGGATCTGGAACACAGAGATCTGGTCCTCACCGTAAGGGACAGCCAGCCTCGTGATCCAACGGTTTCCTTCCGGCGTTGCCACCAGCTCGCCGACACCGGACGCAGAGTCTCGGATCCCGGCGAGGACTGGCGCAGTTTTGTAGCTGGCTCCAATGATTCCCGCGATGCACAGCTCATCGACCTGACAGGCGGGACCGCCTCCCAATTGTCGGATTGTGGCTCTGGCGACGACGATAAGGCCGTTCCAGCCGGGATCATTCGCCATCGCCACCAGCTCGTCCTCAGAGCGGACGACGACGTTGGGGTAGGCGTTGACGCCGTTTGAGGGCAAGGTCGATTGCGACGGCGGTGACAGCAGGATCGGCAGGGCGATGATGACGAGGACGAGCACGGCCGCGGTGCCGACCAGAAAGCCCGCAAGGCGTGGAACCATCCGCCTGCGAGGCTCAAGAGCACGAACGCGCGCGGCACGCAGGACGTCGTTGCGCTGATCGTCCGTGAGCGACACGGCCGCTCTGCGTTGCAGAGCAGACTTGAGTTCGTCGTCGTTCATGAGTTCAGTGCCTTGTCGAGGGCCGCTCGGGCGTTGAACAGCCTCGATTTGACGGTACCTTCAGGAATCCCGAGTCGAACAGAGAGCTCCGCCACCGACAAACCATCAAAGTGGTGGGCCACAAGGATTTCCCGCTGGTCCAGATTCAGTCGGTCGAACGCTCGATTGAAGTCTGAATCGGGAAGAAGCTCAGAGTCGGTGTTCATGTCGGTCAGTTCGACCTCGCGGAAACCGCGCCGGCGCCGCAGTGACATCTTGCAAGCGTTGATCGTGATCCTGCGGAGCCAACCGTCGAAGGCATCCGCCGAACGCAGCGAGGGCAATCCCCGCCACATCGACACGAGTGCCTCCTGGGTGGCGTCGCGAGCGTCGGCCGGCGAGCCAAGAATTGCGAGAGCCGTCCGATACACCTGATCGATCCTCGAGCGCGCGAGCTCGTCGAAGGCGTCGGCATCACCCGCCCGAGCACGCTCGATCAGGCCGCCGTCCATCCGCCCTCCGTATCTCGCCCTTGATAACCAGATGCGCGAAAGTCGCGTCAGGTTCAGTCCGCGCCTGATAGTGCGTCAACGCAATTGCCACCGCCGCGGTTCCCATGCCCACGTTGTTTGCCCGCCACGCTCACGACCTATACCCTCACCGAACACTAGATGTCGCCCAAACACCCACCAACACGCGCCACACGTCGGCGCACGACGTGATGTCGCGGCCTCCGCGCACCAAGGCGGTGATCCTTGCCGCCGGTCTTGGCACGCGTATGAAGTCGCGTACGCCCAAAGTGCTTCACCCCGTCTGCGGCCGACCCATGCTTGCCTACGTCATCGACGCGGCCCGCGCTGCCACCGGCGAGAAGCCACTCGTCGTCTACTCGACGCAGGTCGAGCTGATTACCGGCGTTTTCGCGGACGAGGCCGACTTCGCGCTCCAGCAAAACCCGAGGGGAGGCACCGGCGACGCTCTGAGAGCCGGACTCGACGCACTGCCCATGGACGTTGAAGAGGTTCTGGTGACCTACGGAGACGTTCCAATGATCGAGCCTGACTCGATGAGCGCGCTGCTCGACGGCCGCCGCGATAGTGGCGCTCCGATGGCCCTGGCCGCTGTTGAGTTGGACGAACCCGCGCACTACGGCCGCGTCGTGATGGCCGCGGATGGCGGCGTCGAACGCATCGTCGAATTCAAGGATGCGAGCGCAGACGAGCGGGAAATCGCGGTCATCAACGCCGGGCTGTACGCGTTCGACTCCGACTGGCTGCGCGCGGCAATCAAGCAACTGACGCCAAGCTCCGCGACAGGTGAGCTGTACCTGACCCAGCTGGTGGAGATCGCCGTCGCCGCAGGCGACGGCGTGGTGGCGGTCGATGAGCCGGAAGGAGCCGACTGGCAGAGCGAGCTCGCCGGCATCAATGACAGATCGGACCTTGCCGAGGTCCAGTTAATGCTCCAGTTCGCGATCGTGCAGCGACACATGGAACAAGGCGTGACCTTCCACGATCCGGCATCGACGATCGTCGATGCGAGCGTCGAGATCGACGAGGACGTGACCATCGAACCCAACGTCGTTCTGCGCGGTGCAACCAGGATCGGTCGCGACTCGGTCATCCGCGCAGGCAGCCAGCTGTTCGATTCGGTTGTTGGCGAAAGGTCGGTGATCTGGTCCAGCGTGATCGAGGGCTCGAGCGTCGGGAACGACGTGACGGTCGGCCCGTTCGCCCACCTCCGCGCGGGCTGCGAGGTCGGTGATGGGGCGGAGGTCGGAAACTTCGCCGAGCAGAAGAACGTGCGCTTTGGTGCCCGCAGCAAGCAGCATCACTTCAGCTACCTGGGCGATGCGGAGGTCGGTGACGAGGTGAACATCGGTGCCGGAACCATCACCGCTAACTACGACGGGCGTCGAAAGCACAAGACGACTATCGGCAGCGGTGCGTTCATCGGAAGTGACACGACGCTGCGCGCGCCCATCACGGTGGGGGAGGGCGCGTACACGGGCGCAGGCAGCGTCGTCACCAAGGACGTGCCGCCGGGCAAGCTCGCCGTGGGCCTGCCCGCGCGAATCCGCGAGCGTCACATCCCCGCGGAGGACAACGGCTCGCAGAGCTAGCCCGTGGAAATATTGATCATCGCGATCCTGATCGTTCTTAACGGCATATTCGTCGCGGCCGAGTTCTCGCTCGTTCGGGTGCGGCGGACGAGGCTGGAGCAGCTCTCCGAAGAGGGAAACAGAGGTGCTCGGCGCGTCCAGCGGCTCGTTTCGAATCCGGGTCGCTTTCTCGCCACGATCCAGATCGGCGTCACGTTCGTGAGCTTGCTTTCCGCCGTATTCGCCGGCGCAACCGTTGTCGCTGCGCTCACGGAGGGCCTGCGTGGGTTCCCGGCATTGGCATCGTCGGCGGAACCCATAGCGCTCCTGGTCGTGACCGCAGTCGTGTCGCTGTTCACGATCGTGTTTGGCGAGCTCGTGCCCAAGGCACTTGCCTTTGGCTATGCCGAACGACTTGCGTTCTTCTTCGCCGGCCCAATCGACTTCCTCGGCCGCATCCTGGCGCCGCTCGTGTGGTTCCTGACCACCGTCACGAACGCGATCGCGCGCCTGTTCGGCATCACCGACACCCAAGGCGAGAAGCTGACTGCTGAGGAGCTCATGATCATCGTCGAGCGCGGTGAGAAAGAAGGCGTCATCGAGGCCGAGGAACAGCAGATGATCGGCGCCGTGCTGGAGCTTGGTGAGCAGCGCGTCCACGAGGTCATGGTTCCGCGCATCGACATCAAGGCATTGCCGGAGGACGCGCCGCAGGACCAGATCCTCGAAGCGATCGTGTCTGCGGGCCACTCGCGCATCCCGGTCTACCAGGAGTCGATCGACAACGTGATCGGGGTCCTCTATGCCAAGGACCTGCTTCCAGTACTCGCCAGGAACGAGAAGCTGGACATCCGATCGCTACTGCGCACACCACTTTTCGTGCCCGAGTCCATTTCCGTCGATGACCTGCTGCATATGCTCCAGCGGCGCAAGGTGCACATGGCCGTCGTTCTCGATGAGTACGGCGGCACGGCCGGCCTGGTCACGATCGAGGATCTGCTCGAGGAGATCGTCGGCGAGATCCAGGACGAATACGACGTCGAGGAGCCCATGGTCGAAAAGATCTCGGACGACCAGGCTCGCCTCGACGGCCGGGCCTCGATCGACGACCTGGCGGAAACGTTCGGGGTGGAGTTCAACGGCGCCGACAGCGAGCAATACGACACGGTCGGCGGACTCGTCTATCACCAGGTGGGCGGCGTGCCCCAGGTTGGCGATACGGTCGAGGTCGACGGGCTCACGCTCACCGTCGAATCGACCGACGGCCGACGAGTCGGCAAGGTGCTGGTCGTCAAACGGCCCGAAGAGGGCGACGAGGATGAGGGCGCGGACGACGAGCGCTAGCCGCAGCTCCTAAGCGCTGATGCCATCCCGTGTCACTCAGAGCGTCAGGTCGTTTGTCGCGGTCGACTATGCGCTGATGGCCGAAACGACGATGAGTCGGAGTCGCTCGAGCGCCTCGCCGTCGACCACGCCGGCCGACTCGATCCGCCGCAACGCCTCGTCACGCTCCTCGCGCGCCCGCGACCTCGTGTAGTCGCGCGCACCGCTGCGCTCCAGGATCCGGCGCGCTTCGAGTACCAACTCCGGCGATGGGTCGGGCGTTGCCAGGAGCTCCTTCAAGCGAGCCGTATCGGCAGAGGCCGCGCGCTCCAGCGCATAAATGATCGGCAGGGTCTTCTTGTGCTTTGCGAGGTCGGACGGCTCTTTGCCTGTCGACTGCTCATCGCCCCAGATGCCGAGCAGGTCGTCGTTGAGCTGGAACGCGATGCCCAGCGACCAGCCGAAACCTCGATAAGCATCGATGATCGATGCGTCGTCCGTGGCCAGCATCGCTCCAGCTTGAACCGAGGCCGCGATGAGCGCAGCAGTCTTACGACCGATCATGTCGAAGTAGAACTCGACGGAGAGTCGGTCGTCGTGCTCCGCGCTCCATATGTCCATGAACTGGCCCTCGCACAGTGCGAGGCACGTCTCGTCGTAGAGGCTCATCAGCGCAAGCACCTTCGCGTCGGAGAAGCCCAGCTCGCGGAGTCGGTACAACGCCATGCGCGACAGCGTGAACAGCGTGTCCCCGGTGTTGATCGCCTGCGCCTGACCAAAGACCATCCACAGCGTGGCGCGGTGATGACGCTCGACGTCGCGATCCTCGATGTCATCGTGCACGAGCGAAAAGTTGTGGCCGAGCTCCACCGCCGCTGCGCCGGGCAAGGCCGCCTCGTGCTCCCCGGTCAGCGACTCGTAGGCGAGCAGGCCGAGCAACGGCCGGATGCGTTTGCCGCGCGGTCCGCCAAGATCGAGACCCAGGTGGTAGCGCACCATTTCGTAAAGCTCGTGTGTGCGCTCGTCTTGAACGCGCTCGATTACGCGCAGGATCTCCTGTTCTGTATCGGCGATGAGCACATCGATGTCGGGCGAGGTGAGCACGGGCGGAGGATACAAGCGGGCAGTGCCGGTCTCTGCTGGCTTAACCGTCGTCATGGTCGTTACATGATACTGCGCGGTACCAAGTATCGTGTTGGACGAGTAGCGAGCGCGATGGCGGCGTAGGCTAGGCAGCCATGCCGGTCCCGCGCATCTACCACACAGAAGCCATCGTTCTTTCACGTTTCGAGCTAGGCGAAGCCGATCGCGTCCTGACACTGCTGACCCCTCACGACGGCAAGCTCAAGGCGATCGCCAAAGGCGTGCGCAGGCCGCGCAGCCGGTTGGGTGGCGCGGTGGAGCCATTCGCGGAGTTGCAGTTGGTCCTCGCCCGCGCCCGAACATTCGACGTGATTACCTCGGCCAGTGTCGGCCATGCGTGGCTCAAGCTGCGCGATCGGCTCGAATCGACGGCTACGGCGTGGTACCTGGCAGAGCTCGCAGAGCGTGCGGTCGAGGAACGTGCTTTCGCGTACCCGGTCTACGCCCTCCTGAAGCGCGCGTACCAATTGCTCGACGACGGCATGAATCCGGGCCGCGTCGCGCGTTGGTACGAGTTTGGCCTGGCGGACGCGCTGGGCATGCGCCCTGAGGTCGAACGCTGCGTCGAGTGCGACCGAGTACTCGAGCAGGACGAAGAGTTCCGCTGGGTGCCCGTGCTCGGCGGCACGATGTGCGGCCGACATAACCCACCACCGACCGAACGCTCCGTGCTTTCACTCGACGCCGTGAAGGTGCTCCGCGCTTATCGCCGGCTCGACATCGAGGCACTCGCGGGCCTCAGGTTGCCGCCGTCGGTCGAGTCGGAGGTCGAAACCGCGATGCGCAGCTTCACCCGGACCGTCCTCGAGCGCGAGCCACGCTCGCTCGCCTTCCTCGATGAGGTACGTGCCCGCCGCCGAATGGTTGGGGTAATGACCCGATCGGCTGATGCGCAAGTCCTTCCCAGCCGGTGACTGTGTAAGGCAGAATTTGCGGCGTCACATTGCTTGAGATGCGCCGAGTCAGGCGTCGTGGGAGGGCAACAAATTGCGTCAGTCGTTTTGGGTCCGCGCCACCGGCGTCGTGGTCCCGCTGGTAGCGGCTCTGTTTGCCGCCCAGCCAGTTCTGGGCCACGTTGCGCACACCAGCGGAAGCCCTGGCACGTACGTTGTCACGGACACATCCACGAATCCGGGCGCGCACTGCTTCTATCCGGGCGTCAACCAGTCGAACAACGATCTTTCGAAGATCAAGATCCACGCGCCAACGATGTACGCCAAGAGCGGCACGCAGTGGGTCGGCTGGCAGTACTCGATCCAGCATGGCGACGCTCCGGGTTCGAACGCAGCTTGGATCACCTATTACAAGAGTCCGACCATGAAGGCGACAGCAACCACGATCCATGCTGCTTCCTTCTCGACCCAGACCTGGACTCCCAACAAGGACCTCAATCGCTTCTGGCGCGTGAAGCTGCTCATGTTCTGGTACAAGGCCGGATCCAAGACACAGATCAGCGGCCAAGTGAACTGGATCATGGATTACTACAAGGTGACCTATCCACCCAATCCGGACACCTGGAACCCGGATTACTGTTTGCCCGGTCAGTGATGGGGCGATCTGATCGGACCAACTGACCGCGAAGTGCTCAGGTTCGGCATCTGGTCATCTGTCGTGGAACGCGCGTAGCTCTGCGACAATCCCCGTCCGCGACCGGCCATGCCAGGTTCGGCGCCCCGAGGAGATTCCCACGTGACGGACCAGCAGCCTTCTGTAGCGTCGCTCGACACAATCGTTTCGCTCGCCAAGCGACGCGGCTTCGTATTTCCGAGCAGCGAAATCTACGGCGGCATCAACGCCGTTTGGGATTACGGGCCCTTGGGAGTCGAGCTCAAGAACAACGTAAAGCGCGCCTGGTGGCGCGCGATGGTCCAGGAGCGAGACGACATCGTGGGTCTGGATGCGGGGATTCTCATGCACCCGCAGGTCTGGGTCACGTCGGGTCACGTCGCCGAGTTCAGCGATCCACTGGTCGAATGCGTCGCGAACAGCCATCGTTTTCGACTGGACGAGCTGCCTGGTACCGAATCGCTGACCGAGTCGCAGAAGCGCGACCCGGGGATAGTCCAGGAACTTGGCCTCAAGTGCCCGGAAGATGGCTCGGCACTTGGTCCGCCGAGGCGTTTCAACCTCATGTTCAAGACATTCATGGGACCGGTGGAGGAGGAGGCCGCGGTCATATACCTGCGCCCCGAAACCGCCCAGGGGTCATACGTCAACTTCAAGAATGTCCAGCAGTCGACACGCAAGAAGCTGCCCTTCGGCATCGCCCAGATCGGCAAGAGCTTCCGCAACGAAATCTCGCCCGGGAATTTCGTTTTCCGGATGCGCGAGTTCGAGCAGATGGAGATGCAGTACTTCGTGCCACCGGCAGACGCCGCGCGCATCTTTGAGGAGTGGCTGCCGCGGCGCTGGGCGTGGTATGCGAAGTACGGCGTGACCGAAGAGCGCCTGCGCTTTCGAGAACACGCGCCCGACGAGCTGGCGCATTACGCCAAGAAGGCGATCGATATCGAGTATCGCTTCCCGTTCGGCTGGAAAGAGCTCGAGGGCATCCACAACCGAGGCGACTGGGACCTGTCGCGTCATCAGAAGGAAAGTGGCGAGAACCTCGAGTACTTCGACCCGGCAACAAATGAAAGCTTCGTCCCGTGGATCGTGGAGACGGCCGGCGGCCCCGATCGCTCCAGCTTCACCTTCCTGATCGACTCATATCGAGAGGAGGAAGTTCGCGGCGAGAAGCGCGTGTCGCTGGCACTGCATCCCGATCTGGCGCCGTACAAGGTAGCGGTGCTGCCGTTGTTGAAGAAACGGGCGGAGATCGTCGATCTGTGCCAGAAACTCGTTTCGGATCTGCGCCGCGACATGATGGCCGTATACGACGACACGGCCTCAATCGGCAAGTTGTACCGGCGCCAGGACGAGATTGGCACGCCCTGGTGCGTCACAGTCGACGTCGATTCGCTCGACGACCACCACGTCACCGTTCGCGATCGCGATTCGATGTCACAGGAGCGCGTGCCGGTGGAGGGCGTGAAGCGACTCATCCTCGACCGACTCTCGGAGGCTCGGCCCTCGTTTACATAAGGGCGACGCGTCTAGTGAGTGAGGGTCAGGGTCAGCTTGGCCGCGTCGATGAACGGGAACTGGATCAGGAGCACGCCGCCGATGTGCGCGAACTCACCCGTGCCGCCCGTGACCGCGTAGTGATCGGGGTCCATTCCGAGTGGCGTGATGCCGGCAAACGTGATCTGTCCACGGCCGGGAATGCGGATCGATCCCGAGCACTGATCGGAGTAGGCCGCGATGCACTGCGCGTCGATGGTTCCAATGCGCACCCCGCCGGTCGTCTGGATCACGTCCTTGAAGACGCCGTAGTCGCCGGGCGAGTCCCCCTTGGGGGCAACGTCAACGAATGTGAAGCGCTGACCATAGACCTCGATGAGGTTGAAAGTCTTCCAGACCGGGCCTTTGATGACCGGCTCGCTGCCGAAGTCGGTCGCGGCCACCGAAAGATTGCTCGGTGCGGTCGCCTCGTGATTCCAGCGATTTGATGCCCGCGAAGCCTGCGCAGTCGCGCTTGATGCACCAATCACAACCAGCGTGAGAGCCACGCTGAAGACCACGCCGCCCAATGCGCGACGCCTACCAATCCGCCTCACGATCCACCTCCACGCCCAACCGGATCCCGTCAGCACTCGTCGTGAGTGTCGCTCGGATGCTATCCCTCGCGGGCCGTCGCCGGGTCGGGCAGGGCACCGCCAAGATATGCGTCGATCGCCGCGGCGGCCTTCTTCCCGTCGCCCATGGCCAGGATCACAGTGGCCGCGCCACGGACAATGTCGCCACCGGCGAACACGCCTGGTATCGAGGTCATTCCCACATCATCGACTTCGATGTAACCCCACTGGTTGACTGACAGGTTTCCGGCAGTCGCGGTGAGCAGCGGGTTGGATCGCGTGCCGATGGCGACGACGACCATGTCGCAATCGATGGTGAAGTCCGAGCCTTCTACGGCCACCGGGCGACGCCGCCCCGACTGATCCGGCTCGCCGAGCTCCATTCTCCGGCAGCGCAAACCAGTCACCCAGCCATCCCGGCCGGTGACCTCGACGGGCGCCGCCAGAAGCTCGAATCGAACTCCTTCCTGCTGTGCGTGATGAACTTCCTCGAGGCGCGCCGGGAGTTCCTCTTCGCCACGTCGGTAGACGATGACTGCATCGTTGGCGCCCATCCGGCGCGCTGTTCGGACGGCGTCCATCGCCACGTTGCCGCCGCCCACGACAGCGACGCGCTGACCCTTCAGGACGGGAGTGTCGCTGTTCGGGTCGTAGGCACCCATGAGGTTGACGCGCGTCAGGTACTCGTTCGCTGAATAGACACCTTTCAGGTTCTCACCGGGCACGTTCATGAACACCGGCAAGCCGGCGCCGACGGCGATGAACACGGCGTCGAATTCGGCGCGCAACTCGTCGAGCGCGTACGTCTTGCCAATGATCGCGTTGGGCTCGATCTCTACGCCCATCTGAGCCAGGCGCTCGATCTCATCGCGCACGATCTGCTTGGGCAGGCGGAACTCGGGGATGCCGTAGATCAGCACACCGCCGGGCGCGTGGAACGCCTCAAAGACTGTCACCGCATGACCGCGTTTGGCAAGCTCGCCCGCGGCTGTGAGTCCGGCCGGGCCCGAGCCGACGATCGCCACGGATTTTCCGGTCGTGTTCGCCACGGGCGTCGCAGGCCCGTTGCGATGCGCGTTGGCCCAGTCCGCGACGAAACGCTCGAGGTAGCCGATGGCCACGGCGTCGCCGGTCTTGGCCCGCAGACAAACACCTTCACACTGTGATTCCTGCGGACAGACGCGTCCAGTGACGCACGGCAGTGCGTTGTCATCGAGCAGCGAGTCGGCCGCTGCGCGCATATCGCCGCGCGCCAGGAGATCGATGAAGCGCGGGATGTTGACGCGTACCGGGCAGCCATCGATGCAGTACGGCTTGGGGCACTGCAGGCAACGCTCGGCCTCGATCACGGCGAGCATCTCGGGCAGGCCAAGGTTGACCTCGGCGAAGTTGTGCGCGCGC
The DNA here is from genome assembly GCA_036558545.1 of Candidatus Limnocylindrales bacterium. Classification (GTDB taxonomy): domain Bacteria; phylum Chloroflexota; class Limnocylindria; order Limnocylindrales; family CSP1-4; genus JALYGJ01. Next base: position 19,763 of record DATBFJ010000096.1, read on the forward strand.
GCGTTCGCATCCTGTTCAGGCATGTGCTGGCGCAGGATGGTCATCCGCTCTTTCTTGGTGATTGGAGCTCGCTCGCCTGGCTCGTGGACGAGCCGTGCTTCGAGCGGCAACTCGGCAACGTTGTTCTGTTCCATCACGCAACTCCCGCGGCTACCGGCTTGGTCACCGGGTCTTCGCGGCGAACGAGGCAGTGGCGCTGATCCAGTGCTGCCTTCTCGAAGTCGCGGTACGTCCCCAGGCGAGCCGAGAGCTCGTCGAAGTCGACTGTCAGCCCGTCGAACTCCGGCCCGTCGACGCACGCATACCTGGTCTTGCCGCCGACGCTCACGCGACAGCCGCCGCACATTCCCGTGCCGTCGACCATGATCGGGTTGAGTGAGACGACCGTGGGAACGTTGGCCGCCCGAGTCAGGTCGACGACCGCCCGCATCATTGGCACGGGACCCACGGCGTAGACAGCGTTTGGCGAGGCATTGGCGAGCTCGTCGGCCAAGGCCTGGGTGACAAAGCCGGGCCGTCCATAGCTACCGTCGTCCGTGCAGGTGATCACCTCGCCGTTGTCGCCCAGCTCCTCCTCGAGGATCACCCACTCGCGCGACCGCCCGCCGATGATGCTCGTGACCGCCACGCCGTTGGCGCAAAGACCTTGCGCAATGGGCAGGATCACGGCCGTGCCGACGCCGCCTCCGACGCATACTGCGCGGCCGCTGGTCAGCAGCTCTGTCGGAAGCCCGAGCGGGCCCGCAACGTCCCTGATGGCATCGCCCACGTCGAGCGCAACGAGGTCCTCTGTGGTCTTGCCGATGGCCTGGATGATCAGGGTGATCGTCCCGGCGTTCGTGTCTGCGTCCGCGATCGTGAGCGGAATCCTTTCGGCGCCTTCGTGACTGCGCACGATTACGAACTGGCCGGGGTGCCGTATGAGCGCTATTCGTGGCGCTTCGACGACGAGGCGAGTGACGTTGGGCGAAAGCTGAGTCTTCCCGACTATCGGGTGCATCCTGTCCTCCACTGCCAAGTGGACAGGACGATCTTTTCGCCTGGCGGTTTAGAGCAGCAGCACCATGGTGGCCCTAATCGGCGGGCCGAATGTCACAGTTCTTGGGGAGGAGTGCTGGGTTAGCCGGCCGTTGAGGCAGCCGCAACCTCCGACGCGGGAATGGTCTTGCCTTTGGGCCAGTAGAGCTCCTTCTTGACGTGGAACTCCGGGAAGCCGGCTCCCATCAGCAGCTCCTCGACATTGATGATCATGTCCGGATTGCCACAGATGTAGACGACCGTTTCCTCCGGCCGCAGATTCAGCTCGTGGCAAACGTCGAGGACGACGTTCTCGACCCGGCCGCTGCGGCCCTGCCAGCCTTCGTTGCGTGGGTCGTCGGGTCGCGAGATCGTGGGTATATACGTGACGGGATATGTGCCGTCGGCCTGCCATGCCTCGAGCTGATCGCGATAGCCCAGTTCGTCGACGTAGGAAGAGCCGTTGAGCATGACCGTTCGGCGCGGCGATCCCTGGATGAGGTGCTGTCGCATCATCGCCATGAACGGTGCGATGCCCGTGCCCGTTGACACGAACAGATGCGTGCGCGTGTCATCAGGCTCGAGCAGGAAGCGGCCCTTGGGTCCGATCATGCGCATCGGATGGCCCACTGGAAGGCGCCAGAGCAGTGTCGTGAAGCGCAAGATAGGCACGAGCCGAACGTAAAACTCGTAGCCCTCACCGTCCGCTGTCTCAGGTGGCGACGCGACCGAATACGGTCGCTGCACGATCTTGCCGTCCGCGTAGACGCCTATGGTCATGTACTGGCCCGGCTCGAACGGAGTTGGCTCGCCTTCGAACCTGACCCAGAACGTGGCCAGATCACTGGTGTGATCGACCCGCTTGATGAGCCGCGCGTTGTACGTCTCATGTCCGGGGTCTATGAGGCGCGTGTCTTCCAGGTTGTCGGTCATCCTCGGTGAATTCTCCTGGCACCCGATCAGGGGGCGGGCGCGTCAACGTGGATGGTAGCGGCCAAGCGGAGCCGGTCGGGCGTTATCGAGAGGCACATTGGCAAGCAGGGCCACATGGCACCGTCAAAGTGGGACGGAAGGACGCAGACCCGCCATCGCGACGGCGCGAAAGTTGCGCAATGGTACGAGCCGTAGTCGTCAATCACGATTCACGATTGGCGGACGAACACGTAGCCGCGCTACGCGCCGCCGGATACGAGGTGGAGCTCTGCGGAGGTCCTGAAGAGACTCCGTGTCCGGTGCGCGCCGGGTTGCCCTGCCCACTCGCCGACCGCGCGGACGTGCTCGTCTACGACGCGTGGCTCGTTGGCGGCGGAAACGCTGCCCGCGACCTGGTCGCCGACGTTCGCGAAACGTACCCCGATCTGCCCATCGTGCTCACCTCAGTCGAGCCTGGCATCGACTGGGTCGAGGTCGAAGGACCGCACCGCGTGACTCCGATTGCCGGCCAGCCATCTCCCGACGAGCTGCGTGAAGCTGTGGGATCGGCGCTTGCCGATCAGGGAATGGCCGTCTAGCTCGACCCAGCGTCACTGGAATCCGAATCGTCGATATGCAGCAGATGCATCACCCGATGCAGGAAAGGCGATAGAACCACGCCAGCGACGACGAGGAAGAACACGCCCGAAAACAGCGCGTAGCAACCGGCAAAGATCTTGGCCCCGTCGTTTGGCAGCGCATCGACTGGCCCCATGCCGCCCAGAATCATTGATGCATTTAGGAATGCATCCACTGGAGTGAGGCCGGCGAGAGCCATATAGCCGATGAAGCCGACGACGAGCGGAATCGTGAGCAGGGCGAAGCCGATGAGTCCCTGGCGCAGGACTCGGCGCGCGAACGCTCTCGGCGAGATCACCGGCTGGTCATAGCGCTCGAACACGACGCTCGCGATGTTCGCATCTTTGATGGCCGGATTTGGTGCCGTTTGGCCCGGCTAGAAGGTCGTGGTCGCCCTCCTCGTGACTTCATTCACCGCGCGTACAATCGAGTTTCTGAGAGATTCACATCGCCGTGCGGTCAGCCGGCGTGCCCCCAGTCACGCTCGAGGTTTCTCATGACACAGACTCCAACGATGCCTGCCGAGCGCGAGCATCGAGCCGCCAAGCGCTACATCTACGCGTTCGGTGGCGGCCGGGCCGAAGGCGACGCGACGATGCGCGACCAGCTGGGGGGCAAGGGTGCGGGCCTCGCCGAGATGACCAACGCTGGTCTGCCGGTTCCACCTGGTTTTACGATCACGACCGAGGCCTGCAACGACTACTTCGCCGCCGGCGAGAAGCTGCCTGACGGTCTGTGGGATGACGTTCTGGCCGCTGTCAAGGAAGTCGAGCAAGAGACTGGCAAGGGTTTCGGTAACGCTGCCAACCCGCTGCTCGTGTCGGTTCGCTCGGGCGCCAAGTTTTCGATGCCGGGCATGATGGACACGGTCCTCAACCTTGGTCTCAATGACCAGACGCTGCACGGCCTCATTGCGCTGACCGGCAACGAACGTTTTGGCTGGGACGCCTACCGACGTTTCATCCAGATGTTCGGCCGCATCGTGATGGACGTCGAGGGCGAGATGTTCGATCACGCCCTGGACGCCGCTAAGCAGCGCCGCGGCGTGACCCAGGACACCGAGCTTGACGCCGCGGCGCTTCAGGAGCTCGTCACGGAATTCCTCGCGATCGTTCATGACTCGACCGGCCGCGACTTCCCCACGGACCCCCTCGAGCAGCTGGATCTCGCGATCAAGGCGGTCTTCGCCTCGTGGTACGGCAAGCGCGCTCACGACTATCGCGAGTACAACAAGATCTCGCACAACCTGGGCACCGCGGTCAGCGTCGTGACCATGGTCTTCGGCAACATGGGCGACGACTCCGGCACGGGCGTTGCCTTCACGCGCAACCCCAACACGGGCGAGAAGGTTCTGTACGGCGAGTACCTGACAAACGCCCAGGGCGAGGATGTCGTCGCGGGCATTCGAACACCACTCGCGATCAGCAAGATGCGTGAGCAGATGCCCGAGATGTACGCCCAGTTCGAGGACATCGCCGGCCGCCTGGAGCGCCACTACCGGGACGTCCAGGACCTCGAGTTCACGATCGAGCGTGGGCGGCTGTTCATGCTCCAGACCCGCTCGGCCAAGCGGACGGCCGCCGCCGCCGTACAGATCGCGGCGGACATGGTCGACGAGGGCATCATCACGGAGAAGGAGGCCCTTTCGCGGATTGAGCCGGCGCATGTCGATCAGCTGCTGCGCGACCAGTTCGACCCGTCAGCGAAGTCTTCCGCGACGCGCATCACAGCAGGCCTCAATGCCTCGCCGGGTGCGGCCGTCGGCAAGGCCGTGTTCAATGCCGATCGCGCCTTCGAGATGGCGCAGCAGGGTGAGAAGGTCATCCTCGTACGCATCGAGACATCGCCGGACGACTTTCACGGCATGGCCGCGGCCCAGGGTGTACTGACCGCGCGCGGTGGCGCGACGTCGCATGCCGCTGTGGTGGCGCGCCAGATCGGCAAGCCGTGCGTAGCTGGTTGCGCGTCACTCGTCATCGACTACGGCACGAAGTCCGCGCGCGTCGACGGCCTCGGCTTTTCGGAAGGGGAGTGGATCTCGCTCGACGGCACGACAGGTGAGGTGTTCATCGGCGCGCTGCCAACAACCGCGGCGCGCTTTGAGGACCAGGCGGAGCTGCAGAAGGTGCTCGAGTGGGCCGACAGAGCTCGCCGCCTCGAGGTCTGGACGAATGCGGACAAGCCAGAGGAGGCGGCCCAGGCGCGGCGCTACGGCGCCCAGGGAATCGGCCTGTGCCGGACTGAGCACATGTTCCGCGAGGGAGAGCGGCTGGACATCGTCCGTGACGCCATCCTCGTGGCGTTCCAGGCCACGCGCGCCAAGGAAAAGCTCGCGGCGGGCGGAACCCTGTCATCGGAAGACGCCGATGCGGTGAGTCGGTTCGACGAGGCGATGGGCAAGCTGGAGAAGCTCCAGGAGGGAGATTTCTACGGCATTTTCGAGGCAATGGACGGCCTGCCGGTCGTCATCCGTCTGATTGACCCGCCGCTCCACGAGTTCCTGCCGAACCACAGCGAAGTGCTGGTCGAAGTCACCACGATGCAGGCCAAGGGCGTTCCCCAGGACGATGCGCACTTCGCCGAGGAGCGAGAGCTCATGCGTGCGGTCGAGGCGTTGCGCGAGCAGAACCCGATGCTCGGACTGCGCGGCATTCGGCTCGGCTTGATGATCCCGGACCTGATCAAGATGCAGACGCGCGCCATCTTGAACGCGGCTATTCGGCGCAAGCAGGAGGGCGGCCATCCGCACGCCGAGATCATGATTCCGTTGGTCGGTCACGTGAACGAGCTGGCCGCGACGCGCACGATCCTGGATGCAGAGGCAGAAGCCGTCCAGAAGACGGCGGGAACGACCGTCGACTTCATGTTCGGGACGATGATCGAGATCCCGCGCGGCGCATTGACCGCCGACAAGATCGCTGAGCATGCCGAGTTCTTCAGCTTCGGCACGAATGACCTGACGCAAATGACATTCGGTTATTCGCGCGACGACGCCGAGGGCGGCTTCCTGCTCGCCTACGTCGAGCGCGGCATCTTGCCGGCCAACCCGTTCCAGACCCTGGACGTCGAAGGGGTCGGGCAGCTCGTCCGCACGGCCGTCGAGAAGGGCCGCGGGGCACGGCCAAACTTGAAGATCGGGATTTGCGGCGAGCACGGCGGCGACCCAGCGTCGATTGCCTTCTTCAACGAGGTCGGCCTCGACTACGTCTCATGCTCACCGTTCCGAGTTCCCGTCGCCCGCCTCGCGGCCGCGCAGGCCGCTATCGCGATGGGCGATCGGGACAAATAGGCACGTGCATCCAGTTCAACTCAATTGTTCGTTTGCGCCACAAACACCGGATTCGAGACGCTCAACGGCTCTGAGCCGGCCCTCAGGCCGAGCGGCATTGGCTAAAGGCGTCCAAATAACTGTCGTAACGGACTGCGGCATCGGAAACGTGTCCTCTGGAGCCGCGCGACATCGAAAAGCAACAATTTGATTGAGGCCCGGGTCAAGACGACACAGAAAGAGCCCCGACCCTTGCAGGGTCGGGGCTCTTTGCTACTTCCTGTGGGAAGCTGCCTGCTAGGCGCGGCGGCGGCTGAAGCAGTCGTCGCAGTAGACGGGCTTGCCGCTCGTTGGGCGGAACGGCACCATCGCGGTCTTGCCGCAGTTCGAGCAAGTTGCTTCGAACATCTCGCGCGGACGGCGCTCGCGATAACCGCCTGAACCACCGCTGCTGTAGCCGCCACCCATCGAGTCACCGCTCGACATCTGAGACTTGCGCGCTGCACGGCAGTTGCGGCACCGACGGGGATCCGAGAACCCCCTATCCGCGTAGAACTGCTGCTCGCTCGCCGTAAAGACGAACTCCTGGCCGCAATCGGCACAGGTCAGCGTTCGATCTGTCTGCAAAGAGAAACACTCCTTCTCGGGCCGGACTTCGCGACTTTTCTCGCGAAGGCCGTGAGAGGAGTGTCGTTGCATACCGGCGATATGGGCGCCCGTACCACGGGCTCAATTACGACTCGACGTTAACGATCGAGCACGCGCAGTGTGCAGGTATTTATGCATTCGGTCAAGACTGGCATTCACCCAAAATGCAACGTGGCTGTGCCGTTGATATGCATGGCGCGAAGCGCATCGCGCCGCGGGGTTACACAGCCCGCGCCGGTAAACTCGGGGCAAGTGAAAGAAGAGGGGTCTGAGGTCGACCAGACAGGCGCGGAAGACCGGCCCGTAACCAATGATCAATGGGTGCCGCCCGACCACGGCACGGAGAAGGGTGCCCTTCAGAAGCGTGTGGCACGCGGTCTGACGTGGACCTTCATCGACACGTGGGGCAGCCAGCTGATCCAGCTGATCATCTTTGCGATCCTGGCTCACGTCCTGACCAAGGTCGACTTCGGGACAGTCGCTTTGGCGGCCGTCTTCGTCCAATTCGCGCAGCTTTTCGTGGACCAGGGCCTGGGCGACGCGCTCATTCAGCGCAAGTCACTGACGCGATTGCAAATCGATACGGCCTTCTGGGTCGCAGTCGTGACCGGTGCCATCTTCATGGTCCTGGGCTTCGTGTTGGCGTGGCCCATATCGCTGTTACTCGGCGAGCCGGCCCTTGCGCCGATCATCGCCGTCCTGTCGCTGACGTTCCTCGAGACCTCCTTCTCGAGCGTCCAAATGGCACTGCTGCGACGCGACATGCGCTTCCGCAGCCTGGCGATTCGACGACTCGCGGCGGTGGTCGTGGCCGGCATCGTGGGCGTCTACGGAGCGTTTCAGGGCTGGGGAGCCTGGGCGCTGGTGGCGAACGAAATCGCCTACGGCATAGTGTCCGTATTCACGTTGTGGACCGTCAGCCCGTGGCGACCCGGCTTCCAGTGGTCAGGCAAGGACTTTCGCGAGCTTTTCTCGTTTGGCTCGAACGTGGTGGGCAGTGACGTCCTCAACTTCCTGAGCCGCAACTCCGACAACTTCCTCGTGGGCGCCTTCCTTGGCCTGGGACCACTGGGTCTGTACGGCATTGGCTACAAGATCCTGGATACGTCGCAGACGCTGCTGGTCAACGCAGCGCGCAAGCTCGCGTTCCCGGTTTTCTCGCGAATTCAGAGCGATCCCGAACGGACACGGCGCGCCTACGGCCGCGTCAATCGCGCGCTCAGCACCATCATCTTGCCCGGCTATATCGGCCTGTCATTGGTTGCCCAGGAGGCCGTCGTCGTCATATTCGGCAAGCAGTGGACAGACAGCGGCCCGGTGGCTGCAACGCTGTATCTCATCGGTCCGGTGCTGACCCTGCAGGTGTTCAGCGGCTCGCTGCTCAACGCGTCGGGCCACCCCGAGATCACCTTTCGATTCCGACTGGTGACGACGGCGGTCCACATCACGGGCTTCTTCATCGCCGTTTTCTACTTCAAGAGCATCGTCGCCGTGGCCGCGGCTTTCGTCATCGGCAGCTACCTGCTGCTGCCATTGAACCTCTACCTGCAGCACCGTTACGCAGGAATATCGATCAAGGAACATCTCTGGCAGCTGCGCTGGATTGCACTGTGCACGGCGATCATGGCCGCGGCCGTAATCGCAGTGAAGGCCGCAGTGGTGGGCCAGGTCCACCAGGACTGGGCGCTGCTCGCGATCCAGGTCGTCGTCGGCGCGATCGTGTACGCCATCGCCATGCTGATATTTGAGCGTGATCTTGTGCGCGAGGTGGTCACCTTCGGGTTCCAGGCGATCCCGGCCGGAGATCGCATTGCCCGGGCGGCGGGCATCGATCGCGGCGGCAAAGGCGGCAAAGGCGGCAAGGGCGCGCGGCGCAAGCGGATCATCGAAATGGAGGCGGAAGCCGCCCTGGGCGAGGCGCAAAAGCTGGACATGGGCATGGACATCGCCGCGGACCTCGGCGTTGACGAAGCCCGGACAGCCGACATATAGCCAGCAATCGAGTCTTAGCGGCAGGCCAGGCCACGGACCTACGAACTCTCGTCGCCACCGGAGCTCTCGACTCCGACCTCGCCGCGCTCGTCGTCGTGCTCGCCGAGCACGGCGTGCCCTTGGTCGTCGCCTCCCACGATCAGAGCTCCGCCGAGGAGCTCCGACGCGCCATCACAGATCAGGTGCGCGCCGCCCAACCCGGCCGCGACTCGATTGGAGGTGGCGTCGTGATCGCGGGCTCCCTCGAAGACGTCTTACGAGTTCTTGGCGGCGAGCGGGAGATCACCGATGACACTCGAGATCTCGGCGTAGTGCTGATAATCAGCGACGGCCAAGTGGCTGTTGCGCACTACGTCAGACCAGTTGAGCGTGACGCGGCCGGACACCTGCAGCGCAGGCCGCCTGCGGTCCTTGCGGCTCGCGGCTCAGCGTCGGGCGTGCTGGACAGCTTCTACTGGGCCTACACCGATGAGCTGGCCACGCGCGCGGGCGTCACCCGGGGCGAGCTCGAAGATGAACGAGACGCCCGCGCCCGCCGCCTGCAGATAGCGCCGGTCACGGCTGACGAGGCCAGATCTCGCGACCAGTGACGTTGTCGTCGGCTGAGAAGATCAGCTTGTCTCCCGGTCGCCCAACTTCGTACAACGGTGGCGCGTCATCCGCGGGAGAACGGGATGAGCGACCCTGAGCGGTGTCCGTAGTACGCTGGCCGTCGTGACGATATCAAAGGAGAGCGACCGCCCGCCGCAGACGCTTGGCGCTCTGCGCGAGTCCAGCTACGCGACTCGATCGGTCAAGGATGAGCTGCGCGCGAATCTGCTTGCACGGCTGGCGTCTGAGCAGCCCGTGTTCGATGGCATCGTCGGCTACGACGACACGGTTCTTCCTGCAATCGAAAACGCGATCCTGGCCGGCCAGGACATCTGTTTCCTGGGTGAGCGTGGCCAGGCCAAGACCCGACTTGCACGCTCGCTGAGCGCGCTGCTCGACGACACGATTCCGGTCGTGAAGGGCGGCGAGCTGAACGACGATCCGTTCGCCCCGGTTTCCCCGTACGCGAGGCAGCTGGTGGCGACAGAGGGCGACCAGACCCCCGTCGATTGGTTACCAAGGGATCGTCGGTACACCGAGAAGCTCGCGACGCCGGATATCACGATTGCCGATCTGATCGGCGAGGTCGACCCGATCAAGGTCGCTGAAGGTCGCTACCTCGCAGATGAGACAACGATCCACTACGGCCTCGTGCCGCGCGCCAACCGCGGCATCTTCGCCATCAACGAGCTGCCCGACCTGGCCGAACGAATCCAGGTAGGCCTGCTCAACATCCTCGAGGAGCGCGACGTCCAGGTGCGCGGCTACACCCTGCGCTTGCCCCTCGATCTGTTCGTTGTCGCGAGCGCGAACCCCGAGGACTACACGAGCCGTGGCCGAATCATCACGCCGCTCAAGGACCGACTGGGCTCGCAGATCCGGACCCACTATCCGCACACGATCGACGATGAGATCCAGATCATGCTCCAGGAGCGAACCCAGCTCGCGGGCGAGGGGATACCAGAGCTGATCGAGCCTACCTTCATGCTCGAGCTGATCGCCGAGCTTTCGCAGCTTGCGCGGCGCTCGCCGGACGTCAGCCAGCGATCGGGCGTCAGCGTTCGGGTCAGCATTGCCAACCTGGAGACCGTTTCGGCGAGCGCCGTGAAGCGCGCGGTGCGCTTGGGCGAAGCGCAGGCTGCTCCGCGTATCAGCGATCTCCCGGCCCTGGTCGCGTCGACTGCCGGCAAGCTCGAGCTCGAGACTCTGTCCGACGAGATGCCGGAGGAGCGCGTAGTCGACCGTCTACTCGCACGTGCCATCCACAACGTGTTTGCCCGATACCTGGACGTAAACGACCTCGATGAGATCGTGGAGGCCTTCGAGGCCGGGCTGGTGCTGGAAACCGGCGATCTGACGCGCTCATCGGACTATGTGCGCTGGCTGCGTGAAACGCCCGGCCTCGACGAGGCCGTGGCACATCTTGGTGGCACGAACGGATCCGCGGCCGTGACGGCCAGTGCGGTCGAGTTCGTCTTTGAAGGCCTTCATCTCAACCGTCGACTGAACAAGGATCGATCCGGCGGCGGAGGCCGCTACCGCCGCTAGCCGCGTCATGGCAACCGAACCCGACTCCTCAGAGCAGGGACTCACGCCGCCGGGCCGCACCGCGCCCGGGCCGTACCGCTACGCGCGTTGGGACGGAAGTCAGCGGCTCGACCTGGTAACTGCTGACGACATTTTGGCAGAGCTGTCCGACGACATCCTCGCCGAGTCGGATCTATCCGCCGCGCTGGCACGGCTCCTGTCGCGCGGTATGCGCGGCGACCGTGGCGAACAGCGTTTCGCGGGCCTCAACGAGCTGCTGCGTCGTATGGCCAAGGAGCGCGAAGAGCTGCTGTCGCAATATCAGCTCGGCGACGTCATGGCCGATATTCGCGACGAGCTCGACGACATCGTCAACACGGAGCGTCGCGCGCTCGAACGACATATCGCCGGCGTGGCGCGCGACGCAGCTCAGCAGGACGAGCAGCTTCGCCAAATGGCGTCTGACATCGCTGCCAGGCGCCAGGAGCAACTGGATCAGCTGCCCCGGGACGTGGGCGGCAAGATCCGCGGCCTGTCGGACTACGACTTCATGGACCAGGATGCTCGCCAGCGCTTCAAGGAGCTGGTCGACCGACTCCGGCGCCAGGTGCTCGACGCCCAGTTCTCGGGCCTATCTGACGCGCTGAAGGGCGTTACCTCGGACGACCTTGCGGCGAACCGGGACATGGTCCGCGAGCTCAACTCGCTGCTCCAGGAGCGCCTCGCAGGCAATGAGCCCGACGTCTCAGACTTCCTCTCGCGCTACGGGAGCGTCTTTCCCGGAGCTCAGACTCTCGACGACATCATCGAGCAGCTCGCATCGCGCATGGCCCAGATGCAGTCGCTGATGCAGTCGCTCAGCGCGGAGCAGCGCCAGGAGCTGCAGGACATGATGGACGCGCTCCTCCAGGACGACCGGTTGCGCTGGGACCTGGCCCAGCTCGCGTCGACCCTCGATGCGCTGCTGCCGGAGGGCCTGGGCGAGCGCTACGACTTCCAGGGAGGTGAGCAGCTTTCGCTACAGGGTGCGCTGGCCCAGCTTGCCCGACTGAACCGCATGGATCAGCTGGCCGACGAGATGGGCTCGATATCGATGCCCGAAGATTTGGCCAACATAGATCCAGACGAGATCGCCCAGCTGCTGGATGCCGAGTCGGCGGCAGATGTTCGACGGCTCCAGGAGCTGGCGAAGATGCTCGAGCAGGCGGGCTATGCAGAGCGGACCGGCAAACGGCTGGAGTTGACGCCACGCGGCGCCCGACGATTGGGCCAGGGCGTGCTCGACGAGCTGTTCGGGAAGCTACGCCGCGACGTCTTTGGCGGTCACGAGAAGCGATCGTCGGGCGCCGTCGGCGAACGCGACGTTGGCAGCCGCCCTTATGAGTTCGGCCGGCCATTCGACCTGAACCTGCCGCGTACTCTGGCCAACGCCCTGACGCGGCCGCAGCCCGGACCGGGCCTTCAGCTGACGCCGCAGGACTTCGAGATCCACGAGACCGAGGACTCGGCGCGGGCCGCGACCGTGCTGCTCGTCGACATGAGCCGATCGATGTTGCTGCGCGGCTGCTACCTCGCGGCAAAGAAGGTCGCGCTGGCCCTGGACATGCTTATTCGGACCAAGTACCCCCACGACGAGCTGCACGTCGTCGGTTTCGCCTACTACGCGCGCGAGATCGCACCGACGGCGCTCGCCACGCTTTCATGGCACGGCTACGAATACGGCACAAACCTGCAGCACGGCCTGATCCTCGGCCGGCAGATGCTGGCGCGCAGCCACGCCGCAAACAAGTCGATCGTCGTCGTCACCGACGGTGAGCCGACGGCCCATTTTGAGAACGGGCAGATCGAGTTCAGCTATCCGCCGACTCGGCAAACGATCCGCGAGACGCTCAAGGAAGTTGGGCGGTGCACGCGTGCCGGCATCACGATCAATACGTTCATGCTCGAGCAGTCGCGGCCGCTGGCGGAGTTCGTCGATCGCATGACGCGCATGAACCGGGGACGGGCGTTCTACGCGGATCCCGACGAGCTGGGCGAATACGTTCTCGTCGACTACGTCAACCGTCGCCAGCGCCGCGACTGAAAGATTTGCTCGTCGTCCGAATTCACGCGGGGCGCGACAACGGCCGTCAGGCGCCCGCTACTAGCCGCCGGCCACTGCCGGGATGACGTGCACGACCGATCCGGCCTGCAGTGGCGTGCTCAGATCACGCTCGCGTTCACCGTTGATGAAGACGTTGATGTGTTCGCGGATCTGCGGCCCGGGTGGCTCCAGCAGCCGATCTGCGATGCCCGGCCAACGTGCGTCGAGATCACTGACGAGCTGACCCAGCGTTGCCGAGTCAACGGACATGTGGCGCGGCGGTGGCTCCGGAAACAGGGTTACCAGTGAGCGTGGCAGGTAGACAGTTGCCACGCCTCAGCCCTCGACTACGGCCGCCTCTACCGACCAGACGTCAGGCAGGAAGTCGGCGACCAGTTGCCAATCATCGCCCTCATTGGCGCTGCCAAACACCTGGCCGGTGCTCGTGCCAAAGTAGACGCCGACGGGATCAAGCCGGTCGGTGCCCATGGCTTCGCGGAGGACCGTCAGAAACGCGTTTTGGGCCGGCAGCCCAGTGTCGAGTTGCTCCCAGGAGTCGCCGCGGTCCTTGCTTCGCCAGACGGCTGTGTGGCCGTCGATCATGTGCCGCCCGTGCTCCGGGTCGGTGAGGGGGATAACCCACAGCTTTTCGGGCTGCTGAGGATGAACGGCCATCGGAAACCCGAAGTCAGACGGCAGGTTGTTGGTGATCTCCGTCCAGCTTGAACCGCCATCGTCGGTCCGGTAGACGCCACAGTGGTTCTGCTGGATCAAGCGGCTCGGGTCGGTCGGATCGATCAGCATCTTGTGCACGCATTGGCCGAATTCGGGGGGAGGACCCGGGTAGAAGTCAGCGCGGACACCTTTGTTGCGCGTCTCCCAGGTCTTGCCACCGTCCTTTGTCTCGAACGCGCCAACAGACGAGATGCCGACCCACATGTGGCTTGCGTCGGTCGGATCGAGCGCGATGGAGTGCAGGATCAGGCCGCCATTCCCTGGCTGCCATTCCGGGGTGCTCGGATGCTCCCGTAATCCGGCGACGTGGGTCCACGTCTCGCCACGGTCGTCACTGCGGAACAGGCCGGCCGGCTCAACGCCTGCATAAATCGTCCGCCCATCCGCGCTCGGCGCGAGATGCCAGATGTGCGTCACCTTCTCGGCCTCATCACCGTAGGTGAGCCCGGCGCTGGACTGCGTCCATGTCGCGCCGTCGTCGTCGCTGCGAAATACCGTGGCGCCGTACCAGTTGCTCCCGCCTCCGGCGTACAGAGTTCCGTCGTTTGCGCGGACAACGTGGTGGATCGGCCACGTCTCACAGAATGGACCACGGACCTGCCAGTCCCGTCGATCCGCATCGCTGTCGATGATGAAGGCACCCTTCTTGGTGCCGACCAACAACTCAACCCGCTCGCTCATTCGGTCACTTTAGACCAGACGTAAAAGCGCGGCGCCCGGGCAGAGGCGCCGCGCTTGCAGCCCTGGCGTAGGGCAATCTAGCGACGGGCGAACGTGTTGCGAAGCTCGGGACGCGTCGACAACAGCGCGCCGAGAATCGTGCTCGCCAGCGCGATTGTGAGCGCGAACACCGTTCCCCAGCCGGCCGCCTGGATCTGGTCTGGAGTCAGCTTGTCGACCGACGTCACAAGGATCCCGGCTGCCGACCCGAGGGCAGCCCCTGCTCCGAGCGAAATCATCAGCACGAGCAGCACGACGAACAGGCCCCACACCAGGAAGCCATGCATCATCGCGGAGTCGGGCTCATCGACGTGCGCCGTCCAGGCAGCAACAAAGCCACCAACCAGGAACGAGATCACGGCGAACAGTCCGGCGATGATCGAACCGACCTGCGCGCCGCCCAACTTGAACGGTGTGTCGGTCGATTCGAGTCCGGCAGCCACTGCGATAGCTCCAAAGAGCACGAACAAGCCGAATGCCGTAACGACCCCGGCCACGATCGAGCTCCAGCTGATCAGGTCACTGCGTGCCACGTCCGTCGGGCCGTCCTGGGTCCGCCGCACTTCGCGGGTGCGGGTCACTTCCTCAGCCATTTCTCTTCTCCTCGCCGACTACAGCAGCCGGAGGATGAGGATGACGAGGATGATCAGAACTAGCAGGCCAATGATGCCCACGAGGCTCCTCCCTAGCGGTTTATTCGAGCCGGCCGCGCCTGACTCGTCATCAGCAGGATGGATCGCATGACATTGCAGTCGCGCCTAACATCGAGCCAGCAAACGATGCAGCCGAGCGACCTGTGCGGTCGCAGCCTCCAGGGAGAAATCGATGCCTTATCCGACGCCAGCCAGCTCGATCACGGAGCTCCTGGACGCCCTCGACGGTATTGCCCATCTCGAAGGCGATCGCCTCGTTATCGACGATGAGCCTCGTTTCCGCGACGAGGGCGTGCGTGCGACGGTGTGGTCAGCCACATTCAGCACGGACAAGGATGTCATCGATGCTGCGCGCTGGATCATCTGGGAAGCCTCGCAGGAGCTGAATGCGCGCTCGGCGAGCATCCACGAGCTGTACATGGCCCGCGGCCGCGGCGAGATTCACGGTTTCACGGTGCCTGCCGTGAACCTGCGCACGCAGGTTTTCGACATGGCTATGACGATGTGCCACGCGGCTGAGCCGATGGACGTTGGCACGATGGTCTTCGAGCTTGCCCGCAGCGAGCAGGAGTACACCTTCCAGCGGCCCGGCGAATACATAACCAGCGTCCTTGCCGGATGCATCGCCGCCGGCTGGCGCGGCGCCGTTTTCGTTCAGGGTGATCACTACCAGTTCAACGCGGCGAAATACAAGGCCGATCCGGAGACGACCAGCGAGGGCATCCGCAAGCTGACCCGGGAGGCGATCGCGGTCGGCTACGGCAACATCGACGTTGACTCGTCGACGCTCGTCGATTTGAGCCTACCGACCGTCGACCAACAGCAATCGACCAATTACCAGCGCGCGGCGGAGATCTCGTCGCTCATTCGCGAGGTGCAGCCACCCGATCTGATGGTCAGCATCGGCGGAGAGATCGGCGAGGTTGGCAAGGAGAACTCAACCGAGGAAGAGCTTCGGACCTATCTCGACGGCTACTACCGCGAGCTCGAAAAGCGCTCGGGCCCCGGCGTGGCGGGGATCAGCAAGGTCAGCGTTCAGACTGGGACGAGCCACGGCGGGGTGCCGCTGCCGAATGGAGGGGTCGCGGAGGTCAAGCTCGACTTTGGCACCCTCGAGCGACTCGGTGAGGTCGCTCGCTCATACGGCCTCGCTGGTGCCGTTCAGCACGGCGCTTCGACCCTCCCCAACGAACTTTTTCACCGATTTCCGGCCGTCGAGACGGCCGAGATCCACCTCGCCACGGGCTTCCAGAACAAGCTCTACGAGCACCCAGCCTTTCCAAAGGAGCTGCTTGACGAGATCCACTCGTGGTGTTTCACCAACACGATCGAGGAGCGCAAGCCCGGCGAGACTGACGAGCAGTTCATGTACAAGACGCGCAAGAAGGCACTCGGGCCGTACAAGCGTCAGCTCTGGGAGCTGGCAACCAAGCCGGAGATTCTTGCCGATCAGCAAAAGGAGCTGGCATTCCTGTTCGACCAGCTGAAGGTATCGGGCACAAAGGAACACGTGGCAAGGTACGTCGACGCTCCTGAGCGGCATCGGCCGCTGCCCGAGGCGCTCGCCGCCATGCCGGCCTCGGTAGGTGCCGCTGAGGGGTAAATGGCGCTCGGTCGGTAAACTGGCAAAGACACCTAGCTCGTTACCCAGAAAGGGGCTATTTCGCGTGGTCGACACGCGTCCACCTGTGGCGCCTGGCCAGCTTGGACTGGTCCAAAGTTTTTTGAATACGTACCAACTCGATAGCGGCCAAGACGTGCTCGGCGATCCCGCGAGCGCAAAGGCATGGCTGGTCGACAATCGACTCGCGTCGCCCGGCCTGGAATATGACGCGGGCGACCTGCGCCGCCTGACTGACGTACGGCGCGCGCTGCACGAGCTTGTTGCCGCCAACGGCGGCACCGGGCTGCAACGGCGCGCCGTGACCACGCTCAACGAGGCGGCGCGTCGCGTTCGGCTTGGAGTCCGGCTGCATCCCACCGACGGCTACCGCCTGGTGGCCGAGGGCGTCGGAGTCGATCGGCCTATCGGCGAGTTGCTCATGAGCGTGACCGGCGCGATGACTGCCGGCAATTGGAACAGGCTCAAGGTGTGTGCCAACGACGCATGTCAGCGCGCCTTCTATGACTCTTCTCGAAATCGGTCTGGACGCTGGTGTTCGATGGCTACCTGTGGCAACCGCATGAAGGGTCGTGCCTATCGCCAGCGCCATGGCAGCAGCCGTCCCGAACCTGGCGTGCAGGCTGACCGCGCGGAAGCGGCGAGCTGAATGTCGGTATGAGCGTGATTACCGAGACGCAGATCTACGACGCTCTGAAGAACGTCCAGGAGCCAGAGCTCGGCCGCGACATCGTGTCGCTGAACATGGTCAAAGAGGTCGAGATAAACGACTCGAGTGTCGCGCTGAAGATCGAGCTGACGACGCCGGCGTGCCCGCTCAAGGACGAGATCGAGCGCAACGTGCATGCCGTCCTGGGGGAGCTGGGCGCTCAGGAAGTGACGGTGACCTGGGGCGCAATGGTACGGCGCGCCCAGCCCGTGCAGGCTCAGCAGTTGCTGCCCGGTGTCAAGAACATCATTGCCGTCGCCTCCGGCAAGGGCGGTGTCGGCAAGTCGACAGTCTCTGCGAACCTGGCCGTGGCGCTGGCCATCGAAGGCGCCAGCGTCGGCCTGCTCGACGCTGACATAACCGGCCCGAATATCCCGCTGATGCTCGGTGTCGAAGGGGCCCCCGTGGCGTCGCCGGAGGGAAAGATCACGCCGCTTGAACGCTACGGCGTGAAGGTCATCTCGATCCAGTTCTTCGTGCCGGAGGGACAGCCGATCGTCTGGCGCGGTCCGTTGGTCGGCGGCGCGATTCAGCAGTTCCTGCGCGACGTCGATTGGGGTGAGCTTGACTACCTCGTCATCGACCTGCCACCGGGAACGAGCGATGCCCAGTTGACCCTGGCTCAGGCCGTGCCGATCTCAGGTGCGCTCCTCGTCACGACGCCCCAGGACGTGGCGCTGATGGACGTCGCCAAGGCACTCGCCATGTTCAGGCGCATGAGCGTGCCGGTGATGGGCCTCGTCGAGAACATGAGTGCGTTCGTGTGCCCGCACTGCGGGGAGGTGACCGAGATCTTTGGCCGTGGCGGCGGCGAACGTTTCGCGCAGCGCAACGAGCTCGAGTACTTCGGTGGCATTCCACTTGATGTCAAAGTCCGCCAGGGAGGCGACGCCGGGATTCCGGCCGTCGCTCAGCGCGAACCGGGCTCAGGCGCCGAGGTGATGCGGACGCTCGCGCGAACGGTTGCGGCCCGCATGAGCGTGCGCGCTGCCCAGCAGGCGCCGGCGATAACGATCAGCTAGGGCCGATACCGCTCACGCCGCTATACGTGAACTGACGTCCGGCCGCGAAGTCCAGACTTCTGACGGCCGTCCCGTGTCTGAGGCCTTCCGAACCTGTGACAGCCCTGACAACGCGGCACCTGGAACGCGCGGGTACCGCCCTGGCGTGAATCAGCTGGGGCGGAGCGTTTCCCAAAGCGCCGCGCACGAGGCGAGCGCCGCGCGTCGCCGGCCTTCATCACCGGCGAGGAATGCGGTCCGCTGTAGCTCAACCACGTTGTCACCGAGCGCGATGGCGATGCGAATGTGCGTGTCCCGCTTCTGGCGCGCGAAGACGGCGAGACCTATATCGGCGTGGCCGAATTCGCGCACGCGCTCGGCGTAATGAGCCAGGTCGTGCTGAGCGTGCGCGACCTCACTGTCCTCGCGGAGCAGCTCGGCAAAACGAAGGAACGCGGCGTCGCCCAGCAGCGCGGACAGCTGGCCGGCAGTGCCGATCTCAACCATGGATAGCGTGCGCGATCCGATTACCGACGCGATTGCCTCCGCCCACGTCTCCTCACCCTCGGCAAAGACGAAACGGCCGATCTGTTCGCGCAGCCTGCTGATTGTCTGGTCGACAAGCTGTCGAGCGGTAAGTGTGGCGTCCGATTCCGCCGAGACAACGACGTCAACGGCATCTGCCCGTGCGTAGGTCGCCACCTGTGGGTTCGCAGTCCGCAGCACGTCCTCGCCAATGAGATCGACGAGTGCCGACTCACCGATGCCGGTTAGTCGCAGCGTCTGAGTCGCCCATTCGACGCCCAGCGACCCAGCCTGGAGCCGTGGCACGACCTGCTCGCGCCACATCGGGAACATCTCACGGGGTGGTCCGGGCAGAGCGATGATCACTCGTCCGTCGGGTCGCTCGACCCACCACCCGGGCGCGGAACCGTGGGCGTTGTGCAGGGCAGTCGCGCCGTCGATCAGCCACGCCTGTTTGCGGTTGGCTTTGGGCATAGGCGCGCCGCGCCGAGTGAACATCTCTTCGAGCCACGCCAGCAGTGCCGCGTCCTCGTAGACCTGTGCGCCACACGCCGCGGCGATCGCCTCGCGCGTCAGATCGTCCGGAGTCGGACCAAGGCCGCCCGTCGAGACGACGAGATCCGCGTCGGCGAGTGCCTCCCGGAAAGCGCGCGTCACTCGTCCGAGTTCGTCCGGCAGGTCCGTGGTCGCCACCACGCGTACGCCGAGCGATGTCAGCTCCCGCGCAAGGTCGCCACTGTTCGTGTCTCGCGTGACGCCCGTTGTCAGCTCCGTGCCAACGGCCAGGAAGCGTGCGGTCCGCAGCGGACGCTGGATTCGGCCTTGCTTCACGTCGACAGCCTATCCGGCGACGAGGGCCCCGTCCTTGACGATAGCGCCGAATTCTGTTAGCAATCTCCTACCGAGAGTGCTAACGGCGTTCGAGCCGTGGAACACATGCCGCGAGCGGATCCCCGCTCTCAAGATTTGCCCAGAAAACCCCAGAAATCGGAGAGGACGCCGACGAGACATGGCCAAGCTGATCAACTATGACGAGGACGCGCGGGCGTCGATGAAGCGCGGCATGGACGCGCTTGCCGATGCTGTCAAGACGACGCTCGGGCCAAAGGGCCGCAACGTGGCGCTTGACAAGAAATACGGCGCCCCAACCGTCACGCACGACGGCGTGACCGTCGCGCGCGACATCGAGCTCGATGATCCGTTCGAGAACATGGGCGCGCAGCTGCTCAAGGAAGCCGCCACCAAGACTGAGGACGTCGCGGGCGACGGAACGACCACGGCAACTGTGCTTGCTCAGGCGATCGTGACAGAAGGGCTCAAGAACGTCGCGAGTGGTGCGAACCCGATGCAGATGAAGCTCGGCATCGACAAGGCCGCTGAGACCGTTGCGGCGGCAGTCAAGGCTGCGGCGCAGCCTGTCAAGGGCCGCGACGAGATTGCCCAGGTGGCGACAGTCAGCGCTGCCGATCCGGAGATCGGTGACCTGATCGCCGAGGTGATGGACAAGGTCGGCAAGGACGGCGTCATCACCGTCGAAGAATCGCGCACGATGGAGTTCGAGACCGAGTACGTCGAAGGCATGCAGTTCGACCGCGGGTACACGAGCGCTTACTTCGTGACGGATACGAACCGCATGGAGGCGGTCCTCGAGGATCCCTTCATCCTGATCACCGACAAGAAGATCAGCGCCATCGCCGACATCCTGCCGGCACTCGAGAAGATCCTGCAGGCGGGCAAAAAGGACCTGCTGATCATCGCCGAGGACGTCGATGGCGAGGCTCTTTCGACGCTCGTCGTCAACAAGCTGCGCGGCGTGCTCAACGTACTTGCCGTCAAAGCGCCAGGTTTCGGTGACCGGCGCAAGGAGATGTTGCGCGACATCGCCATCCTTACCGCGGGCACGGTCATCAGCGAGGAGGTCGGCCGCAAGCTCGACAGCATCGAGCTGGAGGACCTCGGCCGCGGCCGGCGCGTCGTGGCGAACAAGGACAACACGACGATCATCGAGGGCCGCGGTTCCGAATCGGAGATCCAGGGCCGCATCAAGCAGATCAAGGCCCAGATCGAGGAGACCACGTCCGACTACGACAAGGAGAAGCTCCAGGAGCGCATGGCCAAGCTTTCCGGCGGTGTCGCGATCATCAAGGTGGGTGCCGGCACTGAGACGGAGCTCAAGGAGAAGAAGCACCGCGTCGAGGACGCACTGTCGGCGACGCGCTCGGCGGTTGAGGAAGGCATCGTGCCAGGTGGCGGAGTGGCGCTCATCAATGCGCAAGCATCGCTCGATGCCCTTCACCTCGAAGGCGACGCACAGATCGGCGTGCTCATTGTCCGAGACGCGCTCGAGGAGCCGCTGCGCATGCTCGCTGAGAACGCCGGCATGAATGGGCAGGTCGTCCTCGAGAATGTCCGCCGCAACCAGGCGGACAAGAAGAGCAAGACGCTCGGCTACAACGTTCTCAAGGACGAGTACGGCGACATGCTCAAGGCGGGCATCGTGGACCCGGCCAAGGTCACCCGTTCGGCGGTAGAGAATGCCGCTTCGATCGGCGGCATGGTGCTCACCACTGAGGTCATGGTCACCGACAAGCCCGAGCCCAAGCCTGCCATGCCCGCAATGCCACCAGGCGGCATGGGCGACTTCTAAAAGCCCCTCAACTTCGCAATAGCAGAGCCGCCGGCCAGCAGGCCGGCGGCTCTTTTCATTCAGGCTGCAACGCTTACCAGACTTTCGGTGGCTTGACCGATGCGCCTGCCAGCGATCAGCATCTCGCGCAATGGACGCTTTTGAGCCTTCTGGCTTCGCCGAGTTCGACCGGATGGCCGCTCTGTTCAGGACCACGCGCAACCTGCTCGACGCTGTCTGTGCCGCGGACGAGTGGCCCGAGAGTGCCTCCAGGCTGATCGCAACAGAGACTCTGCCCCACATCGAGGACATCGAGGCGGGCTTTCGCGTCTGGCTGCGCGCCGGCGCGGTCGAGCTCGCAGAGCTGCGCACACTTGTCGCCCGCGCCGGCGTCCGCTCACCTGAAGCGCAGACTGCGGCAGAGGCACGTGCCGCACTGATAGAGACCATGCACGAGCTCGCCCTGAGCGCCAACGCGCATGCCGAACTGCTGCCCGCACCTGCGCGAGCGCTGGCAGCCCTGGAGCACGCCCGTCTCGTCTTTGCGCTGCTGCCCCAGACACCGACCGAGGAAGTTCATTTCCCGGCCGGCCGGCGCACGTACGCCGATATCTCCGCGCCTCGGCGACCGGCAGAGCTTGCCGAACGCATCGAGGAACTCGAACGCAGCCTGTGGTCCGTCGCGACGAGACACCGGCCGCGGCTGACTGACGCTTCTTACCGACGCACTTATGGCTTCTTTGATACGGCCGCGAGGATCAGCGGCAGCCAGTTTCTGCCTTCATAGGTCACAATCACCCTGTGACCTCAGCCCAAGAGCCCTCACAGCAACCGGAGCCCGCGCCCGGACAGACGGGCCTCCTCGACCAGGTCGGCCGCACTCGCGAGTCGTTCATGGGCCTCCTGCACGCTCACATCGAGCTGCTGAAGGCCGAGCTCAACGACATTCTGGGCGAGCTGAAGGTCCTTGCCTCCCAGGCAGGTTTGGCGCTCGGGATCGCCCTGATGACCGCTGTCCTGCTATGGGTCGGTGGCTTCCTCTTTCTCGGCGAGTGGCTCTTCGGGTCGATCGGCTGGGGCCTTGCCCATGGGCTGCTGACCGGGGTCGCTGCCGTTGTCGCCTTGGCCCTCGGGATCGTGGGAGCCAAAGCTCGCTATACCGCGTTCAGTTTCCTCGTCGCGCTGGTGATCGTTATCGCCATCGCGCTGTTGTGCGGCATCAACGTTGCCTACAACGCCGTCGAGTCGGTCGTGCCAAATCTGGCGGGGCCGTTGAATGCGCCCGGGGTGGTAGCCCTGCTGAGTGGGCTGGTCGTCGGCGCAATCCTGTTCGGCGTACTGCTCGCCTTCGTCGGGGGCGTACGTGGTGCGATTGGCGGCATCGTCCTCGGCGCCATACTCGGAGCCCTGGTTGGCTGGCTGATCGCGGGCGCGCCATGGACGTGGCCGCCGGCCGTTGGATTTGCCATCACCGTTGGCCTGGTGGCATGGCCGGTGCTCAACCTGATCTTCGCCTTCCCAAGCCTCGATCCGGCCGCGCGCTTTGCGCGGCTCTACCCGCGACAGTCGATAGACGCGGCAAACGAAACCCGTGAGTGGTTGGAGGAGCAATGGCAGACGAGACTGCCCAAGCGCGGCAACGGGTAGCTGACGCCCGACGCAACGCCTCGTCCGAGCTGGACACGCTCGGCTCGAGTACGCGCGCCGCGCTCGACTTCCCGGCCAAGATCAAGCGCCACCCGCTGGAAACGGTTGGCCTGCTCGGCGGACTCGCATTCCTGGTGCTTGGGGGCCCAAGGAGAACTGCCAAGGCGACTGAGCGACGCTTTTTTCCTGAGCGCGCGAATAGACCGCCAACGCTGCTTCCGAAGGAAGTGGACAAGACGCTGAAGGCCTTGCCCGAGGAGGATCGCGAGCGGGTCCGCGCCCATCTCGAGCGCGACTTCGCCGCTTACCTGAAGAAGGAGCACGTGGGCGACGCCAGCACGGGCCGGCAATCGTTCTGGAAGACCTACGACATGCTCGTCGGCATAGTTGGAACTGCCGCCGCCCGTGAACTGGTCAAGCGAGCACTTGCCGTTCCTGCAGATGCACGTGTCGAGCAAGCGCAGGAAGATGCCAAGGCCGCGGAGGAGATCCAGGCCTCCGGCGGCGTGCAGAACGCATCGCCCGAGCGCGCCGCCAAGCGCTGATGCTGGGCTCGATCAGAGCCAGCCGCGCCGCCGGAAGACCACCCACAGGCCCGTGCTGACGCCGATCATCAGCACGATCGAGATCCAAAAGCCGTATTCCGAGTTAAGAGCTGGCATGTCGTGGAAGTTCATGCCGTAAATCGTGCCGATGAGTGTCGGGGCGAAGAGGATCGCCGCCCACGCTGAGATGCGTTTGACTTCCTCGTTCTGGTTGAGACTGGTCACGGTCAGCCGCTTGATCTCCTCGTTCTGCGCCTGGCTCACGAGAGTCGCGTTGAGAGTCAGGATGTCTGACAGGTTCTGGCGGAAGGCCACAACTCGTTCGGCGGCCGTTGTCGCGTGGTCGGCCACGTCCCGCAGGTAGCGCTGAAGTTCGGCGTGGGTTCCGTACTTGTCGAAGCCTGCTGACAGAAGCTCGGCGATGCGCAGAAGCGGACTCGTCGCCCGTTGAAACTCGACGACTTCGCCGGACAGCTCGTAGATACGTCTGGACACGGCCGGATCACCCCGGAAAACCTGGATCTCGATCTCGTCTATGTCCTTCTGGACACCGGCGACGACCGGTGCATAGCCGTCCACCACGGAGTCGAGAATTGCGTAGAGCACCGCCTCGGGCCCCATCGCAAGGAGCTCAGGGTCGTTCTCCATGCGCCTGCGTACGGCAGACAGATCGGGCGTTCGCGAATGACGCACGGTGATCACAAAGTTTGGTCCCACGAAGACGTGGATCTCGCCAAACTCGACTTCCTCGACGTCGTCCAGGTAGGTGGCCGCACGGAGAACGACGAACAGAGTGTCGCCGTAGCGTTCGAGCTTGGGACGCTGGTGCGCCACGATCGCGTCCTCGACCGCGAGCTCATGCAGTCCGAACTCTTCTGCCACGGGCAGGAACTGGGCTTCCGAAGGTCGATACATGCCGATCCAACCCATCGTGTCCGGTTGGTCTCGCAGGGCCTGGGCGATATCCGCTATCTCAGTTGGAGCTTCGATTCGGGTGCCGTCGCGATACAGCGCGGCGTCCACGATGCTCTTTGCGACGGGCTCGACTACGTCCTCTGGACGGGCCTCCATCGAGACTTCCGGAGCAGACGCGATTGGCTCCGAGGTCCGCGGCCGCCTGCTCGGCCGTGGCGGAAACGGGAAGCGCGGGCGGCGCTGCTGCTGGGTGGCCACAGCCGCATGGTAGACCGCTCGGCAGCCGCCACAACCCGCACCTTCCAATAGCATGGGATCGATGAGGGAGGATCAGCCGCCCAACTGGGGCGCCATCGAAGTACGTGGCGCGCGCGAGAACAACCTTCGCAACATCGACGTCGACATTCCCAAGCGACGCCTGACCGTCTTTACGGGCGTTTCGGGCTCGGGCAAGAGCTCACTTGTGTTCCAGACCATTGCTGCCGAGTCACAGCGACTGATCAACGAAACGTACAGCGCCTTCGTTCAGGGCTTCATGCCTACGCTTGCCCGGCCAGATGTCGACTCGCTCGAGGGTCTGACGACGGCGATCATTCTCGACCAGGAACGGTTGGGGGCCAACGTGCGCTCGACGGTCGGCACGGTGACGGATGCGAACGCGTTCCTGCGCGTCATATTCAGCCGCGTGGCCCAACCTCATGTCGGCGGGCCGCAGGCGTACGCGTTCAACATCCCGTCGGTCAGTGGTGCGGGCGCCGTGACGTACGAAAAGGGTGGATCGAAGGTCGTCGAACGGCGAAGCTTCAGCGTTGCCGGTGGAATGTGTCCGCGGTGCGAAGGCCTGGGTTCCGTCAGCGACGTCGACCTTACCGAGATCTACGACGAGAACAAATCGCTCGCCGAAGGCGCAATCAAGGTCCCCGGCTACACGACCGAAGGCTTCGCGACGCGCATCTTCACCGAGTCGGGGTTCTTCGACCCCGACAAACCGGTTCGCGAGTTCACCGAAAAGGAGCTACAGGACTTCCTCTACAAGCAGCCGACAAAGATTCGACTCAACGGCATCAACCTGACCTATGAAGGCCTCATCCCGAAGATCCAGAAGTCGATGCTCTCAAAGGACATCGAATCGCTGCAGCCGCATCTCCGCGCGTTTGTGAGTCGCGTCGCCACCTTTCGGGCATGCCCGGATTGCGGAGGCACGCGGCTGAGCGAGGCAGCACGGTCATCGAAGATCGACGGCGTGAGCATGGCCGACGCGTGCGCGATGCAGATCAGCGATCTGGCGGAATGGGTACATCACCTCGCTCAGCCGTCGGTCGCACCAATGCTCGAGGCGCTCGCCCAGACGCTCGACTCATTCGTCGAGATGGGCCTTGGCTATCTGAGCCTCGATCGTCCATCGGGGAGTCTGTCGGGTGGCGAAGCCCAGCGCACGCGGATGATCCGCAACCTGGGATCAGCTTTGACCGACGTCACCTACGTGTTCGATGAGCCAACTATTGGACTGCACGCTCACGACGTAGCGCGGATGAACAGGCTGCTCGATCGATTGCGTGACAAGGGCAACACGGTGCTTGTTGTTGAGCACGATCCAGAAGTGATCGCAATCGCGGATTACGTTGTGGATATGGGTCCCGGTGCTGGACCACATGGTGGAACGGTGGTCTACGAAGGCGATGTCGACGGCCTGATCGCGTCCGGAACTGCGACCGGGCGGCACATGGGCGTTCGAGCCAATCTCAAAGCCCGGACCCGTCAGGCCGATGGCTCCATTCCCATCCGGAACGCGTCGCTGCACAACCTGAAGCACGTCTCTGTTGATGTCCCGATGGGCGTGCTTGTCGCCGTTACTGGCGTTGCTGGTTCGGGCAAGAGCTCACTCATCCACGGCTGTCTTCCTCGGAGCAACCCTCCTGTGACGGTTATCGACCAATCGTCGATCCGCGGTTCGAGGCGTTCAAATCCGGCGACATACACGGGCATCCTTGACCCGATCCGAACGGCATTCGCCAAGGCCAACGGCGTCAAGCCGGCGCTTTTCAGTGCCAACTCGGAAGGGGCGTGCCCCAACTGCAACGGCCTTGGCAAGACGTACACGAGCCTCGGCTTCATGGACGAGGTGGTCAGCGTCTGTGAGGTGTGTGAGGGCCGTCGCTATACCGACGACGTGCTCCAGTACAAGCTGCGCGGCAAGAACATCGTGGAGGTGCTGGCGATGCCCGTCGATGAGGCGCGCGAGTTCTTCACCGAGAAGCCCGTTCGACAGATGCTCGACCGGCTGTCAGATGTTGGCCTCGGCTACATCTCACTCGGACAAGAGCTCGACACTTTGTCTGGTGGCGAGCGTCAGCGGTTGAAACTGGCCATCGAGATGGCTACCGACACCCAGGTCTACGTTCTCGACGAACCCACCACAGGACTGCATATGCAGGACGTCGACAACCTGGTTGCGCTCCTCGACCGTCTTGTTGATTCCGGGCACAGCGTGATCGTCATTGAGCACAACCTCGATGTCATTGCCGGCGCAGACTGGGTCATCGATCTTGGCCCGGGCGCTGGCCACGACGGCGGCCAGGTGATCTTCGAAGGTCCTCCGGCAGAGCTGATCAAGGCGAAGGCTTCTTTGACGGGGCTGCACCTCAAGAGGCGTCTAGACTCCTAGGCCGGGGCGAGTGGTGGAACGGTAGACACCCGAGTTTTAGGAGCTCGTGTCGCGAAAGCGGCGTGTGGGTTCGAATCCCACCTCGCCCACCAGCTTGTTCGTGCCCAGGTGGCTAGGTCGCGCCGGTGATGTTGTCCGTGATCTGGGTCACGTCGACCAACGCGCGCACGTTGAGGCCGCTGGCATCGACCCAGGCCTCCTGAAGCGACCACGGGTCAGATGGCTTTGGTTGCATCAACACGATGGTGTCACCGGCACCCGGCTTGAGAACGAGCGCTCCACCCGTGACTGCGAGCTGAGCCGCTGAGTCGACTCCGCCGACTTTCACGGAAACACCGGTATCGCCCACGGTCACGTCATCAATGGCCAGACCTGCCCGCTTGCCGGCGAGTCGGATGAGCTGGTCCGTGTCGGTGGCAGAAAGGTGCGCCGTGGCGTTGGCGGCTGCTGCGGGCCCGTCCACGGAAATATCGCCAACGTGGACGTCATCCGTGCCGTTGACAGTCAGGCTGACGTCGTTCAAGTCGCCTGAGACGGTCTGAAACGACCTGTCGAAATAAGATGCGTCGCCGACAGCAAGGTTCACGCGGCCGATCTTGGCCGGCGACACGTCGACGTCCGTGGCGATCAGCCGGATCTGGCGCGACTTGCCCAACAACAGGGTCGGGTCGAAGGGCGCAACGGAAACGCTGAGCGTGTCGGCCTGGAGTCCCGCGTTGCGCACGATCTGGGTCAGCACTGGACCCAGCGCGAGCGGCGCCACGACCAGCACCAGCACCGCGACGAGCAGCGCGAAGAACACGAAGAAACGGAGAAAGCGCCCCACCCGCCTATACTCGTTGCTTCCGATGATCAATGCCGAAACGAGGCACATGAAGGTAACTACACGTCCCGCGGAGCGGTCCTCCGTCGTGCTCGAAGTCGAGTTCCCGGCTGATCAGGTGCGCAACCAGGTCGCTGAATCCGTGCGCCACCTGGCGCGCCGTACCAAAGTGCCGGGCTTCCGGCCGGGCAAGGTGCCGCGGCCGCTGCTCGAGCGTGCGCTGGGCGTTCGTCGCGATGATCCAGACGCAGAAAACCCAATTTACGACGACGCCAAGGAGCACCTCTTCGAGCGCTCGGTTCTTGACGCGGTCCGCGAGAAGGATCTCGACGTTCTCCAGATCCCGGATCCAGAGTGGACGAGCTTCGCCGAGGATGGCGGCGCCACGTACAACGTAACGCTGCCCCTTCGCCCGGACGTCAAGCTGGGGGCCTACACGGACTATCCCTTTGGGATCACTATCGACCAGGCCGACGACGCCGCCGTGGACAAGGTCGTCGAGCAATTGCGGGACCAGCAGGCTTCGCTCGTGCCGGTGGAGGGCAGGGGAGCGCAGACGGACGACTACGCCGTGATCCGGTTCACCGGATCAAGCGGTGGCGAGCCGATCGATGGCGCCTCGACCGAGCGGATGCCCTTGATCATTGGCCGCGAGCGCTTCATTCCAGGCTTTGAGGACAACCTCATCGGCCTGAAGGAAGGCGACTCCAAGGAGTTCAGCGTCACGTTCCCGGATGACTACGGCGAGACATCGCTGGCGGGCAAGCCCGCCGACTTTGAAGTTGGCATGCTCGAGCTACGCGAAAAGAAGATGCCCGTCGCGGACGACGACTTCGCGCGTTCGCTTGGCTCGTACGACGACCTGGCCGAGTTGCGCGCGGAGATTCAGAAGCGCCTCGAGCGCAACGCCTTGGACCGCGCGCGGCACAACTTCGCCGATCGCATCATCGACTTCAGCGTCGCCA
>DATBFJ010000097.1:0-12772 GCA_036558545.1 Candidatus Limnocylindrales bacterium
GGGGCGGCGGGGGTAACCCGCCCGCCGCTCGTCTCTTTCCCAGAACGAGGGGAGGAACATGGAATCGACAGCAACTCCGGCCGTTGCTGAGGCACCTCCACCCGTTGAGAGCAGGCCCGCTGGTCGCGTAGGCGCGCGCCAGGAGGCGCTTGCCGGATACACGTTCATATCGATCCCCATGATCCTGTTCGCGTTCCTGAGCATCGGCCTGTTCCTGTACGCGATGTACATCAGCGTCTGGAACTGGAACATCCGCTCAGGCCCGATCAACTTCGTTGGACTGGACAACTACGCCAGGATCCTGAGCGCTCCGTTGTTCCAGACAGCGATCAAGAACACCCTCTACTACGCCCTCATATGGGTGCCCCTGACGATGTTCATTGGCCTGTTCCTGGCCGTCATCGTCAACCAGAAGATCCACGGACGGTCGTTCTTTCGCGCGGCGTTCTACTTCCCGGCAATAGCCAGTTCGGCGGCGATAACGATCCTGTGGCTATTTCTCGTGTCGCCAGACGGCCTGTTCAATGAGATCCGAGGCGCGCTAGGTCTGAATCCGGTCTTCACCTTCTTCGGCTTCACGCCGAACCAGGACTGGATGGGCAATTACCACACGGCGATGAACTCGATCATCATCCTCAACGCGTGGACGACGTCGGGCACGTTCATGCTTTTCTATCTCGCGTCGCTGCAGTCGATCCCGTACGAGGTCTACGAGGCCGCGGAGATCGACGGCGCAAGCTCATGGCAGGTGTTCTGGAAGATCACGTTTCCACTGCTGCGGCCGGGGCACTTCTTTGTCGCAACGGTGGGAGTCATCGGCGCGCTGCAATTGTTCGACCAGGCCTACATCGCGGGCGGCGTTGACGGCGGACCGGTCAATTCGCTGATGACGATCGTGCTGTACCTCTACAACCAGCTGTTCAAACAGCTGAATCCCGGATATGCCGCGGCCGTTGGCATCGTCCTATTCGTGATCATCTTTGGACTGACCCTCCTGCAGCGCCGCATCTTTGGCGCGGCACCCTCGTGGTGAGCGTCAGATGAGTGCTGCAACCAGTCCGGCGGTGGTCGCCACACAGGCGCGAGTGGCGGATGCCGCGGTTCGGCCGGAACGAGGCGGTAAATGGCGCCGGCGCATCGCCTACGTGCTGCTGATCGGCTACGCCGTGCTGATGTTCGTGCCGTTCGCATGGACGGTAATCACGTCGTTCAAGACACTGCCCGACTCGGTCCGGCTTACGGTCATTCCAGACCCGTTCACTACGGACGCATACACATACGTGTTCCAGAACCTGGTGCCGCCAATTCAGGTCATGTTCTGGAACAGCCTGGTGCTGGCGCTGGCCGTGACATTGACCAACATCACCCTGGGCAGCCTCGCCGGATACGCCTTCGCGCGGCTGCGCTTCCGTTTTCGCGAGGCGCTCTTCCTGCTGGTGCTGGGCACTTTGATGATCCCCGACCAGCTGCGCGTCGTGCCCATGTACACCGCCTTCAACTCCGTCGGCTTGACCAACGGAATCGGTCAATACGTGTCGGTGATCCTGGTGCTGGCCATCTCTGCGACGAGCATCTTCCTGCTTCGCCAGTACTTCCTGACGATCCCACGTGATCTGGAGGAAGCGGCACGTATCGATGGGGCCGGGTTCTTCACGACGTTCTGGAGAGTGATGCTGCCACTGGCAGGACCGGCCATAGCGGCCGTAGCGATCCTGCAGTTCCAGGGAACGTGGAACGGCTTCTTCTGGCCGGTCGTGTTCCTGACCGACAAGAGCCACTACACGCTGCCGATCGGCCTGACGTTCTTCAAGTTGTCCGGTGGCTTTGGCGTGAACTGGCCGCCGTTGATGGCCGCGGTCGTGATCGCGACCGTGCCCATCTTGCTCGTCTACGTATTCTTCCAGCGCTACTTCGTCGAAGGCATCGCGGCCTCAGGCGTCAAAGGCTGATCAACAAGGAAATTCGCTGAGCACAGCACCCTATCCGGCCGAACCGCCAAAGCCGGTCGAGGAACGACTCGAAGTCCCGCGCGCGCCAACATCACGCAGGGCGCTGACGGAGGCGCTTTCGGGCTTCTACTACAACTCGATGCGGCTGGTCCCGGCGAACGTGATCTGGGGCATTCTGGCGCTGCTGACAGCCGCCTTGATCCAGATCGTCCCGCTGCTCGGAATACTGTCGCTGCTCTTCCTTCTGCCTTTCCCAACGGCAGGCGTCTTTCGCCTCGCGGCCCTGATCGCCCGCGGCGAACCGAATCACTTCTCGGATGCCCTCGCCTGGCGTTCGTTCGGCCGTCGAGCGGTCGCAGCTGGACTGGTGGTCGGTGGCATGACAATCGTGCTCGGCTTCAACATCGTCATCGGGCTCAATTCCAGTGACCCGCTCAGTTGGGCCTTTGCGACCGCCGCATTCTGGGGACTGCTCGTTGTGTGGCTCGTGGCAGCGGCGGTCTGGCCGCTGCTGCTCGACCCGCAACGTGAGAACGAGCGCATGACCGAGCTGGTGCGCCTCGCCTTGCTGGTCATCCTCGTGAACCCGGTTCGTTACCTCGTGCTGATGTTCGTCCTGGCGATCTTCCTCGTCATCAGCACGATTCTGGCTGCGGCGATCGTCACGATCTCGATTGCCTACTTCGCTTTGGCCATGAGCTTCTACGTTATTCCCGGCGCCGACCGTATCGAAGGCAGGCGGACGTTCGTCGTAGTCAGTTAGGAGAGTTTCGCCAGGCCGTCAAATCGGGCACAAAGGCGTTAGTGCCTATACTCGGAGCTCACTCAGTCCTGCCTGGCGCTTTGGGGAAATACGTTGATCTGCCCTAATTGCGGGCGGCGCAACCCATCTGGCGCCACCTTCTGCAGCCGATGTCGACAACGACTCCCTCTTGCCACGAAATACAGTGGCCAGGGGTATAAGCGGGCTGTCATCGCCGAGCCCACGGGCGGCGGCGGAGGAGGTGCGCTGGTTCTGGGAGTCGCGCTTCTCGCGGGATTCCTGTTCATTGGCGGTGGGGCCGCGATATACCTGTCCACGCCACCCCAGGCCGCTCCGACGATTCCTGCCTTCGTCGCGGACGCCTCGGCAGGTCCTTCCTTGGCCGTCTTCGTGCAACCCACCGCGACGCCCATCCTTACTGCGCCACCCACGCCAACGCCCTTCTTCTTCTCGCCCGATCCAGGCTCCTCGGGCCTGTTCAGCGCGCCACCGACATTCGGGTTCCCGACCCCAACGCCACCGGTCAGCGGCCCCACGCCGACTCCCCCGCCCGGCTTCCCGACTCCAACACCTACGCCACCTGCCCCTAATGCCGGGTTCGCAATGACTGTGAGCGGCCTGACAGTGCAGTTCGCCAACAACAGCAAGGGATCCGGCCTGTCGTATCTGTGGGATTTCGGCGACGGGAGCGGCAAGACTTCGCCGCATCCAAGCCATACCTATTCAGCGCCTGGTCAGTACACGGTCACACTGACCGTCACCGATTCGTTAGGCCGAACGGACACGCGAACCAAACAGGTCACCGTCGACAACCCAACCCCGCCACCAACGAAGGAGCCGACCCCGACCCCTACGGAACCGCCAACGCCGATTCCACCCGGCGCGTAGTACCTGCGTGCGCGTGCGGCACCCGAACGGGGTAGTCGGAAACCTATACTCCGGCGGTTGACGGCGAAGCGCGGGGAACGAGTCCTTTGATCTGTCCCAACTGCGGCGCCAGCAACTCGACTCGGGCGACCTTCTGTCGGCGTTGTCATCAGCGCCTACCGGTCGGCGGGCTAGCGGCCGGCGTCACATACCCACGTCGACGGCCGGTGTCGTCGGGAAATAGTCGACTGCCGATTCTCGCTGCCCTGGGCCTCGCCCTCGCCGGCCTCGTCGTCGGAGCGATGCTCGTGATATTCGCGCGCCCTGGCGGTGGTGTCGCTGAGGCCAGCCCAACCGGCTCTCCTGTCTCTTCGCTGCCGATTTACGTTCCGCCAAGCGAGTCGCCGAGCCCGGCGCCATCGCCCGGGCCATCGGCCATCGAATCGTTTCCCGGACTGCCTACTCCGCCGCCAAGCTTCTCGCCGTTTCCGACCAGTTCAGGCTTCGTGACGCCCCCTCCGTCGATTCCGCCTACCCCCACGCCAACGCCGACACCAACAAAGACTCCGAAGCCCACACCAACGGCGACACCTGCTCCCACGCCAACCCCGACGCCACTCGCGCTCACGTGCGATCAGGTGACCGGATCGCCGACCAAGAGCTTCTTCGTGGGCACCGGCAACAGCGACCGCACGAGCAAGGGCTGGTGCCTCGAGGAGGCAACCTTCCGCATGGTCGACGGGTCCGCATGGGGCACCGTGAATCTCACGGTCAACGGCAAGGTGGTCGCTCACTTCGAGTGCACGAACCCGCCGACGCCGTGCAGCGGGGACAACGTCGTTCAGATCACACCGATCAAGTTGGCCAAACCCAATGCAACGATCTCGTGGAGCACGACCGGTTGCGAGGACGAGACCGGGAGTGCATGCACGGACCAGCAGGTGCTGGCGACGATCGAAGTCGGCTACGAGTTGGCGACACCGGCTGCACCCTGACGTATTTACGCGCCGCGCTAGAGTCGCAGCGAACGAATTGAGGTCAGAGGGCAGGAGAGCGTATGCGCACGCTGATCACCAACGGAATTGTCGTGAATGCCGACGGATCGACGCAGGCTGACGTCCTGGTGGATGGAGAGCAAATCGCGGTCGTCGGGCGTGGACTTGCCGGCTCCGACATCGCGGCCCACGTTGACGCGACTCTCGATGCCAATGGCAAGTACGTGATTCCCGGCGCGATCGACGTGCACACGCACATGGAACTGCCATTCGGCGGGACGTTCGCCAAGGACACGTTTGAGACGGGCACGCGCGCCGCCGCGTTTGGTGGCACGACGACGGTGATCGATTTCGCGGTCCAGTCGAAGGGCAAGTCGCTGCGCGAAGGCCTCGAGACTTGGATGGCGAAGGCAGAGGGCAACGCCACCGTGGACTACGGCTTCCACATGATCATGTCGGACGTCACAGATGGCTCACTGGCCGAGATGGATGAACTGGTGAACGAAGGCATCACCGACTTCAAGCTGTTCACCGCTTACCCGGGCGTTTTCTACTCGGACGATGGAGCGATCTTCCGCGCCATGCAGCAGACCGAGAAGAACGGCGGCCTGATCATGATGCATGCGGAGAACGGAATGGCCATCGACGTCGTTGCGGCCGAGCTCGTCGATGAGGGCAAGACCGATCCCTACTACCACGGCGTCGCGCGCTACCCGATTTTCGAGGGAGAGGCGACGAACCGGGTCATCCGCCTGGCAGAGGCAGCGCACGTTCCGGTCTACATCGTGCACCTGTCCGCGCGCGACGCCCTGCAAATGGTTCGCGAGGCGAGGGATCGCGGTTCCGCGACATTCGCTGAGACGTGCCCGCAGTACCTGTTCCTGTCTTTGGACGATATGGGCAACGGCTTTGAGGGTGCCAAGTTCATCTGCTCTCCTCCTCTGCGGCCAAAAGACCACTGGGAGCCGCTCTGGCAGGGCCTCGTAAAGAACGATCTGCAGGTCGTGTCAACCGACCACTGCCCTTTCGATTTCCACGGCCAGAAGGACCTGGGTCGCGGAGATTTCCGCAAGGTCCCCAACGGCCTGCCGGGGGTCGAGGACCGTGTCGACCTGATGCACGACGGCGGCGTCGTGGGCGGCACGATGACGAGGGAGCGCTGGGTTGAGGTGATCTCGACCGCCCCCGCCCGGATGTTCGGCCTTGCCGGCGTGAAGGGCGTCGTGGCGCCCGGCGCCGATGCAGACCTGGTCATCTATGACCCCAACCGGAAGCACACGATCTCGGCGAAAAATCACCACATGGACGTCGACTACTCGTGCTATGAAGGCCGCTCCGTGACGGGCGGATCGGATGTGGTCATGTCGCGTGGGCGAGTCGTAGTCGCGGATGGCGAGTGGAAAGGCGATAAGGGCTGGGGAAAGTTCCTGCGCCGCAAGACAGCTCGCGAGTACCTCGCCTGATCAGAGTCCTCGGCACCGGGCTGCCGCGCACAGGAACGACTTCGCTCAGGGCCGCGCTGGAAACACTCCTGGATGGTCGGTGCTACCACATGCACGAGGTGTTCGAGCACTTGGAGCACGTGCCAACATGGCAGGCTGCCTTGGACGGCAACTCGCCAAACTGGCCGGAATTTTTCGCCGATTACGAAGCTGCGGTCGATTGGCCCTCGTCGGCGTTCTTTCGCGAACTGTGCGCGGCGTTTCCATCGGCCGTCGTGGTGCTCTCCGTTCGCGATTCCGCTCGAACTTGGTGGGAGAGCGCGAACGCAACTGTCTTACCAACTGCTTGGCATGAGCAGCCGCCGGAGCTCGCACAGTGGCGGGTCATGTTCAACACAGTGCTCGAAACACGCTTCACCCCACATTGGCGTGACCCGGTTAAGGCGATGGCAGCGTACGAGGAACACAACTCCGCAGTCCGCGCGGCATTGCCGTCGGGCCGGCTGCTCGAGTGGCGCGCCGAGGACGGCTGGGGTCCACTCGCCGAGCTGCTCGGCGTGCCCATTCCGAACGAACCGTTCCCACATTTGAATGCCCGCTCAGACTGGTGACCGTCTGGCCCGATTGAGTCCGGCCGAGCGCTCGGATATGGTGCGCACTCGAACACAAATGAGGTCCGAAGAGGTTTGAAATGGCAAGTTGGCAGTACGCCTGGCTGACGGATCAGCCATACACAACGATCGGCTTCAGTCATCCACAGCCAGGCTTGGCGGCCGAGCTGGCGGGCATTCTTGGCGTCGGCGTATTCATGCCCCAATCGACCGAGTGGTCGATTTCGCTCGACCGCTCGCGCGTCAACCTTGGTTATGTGTCCGGGTTGCTCGGCGATCGCGGTTGGGAGATGTTCGCCGTCGAGACGCGGCTGCAGCCGGGCGCCATGACGCCGTCCCAGCTGCAGACCAATTGGTATTTCAAGCGGGCCGGCTCTGAGAAATCACACGCCACTGCCGCAACCGCAGAATCGTCGATGAGCTCGGCGCCCGCGGCCTCGGCGTCCGCGGGCTCGCTGGGCGCCGCGCTGTCCGCACCCTCCGCACCCTCCGCAGCGGCAGCTCCGGCCGCTCCCGTAGCTCCGGCCGCCCCGGCCGCTCCCGTAGCTGCTGCAACACCTGTGGCGGCCGCGACGCCATCCTGGTCCGGCGCGCCGAGCGCCGCGGAGAGTTCCTCGTCTTCGGCGTGGGCCCCGGCTTCATCCAGCGCGGATTCGTCGCCTGCATCATCCAACCCGACTTCGTCGGCTGCACCATCAGCGCCGTCGTCGGCTCCGTCCTGGCAGTCGGCCCCACTGGCGCCGGACACGTCGTCCACGCCATCGTGGGCCGCAGCTTCTTCAACTCCGTCTTCTCCATCGGCCCCAGCCGCACCCGAAGCTCCGGCCGCGTCGACTCCGTCGGCGCCAGCGGACCCCTCGGCACCGGATCCGTCACTGTCGGCCGCATATGGCTCATCCACTCCAAGCTCGGCGCCGCAGTCGCAGAGCGGACCCGAGCAAGCACCCATGAGCGGCAACTCGACCCCACCGCCAGGACCCGGCTCCCAAAGCTAAATCTGTCGCGCCCGCGCCAAGAGACGCAAACGTATCGCCCGCCGCTCGTTATCGAGTGGCGGGCGATAGGTACCCAGAAGGCGGCCTGAGGCCGCCGGTCATTGGACGAGTGTGGCTGAGTAGTACTTCTCCAGGATTCGCTGGGCACTCCAGCCCTGATCGGCGCACTTGCGTGCCGAGCGAACAAACAGGCGATAGCCGGCGTTCGCGGCGCAGCCGACGTTGTCGCCTCGGCGATATCCGGTCATCGGCAGCTTGCCGTCTCGATGCATGGTCCACGACCACGTGTTGTTCACGGCGTTCTTGACCGCTCGCGGAAGTCCTGAGATCGACTTTGCCGCGTACAGCTGATCCGCGGTCGTGTCCTTGACGTCGAAGCAGTTTCCGTTGTACATGCCACCGCGGTAGTGCAGCACGTGAAACCAGGCGTATTGCTTGACGGCAACGGCACCCGCTTGGCGAAGCGCAGCTTGCTTGACGTTCCACTCTCGCGATACGACGCGCATGACGTAGTCCTTGAAGTCCACCGTGTCGACCTTGCCCTCGCTGACGCGGTAGACCTTGATCGTTATCGGTGGTTGCGTCGTGGACGACCACTTGGTGCATTGCGCGGGCGCGGCGGAAGCGAGAGCAAGCTGGGGCAGCGCAAACGAAGACGTGATGAGGCTGGCAAATATGAGCAGCGTCGCAGCCACGACGCGGCCGGCCAGCATCGCTGGGGCGATGCGCACGGCGGGAGATCCTCCATCTGGTCGTCGCTGGGGCGACGCGCGCCGCAGATCGCTGGGGCGATCCATCGGCAGATGTTTCCTGTCGGCGGCATTCTAACCGACGTACACAAGACGGTCCGTAACACAACTATTTCGAATTACGTCGCTCGCGGGCCTGCCACCGTATATGGGCCGCTCACGAGGCGCTCATACACTCAGCCGCGATGGAGCCCGTGCGCCGCCTGATCGACTTCTATCGGGTCCAGCTAGAGCTCATCTGGACGTGGCGCCGTGGCCGACGGCAGTTGATCTGGCGCGGGGTCATAAGCTTCTTCGTGGCGGCTTTCTCGCTCGCCCTGACGGCGTTCCTGCTGCCCGGAGTCCGTGTTGACTCGGCACTTTCGATAGGGCTCGCCGTCCTGCTGATCGGCGCGCTCAGCGCGCTTGTGCGGCCCGTGCTCCTGGCGCTTGTAGCACCCGTGTCGTTGGTTCTGATGCTGCTGACCGCGCTCGCCTTCCAGGTCGCCGTTTTCCTGGCGCTGGAGCCCTTCGTGCCCGGCTACCACCTGGCGCAGCCCGTCGATGCCGTCTTTGCTGCGGTCGTCTTCGCGATCATCAACTCGATCTTCTCCTGGCTGCTGACGCTTGACTCGGACGACTCGTACTACTCGATGCTCGTGCGCAGGCTTCTGAGCAGACGACGGGACGCAATCCACTCGAAGCGGCCGGGCTTCGTGTTCATCCAGATCGACGGTCTGTCGCACGCCATACTCCAGCAGCAGCTTCAGGCCGGACGCGTGCCGATCATGTCGCGCTGGGTGAGTCGCGGCCGGATGCGCCTCGCGTCGTGGACGACGCTGCTGCCGTCGCAGACGAGCGCCTCTCAGGCGGGAATTCTCTTCGGGATCAATGACGACATCCCCGCGTTTCGCTGGTACGACAAAGCCACGCGCGCCCTTTTCGTTTCGAATCGAGCGGTGGACGCCGAGCAGCTGGAGAGGCGTCTCGTCGACTCCGGCCATCCTGGACTGCTGCACGACGACGGTGCGAGCGTCGGCAATCTCGTTTCCGGCGGCGCGACACGTTCGTACCTGACGATGAGCACGATGACGGATCCGTCAAAAGGTCTCGGAACGAGCCGCTCCTACCTCAGCTTCTTCCTCAGCCCATACGGATTCGTCCATGCGATCGTGTTGGGCATCGCCGAGATGGCCAAGGAAATCTTCCAGGCACGCCGCGCGCGCCTGGCCGGAATCGAGCCACGTCTGGACGCGCGCGGCTTTCCGTACCCCGCGCTGCGGGCAATGACAAACGTTCTGATGCGCCCGCTCGTCAGCAGCCTGGTCATCGAGGAGATGCTGCGCGGCACGCCAACGATCTATGTCACTTACACCGACTATGACGAGATAGCCCATCACAGCGGTCCCGCGCGGGCGGAAAGCCTGGATGCGCTCGACGGCGTGGACAGGGCCCTGGGCAGCCTCGCTCGCGCCGCGGAGGACGCACCCCGGCCGTATCACTTCGTGGTGCTGTCGGATCATGGGCAATCGCTGGGAGCAACGTTCAAGCAGCGCTACGGCAAACCGCTCGACGCTCTGATCCGACAGTTGATGGGCGGCGCGGACGAGGTCGCGGCAGCGGTCGAGGAGCTCGAGCAGTGGCGCGTCGTGAACACATTCGTCAGCGAGCTCAGTCACGCACGTGGCGCCAAGACCGTCGCGCGCACCGCCATCCGCCAGCGCGACAAGCGCCGCGCGGCGCATCAGCCGCCTGGCGATCAGACCGACAAGGCGGATGTCGTCGTATGCGCTTCGGGCAATCTGGCCCTCGTGTTCTTCCCTGACATTGCTGGCCGGGTCACTCTCGAGCAGCTGAACGAGCGATTCCCAAACATGGTCGAGGCGCTGGCAAACCATCCCGGAGTTGGCCTGCTGCTCGTCCGATCGGCTGAACAGGGTCCGCTCGTGATCGGGGCCACGGGAGTGCGCCGCCTCAAAGGCGGGGGCGTCGAGGGAGACGACCCGCTCAAGCCGTACGGTGGCGAAGCACTCGCGGCCCTGGTTCGCCTCGACGCAATGAGCAACTGCGGCGACTTGGTGCTTATCAGCTCGTTCGACCCGGATACACAACAGGTTGCGGCGTTCGAGGAATTGATCGGTTCCCACGGCGGACTCGGCGGGCCGCAGACGGACGCCATGATCCTGTTCCCGGCCGACTGGGAACTCAAGAACGAGATCGTCGGCGCCGATGCCGTCTACAAACAGCTGCAGTCGTGGATGAGGACGGCAACCCCGGACAATCCCGTTGTCGACCCAGACGATCTCGACGAGGTAGCCGCTTAGTGATCAAGGCTGACGCCACCTTCTTGGGCCATTCCACCGTGCTGATCGAGATGGGCGAGGCGCGCATCCTTACCGATCCCGTGTTGCTCGATCGCATCTCGATCCTGCGCCGTGCCGTATCGACCCTGCCCCGCGACCTCTACCGCGATATTGATCTGGTCGTCATAAGCCATCTCCACCTTGACCACCTGGACATCCCATCGCTGAGGACCCTGGGCACCGACGTACCGCTGGTCGTCCCACAGGGCGCCGGGAAATTCATGCAGGGAATGGGCTTCAGGTCGGTACAGGAGCTCGCGCCTGGTCGGTCGATAGTTGTCGACGGCGTCGACGTGCGCGCGACGACGGCCGACCACTCCGGCTTCAGACCGCCATTCGGGCCGACGGCCGATGCTCTGGGCTATGTCTTCGAGCTGGACAAGGAGAGCGTCTATTTCGCCGGCGATACGGACATCTTTCCGGCCATGGCGGAGCTGGCCGGAGTCGACCTGGCGCTGCTGCCGGTTTGGGGCTGGGGCCCGCGACTGGGCCCGGGGCACATGGACCCGGAGCGCGCGGCGGACGCTCTGAGCGTCATCCGGCCGCGCGCGACCGTGCCCATCCATTGGGGCACGCTGTGGCCCATGGGCATGGGCCGCGTGATGCCACATCGCCTCGAGCGGCCACCACTGGAATTCGAAGAGGCCGCGGCGCGCAAAGCCCCGGAGGTGAGAGTCCTTTTGACGCCTCCGGGCAAGACAGTGCCTATTCCGCGTTGAGCCATTGGCCCTCAGGGTCAGAGGATTTCATGACGTGCGGCGTGGCACGAGGACCGTCCAATCCTGGGTGGCCACGATCTCGTCGCCGCGCAGGGTCGTCGCACGCAGGTTCATGAAGCCGCGATCGGGTCGCGACTTCGACTCGCGGATCGCGACGACCTCGGCTCGCGCTCGAAGTCGATCGCCGGGCCGGACTGGAAGTACCCAGCGCAGGTTGTCGACGCCAATGCCAATCACTTCCCCACTCGCGAATAGCGGCGAGCGCACCATCAATCGCATCGTCACTGACAGCGTGTGCCAGCCAGATGCAGTCATCTCGCCGAAGAACCCACGTTCGGCGGTCTTTGCATCAAGGTGGATGGGTTGCGGGTCAAACTCGGATGCGAAGTCGCGAATTCGCTCGAGAGTCATTTCGTAGTCGTCGGGCGAATCGATCACCTCGCCGACTGAGAAATCCTCCAGGAACCGCCCCGCCATGTGCACAAGGTACGGGATTCGCACTACATTTCTGCCGCCGCGGATCGCAGGTCTGCCCGACAGGAGTACCAAATGGCACCGAGGCTTTCTAGTCTCGCTCTCCTTTTCTTGAGTCTGGTTGTGGCAGCAAGCACCGTCTCTTGCGCGGCATCGACGCAGGGTCCGTCTTCTGCGGCCACCAGTGCCTCGATCGTAAGCGCACCGCCGGCAAGCGTCGTTGACACGGCACTGCCGACACCGGCGCCAGTCGTTACGAGCCAGCCCGCATCCGTACCGCCAACTTCGGCGGGCATGACTACGCCTCCCAGTCCGGCAGGACCGCCGGCGAGCGCGCGGCCAAAATGTCCGAATCTGGAAGAGGGCAGCACCAACCTCTGCCTTGGACCGATTGCAGCCGGCACATACACGACAGATGTTTTCACGCCGAAGCTGACTTACACGGTTCCTGACGGCTGGTCGAACATGGAGGACGAGGCGGGCAACTTCCTGCTGTTGCCGCCCGGATCGACGCTCAATGGAGTGGATTCGAACGGCAGCGACTACCTCGGTGTGTATCGCTCAGTCGTCGCGCCGGCCCTGTGCACGGGCAATGCCTCCACGACCGTGGCGCATACATTCGAAGCACTCGTGGACCACACTGTCAATAACGCACTGCTCAAAGTCACCAACGTCAACGACGTCACAATCGGTGGGCTCACAGGGACGCAGATGGACATTCGCA
Organism: Candidatus Limnocylindrales bacterium; assembly: GCA_036558545.1. Taxonomy (GTDB): domain Bacteria; phylum Chloroflexota; class Limnocylindria; order Limnocylindrales; family CSP1-4; genus JALYGJ01. The sequence continues at coordinate 12,631 of DATBFJ010000097.1, forward strand.
TGAAGCCGGGCAATGGCGATGGCTGTGCGGATGGAGTCTGGGTCGATATTTACGTCGGGCAACGACCGAGCAGCCTGGTCCACAGCGCACTGCCGGGAATGAGCATGCGCATTGCGCTACTGCGCAATGGCGCTGAGACGCT
>DATBFJ010000098.1:0-3456 GCA_036558545.1 Candidatus Limnocylindrales bacterium
CGCCGGCGTGCCCGTTCAGGAAGCGGTGGTAATCGGCGACAACCTCAAGACCGACATCGGTGCCGCCATCCGGCTGGGCTCACGCTCCGTCCTGATGCTGACCGGTGTCACCTCGCAGGCCGAGCTCGACGCCGCGCCCGATTCTGCCCGACCGACCCGTGTCGCCCACGACGCCACCGAACTTGAGAGCGCCCTGGACGACCTCGCCAACCTTTAGCTCCGACGGTTTTGATCGGATACGCACCGGCGGGTTGCTAAATCCGGAAATCGCCCTTGCGGCCCGCGCAATGGCACGGATTCTGACGCTGGCAACCCGCCCATCTCTACCTGATCAGCTACAGGCCTTGATCCCGACATAGCAACTTATGGGTTGCTAATCAATCAATTCGCAGCAAGGGCTCTGCGGTGGCGAAGGCCTGGAACTCCGCGATCAACTGGGCGCGCACTGGCTCGTCGTCGACAAAGGCGACCTCCAAAGCGTGGAGGTTCATGCGCCACAGGTCGGCAATCGAAATGCCCACGACGGAGTGGGTGCGCTCGTACTCGCGCACCAGGGTCAGGTCGGAGACGGTGCGGTCGTCTGTCGACAGGGTCACTGGGACTCCCGCCGCCAGAAGCTGGGGCAACGGAAACGCGGCTAGTGATGGGAAAATCGACGCCTGCACATTGCTCGTCGGGCACACGTCGAGGGTCACGCCGCGTGCGGCGAGATCGGCCATGAGCGAGGCGTCGTCCGCTGCTCGTGCACCATGCGCGATACGCGACGGGGAGACGGCCTCGAGCGACTTACGTACCTGATCTGCGCCGCCCCATTCGCCGGCATGGATGGTGATGCCGAGGCCGGCCTCGCGGGCAATGTCGAATGCTCGCGCGTGCGCGCGCGCGTCGGGAAACGCCTCTTCAGGTCCGGCCAGGTCGAAACCGGTCAGGCCGCGATCGCGGAAATCGGCACTGACCCGTGCCATGACCGCGTTCGCTTCCGGTGGATGTGAGCGAATGGCAACCGCGATGAGTCGGGCGACCACGCCGGTTGCCAGCGCAGCATCGCGCGTACCGGCGACGACTGCCGCGATGCCGGCCGAAAGCTCAAGGCCAAGCTGCACGTGCAAGAGTGGGCCCCAGCGAACCTCGACGTAGCGTGTCCCGTCTCGCGCGACATCCTCGACTAGCTCGAACGCGATCCGATAGAGGGCCTCTTCGTCCTGCATGAGTGCGATCGGCAGGTCAAACGCTCGTAGTAGCTCCGCCTGATTGGCGGCCTGTGGCGGTGCCTGAAGCCGGGCCGTTATTGCAGCGAGGTCCATTCCATCGTCGAGGCCGCGCTGCCTGGCAAGATCGAGGGCCGTCGACGGACGCAGCGATCCGTCGAGGTGGAGGTGCAGCTCAGCCTTCGGCATACGGCGGAAAAGGTCAGTCGTGTCTATGGCCACTAACCCGATCGTACGGCAGCGGACCGCCCTTGAACGAACCTAGACTCGCCCGCGATGCGCACCCCAGCGCGCCTCGTGGCGCCTTCACTGATCGTGCTTCTCGCGCTCGGCGGTTCGAGCCTCGCTGTAGGTGCGGACACGACCAACTTGCCTCCGACCCCCGCTCCAGTCGCGATTCCTTCCGCGCTTCAGTCGGCCCCGGGTCTGATGGCGCTCGATTCGGCGACGGCCGACCTGGCGCGTGCCGCCCGGGACAGCGCGGACAGCCTTCAGGCGCTCGATCTGGATGCGACACGCGCGGCAATCGCGCGTGGTGACAGCGCATCCGCGCGCGTGCTCACGGCGCTGGCGTCCATGAGTGATGAGGCCGACGACGAAGCCACGGACGCAACGGCAATGACAAATGCATGGGCTCATCTGCGCACGCAGGCGAGCGCAGTCGTAGCACTTCTGTCGAACCTGCAGGGCCATGATTCGGCGGTGATCAGTGCAACTGCCAAGGGCCGTAGCGGTGATTGGGCTGATGCAGTCGGTTATCTCAATGAGGCCTCGGCCTGGCTGAGCGAGGCGAAGTCGGCGCGCACGACGCTCGGCAACCCTTCTTCAGAGGAGACGCTCGACGAGCTGGTGGATCGTGACTCTTCGTATGACGCGGCGCTCCACGCGCTGTACACGTTCATGGCCAAGGGCCACGAACAGACCGGCCGAAAGTTCATGGCGCTATCCAGGGCCGTCTCAGAAGCACAGGCGGGACTGCCCGCGTCGAACGAGGTTCTGTCATTCATCGTCGGTGAGGCGGCTGGAGCGACGCTCTACGGCGATCTGCTCGACATGGAACGTGGCCGCTCCAAGGTCGCCAGCGCGTCCGGATCCGTGCAGTGACGTTTGATGTCGTGGCAACCGTGTTGGCCGCGTTCGGGGCGGCTGTCGGCTTTGCCGCGGACGCCCTGGCGCATCGCTGGCCGATGCACGAGGAGGATCACACGCCAAGGTCGCGCTTCGACTGGCGCACCGTTGCCCTCGTCATGGCCGGGGCAATCTCCTTTGGCTTGCTCGGCGCCCGTTTCGGCCACGACGCCCAGGCGCTGGTCGTGTACGTGCTGCTGTTCGTGGCACTGCTCGTGCTCCTCGCCACGGATCTCGATCAGCGACTCTTGCCCGATGTCGTGACATTGCCCTTGATCGTCTTTGCCGCGGCCGTGCTGTTCCTCGGCGTTTCGCCGGCGCTCGAGGGCAAGAGCCTGGGCATGATCAGCGGCCTTGCCGCGGGCTTCGGCTTTCCCGTCGTCCTTTTCGTCACCGACCGGATCTTCCGTGGCGGGCTGGGCCAGGGCGATCTCAAGTTGGCCGTAAGCCTCGGCTTCCTCTTTGGCCTGTCGGCCTTCTTCTACGGGCTGCTGCTGGCGAGCATCGGCGTGTCCATCGTGCTTGTCGCGCTGATGGTCGCGCGACGCCTGACGATGAAGAGTTTCATTCCGTTCGGGCCCATCCTGATTTTCGCGGCCTTCATCGCGGCGCTGTGGGTCTGATGCCTTAGCATTCGACCGCCGTGTCCGTTCGTCTCGTTCGTTCCGTGATCGCTTTCCTGATGGCGCTCGTAGCGGTCCTGCCCAGCGCCTCCCCGACAGTCGCGCAGGACGCCACGGCGCAGCCTTGGATCTGGCCGACGAGCGGCAAGATCACGCAGCCGTACGGCTGCACGGGGTTTTATGCCGAGCCCAGGCGAGGCAGCTGCGCGCACTTCCATAACGGCATCGACATCGCCAACGACCGCGGCACGCCGATCAGGGCCGTCGCCGACGGTACCGTCAAGCTCGTTGGCTGGGATCCCTGGATTCATCCCGATCCGGACTGGATGGTCATCATCGACCATGGCAACGGCATCCAGACGATGTACGCGCACATGCGCGCCAAGCCTGTCGCCGGAATTACGCGAGGGGCGTACGTCTACCAGGGCCAGCTCATCGGGCTGATGGACATGACCGGACGCGCGACCGGACCGCACCTTCATTTCGGCGTCTACGTC
>DATBFJ010000099.1:0-10634 GCA_036558545.1 Candidatus Limnocylindrales bacterium
CTGCGTGCCATTAGGCGGATCGCTGGTCGCGTGCCGATTGCCGGCATGGACATCGTCGAGGTGTCGCCGCCTTATGACCACGCAGAGGTAACAGCGGCTGCGGCCCATCGCTGCGCGCTCGAGGCGATCAGCGCTCTCGCCGTGCGCAAGCGCGACGGAGAACGGATCCGCTTCGACCGTGCCGATGTCGAAATACCGCCGGTCGGCGAGCGTCTGCACGTGCCGAGCGTCGGTGGCTGACAAGCGGCCTTCGCGAAAAGCACGCGAACGATCTGATGCCCCGCCGTCAGGCGAGGCGCTTGCCCGCTACTACGATCTCGATCTCGAGTCTGAGCCGCTCGACCTGGACATGTACCTGGCCTTTGCCGCCGCGGCAGGCGGCACAGTCCTCGAACTAATGGCTGGCACGGGCCGAATCGCGGTGCCGCTCGCCATGGCTGGCCACAGGGTCACGGCCGTCGACAACGATCCGTTCATGCTCGCGCGCGCGGCCACGCGCTGGCAGCGCACGAGTGCCGGCGCGCGCAAGGGCGGCGCGTTGGATTTGGTCGAGGCTGATGTCACGAGACTCAAGCTGGGCAAGCGTTTCGATCTGGTGATCGTGGCACTCAACGGCCTGTTACTTCTCGACCGTGCCGCCCAGACACAGACCCTAGAGTGCATCACGCACCATCTGAAGCCGAACGGTCGAGTCGTGATCGATGTCTGGTTGCCCCAGCCTGACGACCTTGCCCTATACGACGGCCGTCTTATGCTCGACTGGACGCGGATCGACGCCGAGACCGGTCAGAGAGTGGCCAAGACAACGGCCGCGCGCTACGAGGCGGCGGCGCGAACGGCGCGTATATCGACCTTCTTTGACGCATGGAACGAGGGCGAATCGCCCGCCAGAACGAGTCGCCGGGACACGGTCAACTTCCTGAATCAAGACGAGTTGGAGCGGCTTGCGGACGACGCCGGGTTAGTTGTGAACACGCTCGCGGGCGACTATGAAATGGGCCACTTCGGTATAGACAGTGACCGACTAGTAATGGTCTGCAGCAGGCAAACCCGTTGATATAGTCGGCCCGATGTCCGGCTTACAGAACGAATCACAGATTCGACTATTGCTTGTCGAGGACATGCCCCAGGTTGCGAACTACATCCGCAGCCTGCTCGACAGCCAATCAAAGATCAAGCTCCTGGAGGTCGTTCGCGACGGCCGGGCCGTGCTCGACCAGATCCGTGAGCACCAACCCGACGTCTTGATCGTCGACGCCCTTCTCCAGGGCCGCATCAATGGGCTTGCCGTGGCACAGGAGGTGCGCGAGGCCGGCCTGGAGATGCCCATCATCGCCCTGACCGTGCCTCAAAAGCCGATCAAGGTGGGCGAAGGGATGGGCATGACAGAGATCCTGTCGATGCCGTTCTCGGGCTACGACTTCATGCGCCTGCTCCAGGACATGCACGACGCACAACGCGCGACTGCGCCGGAGTCGCTGTCGCGCGTCTACTCTTTCTTCGGCGCCAAGGGCGGCGTAGGAACCTCGACGATCGCCTACAACGTTGCCGTCTCGATCGCGGCGCTCAACTATCGCGTCGCCCTCGTCGACGGCAGCCTGCAGTTCGGCGACCTCCGAGCGCTCCTGCGCGTTGCAGATGACGTGCCCTCGTTCGTCCAACTGCCCACTGCGCACATTCAACGTGCCGATCTGGAGCAGGTCATGTACCGCGACTCTACGGGCGTGGAGGTGCTCTTCGCGCCGCCGCGTATCGAGATGGCAGAGATGGTCACCCCGCGTGACATCGAGCGGACGCTCTCGCTGATGAGGAAGATCTACAACGTTGTGATCATCGACACCGCGACTACGGTTGACGACACCCTGCTGGCTTACCTGGACAACAGCGACGGACTCGTCCAGATAATCACGCACGAGTGGACGTCACTGCAGCGCGCCAGATCGATGGCGGACACGTTGTCGGCGCTCAACTTCCCCGCAGACCGCATCTGGTACCTGATCAATCGGGCCGACAGCACGGGCGGCCTTCCACGCGAGGCAGTGGCCCAGGCGCTGGGCCGCCAAGCAGACTTCGGCGTTGTGAGCGATGGTGTGCTGGTGCTGGATGCCAACAACCGCGGCGAACCGTTCACAAGGCTTGCTCCAGACGCGCCAATCGTTCGCAACATCGCCAATGTCGCGACGGAACTGACGCGCGCCATGGAACCCACCAAGCCACGACACGCGGCCCTGGCAACGGCCGCGGCGGTGTAGTGAGCGACCCGCGCGCGATTGGTTTTTTCGACTCAGGGGTTGGCGGGCTGACGGTTCTGCGCGAGGTGATGCGTCGACTTCCGAACGAGTCGACGATCTATTTGGGCGATAACGCTCGGGCGCCGTACGGCCCGCGTTCCGACGACGAGGTGAATAAGTTCAGCGCCCAGTGCCTGGACGAGCTCGCAGCGCGCGATGTCAAGGCAATCGTCGTTGCATGCAACACTTCGAGCGCCATCGCACTGCCCCACCTTCGGCTCCGTTACAACCGACCTTTACTCGGGGTGGTGCGTCCCGGCGCCACGGCGGCCGCCCTTGCGACCCGCAATCGCCGGGTGGGAGTCATAGCGACCCAGGCGACGGTCCGCTCCCGCGCCTACTTCCAGGCCATCAAGGAAGAGGACCCGTTTGTCGAGGTTTTCGAGCAGGCCACGCCGAAACTCGTGCCGCTGGTCGAGGCAGGCAAGCTGGACGGGCCACTCGTCCAAGAGGTCGTCGCCGAGCAGATCGCGCCGATACTGTCGACCGAGCGCAACATCGACACGCTCCTTCTGGGCTGCACGCACTATCCGCTGCTCGCGCCAGTCATCCGCGACACGATCGGCACGGAGATCGCAGTGATCGACTCGGCATCCGCTACCGCCAGCGCCCTGGCCGCGCTGCTGGAGATGCACTCGCTCGAGGCGCCTGCCGACAAAGCACCCACTCATGTCCAGCTGACCACCGGCGACGTGGATGCGTTCGAAAGTGTTGCCGGACGGCTCTTCGACCAGGCCTTTACCAACGTTGACCACCTCCAGATTGCTGATGTGGCGATTCCCGTAGGTGTTCCAGCCGCGGCAGCAGGCGAGTGACGGCTTCGCACGAAATGCGCGGAGATGCTCCGCGCCGCAACCTGCATGGCAATGAGAAAGCCGTTGTTGCCGGCATCGCCGCGGGCGTCGGCCTGGCGATCGCTACCCGCTATCTCGCGCAGCGGGCACACAAGAATGCGCCGGAAGGTCTAGTCGATTGGGAGCGGGTCGAGGCCATCGCTGCTGCGCGCTTGGCCGCCGCGCCCGGAGCGCTGAGCGCGGCCGACCTGCACGCCGCGGACGCCGGCTACTCGAGGGCCATGACGCTGGCCATCCCGCTGCTGGAACAGCACCTTGGCAGGCCTCTGCCGGGAGTTGTTGAGCGCCACGAGGTCGTCGACCGTGCCACGTGGGCAAAGGCGAACATCGCGACGTTCGAATCGCTCATCGGGCACCTCGAGCCGCACGTGCGCTCGGCAACCGGCGACAAGGGCGTCGCGGCGGGTCTCGCCCGCGCCGCGAACAGGTTCATCAGCACCCAGCAGCTGGGCTTCCTGCTCGGCTATCTCGGTACACGCGTCCTCGGCCAGTACGACATCGCCCTGCTTTCGGCCGAAGCGACGCCCGGCAAGCTGCTCTTCGTCGAGGAGAACGTCCGCCAGACCGCCGCCAACCTCGGCGTCGACGTAAACGACTTCCGCACCTGGATCGTCCTCCACGAGGCGACTCACGCCTTTGAGTTCGAGGCCAATACGTGGATCCGGCCTTACCTGCGCGAACGCCTCGAGAAGCAGCTGGCAGGCGTCCTGGACCAGGCACGCGACTTGCAATCTGGCGGCCTGAGCGCGCTTATCGAGCGGTTGCGCGACGCCAGGGACAATCCTCTTGCCGCGCTCCTGACACCCGAGCAGCGTCGACTGTTCGAGGAGACGCAACGGGTGATGAGCCTGCTCGAAGGCTTCAGCGACTGGGTCATGGACGAGGTCGGCGCCCAGGTCCTGCCCAACGTGGGCACCATTCGTGACCGGTTCGAAGCCCGGAGGAGTCAGCGCCGCGGCCCGTTCGACCGCATAGTGGCGCGCCTCACCGGTCTGGATCTGAAGCTGGAGCAGTACAAGCGCGGCGAACGTTTTGTTTCCGGCGTTGCGGCAGCGGGTGGCAAGGCAGCCATCGATGCACTGTGGGCTGGGCCTGAGAACCTGCCCAGCGAGCAGGAACTTGCCGATCCACGAGCATGGGTGCGGCGCGTCATAGCGCCAAAATCGAACGCCGATTTGATTTCAGGCGGCTCATTCAGTCCTCACGTTGGGTCCGCCACGTCCGACAATTGACGACGAGATGAACGCGACGATTGCCGTCACGCGCACGAGCGGCCCGGGCACTGGCCCGTCTGGCGTGCCTGCCGCGATCGGCTTGTCGCCCATCCTGTCGGCGCGCTACAAGCCGGAGCACCTGGCGCGCATCGCCGACGCGGCGCCGGGCTCGCGAATCGTGACCGTCTCCCTCGAGGGCCTCGCGGACGGCGATCTGTCAGACGTCGAAGTGCTGCTCCGCGGGCCGATGCCGCAGGGAATCTTCGACCGACTCTTGAGCCGTTGTCCGCAGCTCATGTGGGTCCACTCCGCGACTGCGGGCGTCGAGCGTGTGCTGACGCCCGCTGCCCTTGAGCGCGGTATCGCCATCACCAACGCCCGCGGCGTGTTCAGCGATCCGATCGCTGAGTACGTGGTGATGATGATCCTGACTATCAGCCGCCGGCTGCCACAGCTTCTTGAACTGCAGCGTGAGCGCACGTGGCAGCCACTCGAGGGCCGCGAGATGGCGGACCTGACCATTGGCGTCGTTGGCCTCGGATCTATTGGCAGGCGCGTCGCGGAGCTTGCCCTGACTTTTGGTTCTCGCGTCATCGCGACGCGCCGCCAGCACGGTGCGACGGACGGCCTTTCCGGCAACATAGAGATACTGCCACCGGAGCAGCTGGCCGACCTCATGAGCCGCAGCGACTTCACCGTCCTGGCGCTGCCGCTGACGTCCGGAACCGAAGGCATGTTCGACGCCGGCCTGTTGAGCCACGCCAAGCCGGGATCGTGGCTGATCAACGTGGCGCGCGGTGCGCTCATCGATGACCGCGCACTCTTGCGCGCCGTGCACGACGGCCCGCTCGGTGGCGCTGTCCTGGATGCGTTCCGCGATGAGCCGCTGCCGGCCGAGTCGCCGCTGTACAGCGCCTCGAACATCATCGTCACACCGCACACCTCGTGGTCGAGCGGACGCGTTCTCGATCGCAGCATTGAATTGTTTTGCGAAAACCTTGGTCGCTTCAGCAAAGGCGCGCCGCTGCTGAACCTGGTCGATCCGCGCGCCGGTTACTGAGGGCCACTAACCTGCGCCCGTGCAGGTAGCAATCGTCGGTCTTGCCCGGTCTGGGAAGACGACTGTGTTCAATACGCTGACTCGCGGCGAGGCCGAGACGGGCGGCTTTGGCGGCATGACCGTCAATGTTGGCGTGGTCAAGGTTCCCGACGAGCGGCTGACCAAGCTCACGGAGCTGTTCAAGCCGAAGCGTGAGGTTCCGGCGGACGTCACGTATGTCGACCTGCCAGCGCCACCTCTGTCAGTCGAAGGTCGTGAGGCGGCCGAGATTCCCGCCGATCAGCTGGCCCGCCTGCGCAATGCTGACGAGCTCTTGCACGTCGTCCGAGCCTTCGATAACCCGGCCGTTGCTCATCCGGACGGCTCAATCGACCCGCTTCGCGATGTGGAGCGACTCGACCTGGAATTTGTCCTGGCCGATCTTGGCGTCATCGAGAAGCGCATCGAGAGACTCAAGACACAGGGCCACCATGGCACGCCGGCCGAGCGCGAAGCCAACGATCGCGAGCTCGCGGTATTGGAGAAGCTCGCGCCGCCGTTGCGCGAGGGAGTGCCGATTCGCGACATCGACCTCTCGGACGACGAGCAGAAGCGCGTCCGCGGCTTCCGCTTCCTGACCGAGAAGCCCGTTCTCGTGTTGCTCAACATTGGCGAGGACGATGTGACTCGCGCCGCGAAGATCGTTGCTGACTTCGCCGGCGCGTACAGGCACACGCATTCGGGTGTGGAGGCGCTCTCGGCACGCATCGAGATGGAAATCGGCCAGCTCGACGAAGAGGAGGCCGCGATCTTCAGGTCGGACCTTGGTCTGACCGAGTCGAGCCTCGAGAAGGTGATTCGCGACAGCTATCGCCTGCTTGGGCTGATCTCGTTCTTCACTGCCGGCCCCGACGAGACGCGTGCCTGGACCATTCCAGCCGGTTCGACGGCCGTGGACGCCGCGGCCGCAATCCATTCTGACCTGGCACGCGGCTTCATACGCGCCGAAATTGTCGAGTACAACGACCTGATCGAGCTGGGCTCGTTCGCCGAGGCACGTAAGAACGCCAAGCTTCGATCAGAGGGTGCCAAGTACGAAGTTCAATCCGGCGACGTCATCGAGGTGCTCTTCAACGTGAGCCGATAGAACCCGTTCCCTACGAGCGGCCGCCGCAGGTCCGACCACGGCCAAGCCGTCCGTCTCAGTCGCGGTAGGGCCGGTCCTCGCTCTCGACCTCGACGAGCATCGTGCGGAAGTCGTCTTCCTCAGTTGGTACGGCTGCGGCGCGCTCGTCGACGGGTATAGCTGCCGTCTCGCCTTCTTCGCTTGACACGCGCACCGCAGCACGAAGGCTGGCCTCTATGTGAACGAATCCGTGGCGCTTCTCGAGGTCGGTGGCGATTGCCTCGATAAGGGAGTCCTCCTCGAAATTGCTCAGCACGGCCTGGCGCGACTCGAGCACCATCTCCAAAAACTCGTCATCGTCATACTCGGCATCGTGCGCGAGCAGCAGGTTTGCAAAGATCTCGTCGTCCGACTCGGACAGCTCGTAGAAATACACGCTTTCTCCGGTGCGAAGTGGCTGATTCGAGTATAGGCACGGCCGTACAGCCGACCCTCGTCGTTGTAGGTGCCGCGACCCGCGACATCGCCGCTGACGATCCACGCGGATGGAAGCTCGGCGGCGGCGTCACGTACTCCGCGATCGCCGCGGCAAGACTGCCAGTCAGCGTCAAGGCCCTGATCGGCGTCGACGAGCTTGCGGCCACGGCTCAAGAACTTGACGCGATTCGTCGTTCCGGCGTCGACGTCCGCCTCGTTCAACTGCCGATCGGTCCGGTCTTCGACAACCGCCGAACGCCGAACGGCCGTCGCCAATTCGCAGTCGCCCCGAGCGACCCGCTATCAGTTGCGGACCTTCCAGAAGAGTGGCGATCTCCTGGCGCCGCCTTGCTCGCACCGGTCGCGGGCGAGCTGTCACAGGAATGGTCGACGGCCTTCGCGCCCGCGACCTACCTGACCCTCGCGGCTCAAGGTTTGCTCCGACGCCTCCACCCGGGCAGAGAGGTTGTCCGACTCGCGTTCGAGCATGGGCCGATCATTCAGCGCGCCGACGCCATCGCGCTCAGTCGCGAGGACGTCTCAGAAGGAGCTCCGCCCATTCGCGACTGGACCCACGCCGGTCAGACACTGCTCATCACCCACGGCAAACGCGGCTCGCTGGCGTTGGAACGGACTGAAACAGGGCTGACCGGCCGATTCATGCCGCCGCTCCCACCGCGCAGGGCGATCGACCCGACCGGAGCCGGCGACACTTTCGTCGCCGCGTGGCTCGCCGCGCGAATGGTCGTTGGCAGTGGCTGGCGGGCCCTGGCCGTCGCCTCCGCCATGTCCAGCCTGGCGGTGCTGAGTGCCTCGATGATGAAGACACCCACGACGGCCGATCTTTGCGCTGTCTTGTACGAGCTCAGGCAGCGCTCTTGACCCGCCGCTCGTAACGGCCGGCGAACACCTTCCGAGAAAGCCGCGGCAGCCGCCGTGCCAGGTCCTTCTCAACCGCGTGCATCGGCTCTCCCCATGCTCGTGCCCGGCCAGCGACCGAAGCTGCCTCGTGGCACGCGTTCAGAGCGCCACCAACGTCGTGCTCTACGTGCTCGCGATGGCGCGCCACGTGCAGCCATGCCGTCGCCGCGCCTGGGCCTCCTCGCAATGCAATCTCGAGCCACGCGGCGAACGCCTCGTCACGACGGTCGAGTCGCGCCAGCAATCGGGCGCGTTCAGCAGATAGCTGCCGATGCACCACGGCCGTCGCCGGCCGCCGGACCTCCCAGGCCGATGGCTGCAGGGCGTGCTCGACGACGTCCAGCGCCTGTTGGTGGCTGCTACGGCGCGCATAAGCACGCGCCAAGCCGAGCAGGTCACCTGGCTGAAACTTTTCCAGCCCGCTCGTCGAAAGCTCGCTCACGAGCATGGCCAACGAGATGATGTCCTGCCGGTTGTGGTCAACAACGTCGCGCAGCAGGCTGGACCGTCGTGATCGCAAATAGCTGAAATATCGGTCGGGGATGAAGGCGCCCGGCAGGTCGCCGGAGCGTCGCACTCCGCATACCTCCGCCTCCACCGTTGCCAACCGGGCGCTACCCAGGCGGTGTTTCCAGAGCTGACGGGCAACCGGCAGCAAATCGAGGTGGCCCGCAGCAGCCGGCGGCGGCCGTCCGTGCAGGCGATAGCGTGCGACGATCAGAGGCCAGTCGAATGTCCGGCCGTTGTACGTGACAAGCCAGCTGTTCGCGGGGATCGTTGACTCGAGGACATCGAGCAAAGCGCGCTCGTCGGCGTGATCAGGCAGCAGCAGCTGGCGGACGTGGAAGTTGCTTCCCTTCCACCAGCCCATGCCGACCAGAAAGGCCAGTGTTCCTGCACCGGTGGCCAGGCCGGTCGTCTCCAGGTCGACGCACACCAGTGGCTGCTCGATGGGCACGCCGTAGGGGAGGGCGGTCAGTACTGAGCGATCAACCGAGATGGCGGTGGCGAAGTCAAAGACCGCCACGCCACTCTCAACCCGGCCGCCGAACTCCGCGGCCAGTGCAGCGGCGTAATCCTTTCGTGGCCGCGAATCGCGCGACGGGCGACCCGGTGCAGAACGCAGCCGGTCGAGCCGTCTGGCGAGGACTCTTGTTTCCATCTGGCGCTGCAGCCTGAGGCGCGCCTTTGCCAGCTAGCCTGTCACGCCGCCCGGGATTTACGCGCTGCCTCCCCAGCTAGCATCCGAAGGAGTTTCTGGGCCACCGGTTTTGCGCCGCCGTTCGAATCGACGCGGGGCCCTACACACGCCGGACAGCCTTCCGCGCAGGAACACGCTTCGACGAGCCCCAGGGCGCCGGCGATCAGCTCAGAGTGTCGATCGAACAAGCGGGCGGCCAGGCCGACACCACCGGGGACCGAGTCATACAGGTAGACGATCGGTTTCTCAGCGTGCGGTGATCGAACCTGGGCAACCATGCCGATGTCGTGCGGATCGGCCATCAACAGCACGCTGGCGACCGTCTGCATCGCCCGACCCGCGCCGGACAGCGCCATATCAAGGTCGTCGCGACGCCACGAGTCGAAATCGTGGCCCAAGGCGACCCAGTAAGCGGTCGTGTGAAGCTCAATCTCGGGTAGGTGGATCTTCCCCCAGCCCAGGTTCTCGTGCGTTTCGAGCCGAAGCTTCTTGTACAGCGTGGCAATGCTCGAAACCATTACCTCGCCGTGCGCACGGTCGGCCGCGGAAGCCGGCGCCTCAGCGAACGTCTCGAGTGGTTTGAGGGTGACCGCCAGCAGCGCCTGCGTGTAGTAGTCGACGTCAACCGGCTTGACGTAGGCACGGCGCTCCTCCCAGTCGAGATGCTCGACGTGGTATTGCCGCGACTCATGGATGTAGATCGCGTTGTCGTACACGAGCACTGGCGCCGCGAAGAGATCCACCTCGCCGATGACGATTGGTCGTGGATGTCCGCTCGTATCGATGATCACGACGTTTTCGGGAGCACCGACTCTGAGTGAAACCTCCGAGGCCGGGAAGTTCTCGCTCGCCCAATACCAGCGATCGTCGTCGGCCAGGCGCACGTGGCCTTCCTCGGCCAGGAACGCGAGGAGATCGTCGGTCGGCACGCCGCTGAGCGAGTCACCCGAGTCGAAGGGCATCTCGAACGTTGCGGCACGGACGTGGGCTAGGAGCACATGAAGATTTGTCGGATCGATGCGTGCCTCTTCGGGCGACGCGTCAAAGAGGTACTCCGGATGAGTTGCCACGAACTGGTCGATGGCACTCGCGCCCGCGACGAGGATGGCGACGCTCGCTTCGCGGCGGCGACCGGAGCGACCCATCTGCTGCCAGGTCGCCGCGATCGTGCCGGGATAGCCGGCCAGGATGGCCGCATCGAGCCGGCCGATATCGATGCCCAGCTCCAGTGCGTTCGTGCTGACGACGCCAAGGACCTCGCCGGAGCGCAGGCCGGCTTCGATCTCTCGCCGTTCCGTCGGTAGATAGCCGCTGCGGTATCCGCGGATCCGCTTGAGCGGGCCGCGACCTTCACGAAATGCCTCGCGCAGGCTTGTCAGCAGCAGCTCGACGGCGACACGTGCCTTGGCAAACACGATCGTCTGCCTGCCCGAGCGGAGGAACGCCAAGGCGGCACGATGAGAGAGCGCGAGCGGGCCCGGCCGGATGCCCTGGCGCACATCGATGACCGG
>DATBFJ010000100.1:0-9111 GCA_036558545.1 Candidatus Limnocylindrales bacterium
CACGTACGGACCGGCCCAGAAGGCGCCGTCGATCGCCTCGGCGTAGTAGTAGAACCAGCGATTGCTGGTTGGATTGGAGCGCGACTCCGTCTCGCCTGGATCAAGTGCAATCCACCCGAGTACGTCCCACGGCTCGCCACAATCGTTATTGCAGTCCCAGTCGACTCGCATGTAAGCGACCCACAACTTCTTGCCATAGGAGTTGTGGAAGTTGATCGAGGATCGGCCGCTGCCCATGGCTAGGCTCCCTTCCGCGCGTCGCGCGCGATCCTGACCGCTAGCGACTCTCGCGGAACCTCGGCCTGTTTGGCCTTCCTCGGAAACCTATGTTCGCCCGCTTCGACCGATTGTCTGTCCTTGCGGTCGACGAAGCCTGGGCGGTGCTCCTCGAGTGGTGGCGATCCCGGCCCAAAGGCCGTGTTGCGCTCGTTTTCGGACATACGGCTGTGCCCCTCAACGAGTCCCGGGCGGCAAGCTTGTCACCGCGCTGCGGGACTCGACGATGCTAGGTCGCGGAATCGCGCAGCACCATCCACAGGACGGGGTAATTGCGCCAGGGACCTTTTCCGGAGCGACCTACCCTCCGGCCACGGATCGAAGAGATCGCGCAAGACTGAGGGCGCCGATGAGCACGATCAGCCCGAAGAACAGCAGTCCAGCGATCGCCGAGTCGAGGCCCATCCCGACCGCCACACCCACGATCAACATCGCCACGATCGGGCCAATGAACAGCTCGATCTTGTCGCCGATCAGGAAGTCGTACCAGAAGGCGAAAAAGCGCCGGACGTAGCTCACGGCTGTGGCTCCGACGCGGCTATCGGGGAGCGCCGGGCGAGCATCGCGATCTGCCGGCCGATCAACCGGCTGGCGATGATGCTCAACACGAGGTAGCCGGCGAAGATGGCCAGGATTGCCACATCCTCACCGGGCCATTCGATGCCCATGCCCTCACCCGCCCAGAACGTCCCGAACGTGACGAGCATCAGCCCGACGACGAACTTGAGCGTGTTTTCCGGCACGGCCGTCAGCGGTTGTCGGACAAACGCCGCAACGACCAGCACGGCGGCCGCGGCGATCGCTGCGCCCGCCGCGGCCGCCCCCAGCGACCCCGCCGACGCGCCGAACGTGACGACGATGAAGGCAACCTCGAGTCCTTCGAGGAAGACGCCCTTGAAAGCCACGGCAAAGCTGACGCCATCAAATTTGTCAGCGGCGACCGGCGCATCAGCTTCGAGCGCGGCGACGTTCTGGACGTACAGCTCCGCCTCGTCGTGCTTGGCCTTGGCGCCACCCGCGCGCAGGATCGCTTTTGTCAACCACTGGAGCCCGTAGATCAGCAACAAGCCGCCGATCAGGATGCGCAGCGACTCGATCGGGATCACGGCGATGATCGCGGCGCCAAAGATGACCACTATCGCGAAAAGCGTGAGCAGCGCCGCTGCTACTCCAAAGAGCGTCGAGCGCCATTGCCGGGTGACACCCACAGCGAGCACGATCGTCACGGCCTCGACCATCTCAACGGCAGACGCAAGCCCCGCGGAAATGGCTGTAACGAGGATCGTCGAATCCATCCGACCGATGCTAGACGGTCGCCCCTGGGAGGCGTAGTCACGCAGGCTGACTGCGCCAGTCACGCAGGCTGACTGCGCCAGTCACGCAGGCTGACTGCGCCAGTCGCGCAGGCTGACTGCGCCAGTCGCGCAGGCTGACTGGACCCACAAGGACAGCCATCCGGAGGCGCCTGCGCACCTGGGCACCTGCGCGCCTGCGCGTCGGGGCGTAAGTTGATGCCGATGACCGCCGCAGCAATTCCCAAGCCACGGCCGCTGGTCGGCCACTTCCCGGCCTATGGCAAGGATCCGCTCGGCTTCATGCTCAACGCAGCGGAAGTCGGCGGTGTGGTGCCCATCCGAATGGGCCCCTTCCCCGCCGTCGTCGTCACGGATCCAGCCGCCATCGAGCAGGTCCTCGTGACGAACAACAAGGACTTTCGCAAGTCGCTTGCGACACGGCGCGTCAACGTCGTCACAGGCAACGGCATCCTCGTCAGCGATGGCGAGACCTGGCGTGAGCACCGCCGAGCGGTCCAGCCGGCATTTCACTCCGATCGAATCCGCGCGTGGGCAGACGCGATGGTCGACGAAACGGCAAAGACGGTGGCCGCGTGGCGAGACGGCCAGACGCTCGACATGCACAGGGAGATGTACGAGCTGACTCTGCGCATCGTCGTCAAGACACTTCTTGCCAGCGACATCGGAAGCCACGAGATTGAGACAGTCGGCCGATCGCTGGCCGAAGGCAGCCACTACTTCGACTCGCGCTACAACGGCCTGAGCTTTTTCATCCCCGACTTCCTGCCGACGCCTGCGAACGTGCGCATGCGCCGTGCGGTGAAGCGGGTGGACAAGATCGTCTACAGGCTGATCGAGCAACGTCGTGAGCAACCCGACGGTGGGGACGTGATCTCGACGCTGCTCGCGGCACGCAGCGATGTGGGAGAGCGGCTGACGAACAGGGAGATCCGCGACGAGGTCATGACCGTCTTCCTCGCCGGCCACGAGACAACGGCCCTCGCCCTGACCTGGGCGCTCTATCTGCTCGCGACGAACCCTGCGAAGCAGACTGCTCTACGCCAGGAGCTGGCGTCCGTGCTGGAAGTCGGTGCCTTGCCAACCCTCGCTGACATTCCCCGCTTGCCGTATACCGAGGCCGTGGTCAACGAGACGCTCCGGCTCTATCCGCCGGCGTACGCGGTCAGCCGCGAAGTCGTTCGCCCGACGGAGATCGGTGGCCGCCACCTGGGCAAGCGCAGCCTCGCGCTGGTCAGCATCTATGCGGCCCATCGGAACCCCGAACGCTTCCCGTCGCCGCACAGCTTTGAGCCGGAGCGCTGGCTCGACGGCCTGGCGCGGCGTCTGCCCAAGGGCGCGTTCGTGCCGTTCGCGGAAGGTCCACGCAAGTGCATCGGAGCTTCGTTCGCGATGCAGGAGGCAGTCCTGGCGCTGGCGACCATAACTTCGCGCGTTCAACTGGCACCGACTTCCAGCACGGAGCCCAAGCTCATCACCGCGGTAACCCTGCGTCCTGCGGAAGCCGTAACGCTGAAGGTCACGGGCGCGGACACCATGGGCAAAGTTGCGTCACACTGACATCAGCAGTGCACGCGAAGATGCACTTGCACCCCGAGGTTCTGTTTTGACCAAATTCTCAAGGGCCGAGCGTCAACGGCGCGCCGACCAAAACGTCGCGGTCGCGCGGATTCAGGACGCCTGGATCGCAAGCGTGCCACCAGCGCGGGCGAAAGAGTTCGAGGCTTCCGTCAAGGCAGTTCGTGAGCGCGGCCCACTGCCGCCTCCGCCGGACATGGCGCCCGGCACCGCGCCAAATCCACCTCGGCCGGGCCACGAGCCCAAGCCCAAGAAGGATCCTTCCAGCGCCAGGCGCAGGTACTGAGCCGGCGATGACGAAGCGCAAGCGTTACAGCCCATTTGAGCAAACGAATCGTCGACGCGGCCAGCCTCCTGCCGCGGAGGCCCCTATCGAGAGGCCGAACCTCGCCACGATCAATCTCGACGCGGCCGCCGGCAAGAAAGGCTTTGGCCTGGGCGATGTCGTGCGCATCCAGGGCACCGGCATGTACGCCGGGGAGACGGCAACGATCGAGCGGCTCACCTCTGGTGCGATCCCGTCAGCAGTGGTCCGAACGGAGAGCGGCAACACGCGCCACGTCCGCACGATCGATATGGTGCCCGTGCCCAAGTCCTAGAGCCCTAAGGGGCGTTCACGACCTCGGCCATCACACTCGTTGTCCCGTCGTCGGGGTAGTTGCCCGCTAACCAGAACTTGGCAATCTTGCCGTTGGCAATGACGAGTGGCGTGTTGTCGAAGAACCCGAGGCTGTCGCTGCCACTCGCCGTCGTGAGTGTGGACGCGGTCAGGAGCACGGTCGGCGCCGATCCGTCGGTTGCGTAGCGAACTAGTTGGTCCTGGCCGTCCGCGGCAGGTGACGTGCCGTACACGGCGTTTTCGTCCGCGCCAATCAGATAGCCATCGATCGGGATCACCTTGTCAGGCGTGGCCGAGCTCGTTATGAAGTCGGCCTCCTCCAGCATGTCGACCGGACCTTCCGGCTGGATCCACACGCCCTCACCGGCCGGGAATATCTGGAGCGTCGGGTATGGCACGGGCAGCTGCTCGAAGGCAGTGGCACCCTGGGTCAGCCGGTAATAGTCGTAGCCGTAGACATCCTGGCCGTATGCAACGGTGGTCGGACTGCTGCTGAGGTAACCGTTCACGTACGGCAACGGCACGCTTCTGTCGATCGCGTTCGTCTGTGGATTGATGTGATGCAGCGTGCCACCGTTGCCGTTGCCGTCGGCGGTCGTTCGGTCCACCCACCAAACGCCGTCCTGAACCGGCACTGCTGCCGGGCCGCCAACATCGCAGCCGACCGGGATCTTCGCCTGCGAGCTCAGGGTCTGCGGGTCAAATCGTTCCAGAAGGCAGTTGCCGTTGCCCGTCGGATCGCCTTCCGCGAGCCACAGTGAGCCGTCGAGGATGAACAGGCTGCCCGTGCCAGATGGCTTCACGGTTATGGGAGGTTGAGCACCCGATGGGTCGACCGAGACGAGCGAGGGCACGTAATCCACGTTGTCCGAAAGCGACGCGTAGACACGTCCATCCGGTCCGACCGTGGCGCCGTTGATCAGCGAAATGCCGGACGCGACCTTGAAGACGCCCCCGGGGGGGCCCGACGAGACGCTCGGAGCCGGCGCTGGCGAGGTTTCGGCGGCCGGCGTCTCGAGCACCGCTGGCCCTTCGGTGAAGAACTGCTCGAGGATCGCGTAGAACGCGGCGAAGGAGTCATCGCCCGTCAGGAGCACGTCGAAGATGCATTTTGTGTATGCGTTCTGGTCTGCCTGGACGGCGGCGCACTGTGCCGATGCATCGGCGAACGCGTCAGCGCCCTGCAGCAATTGCAGTGCGTTCAGATCGATATCCAGCGTTGCGTCAGCGGATGGGAAGTCCGCCTTGTAAAACGTTGCGGTCGTCTCACCCGGCTGGTAGTCGAACAGCGTCGTCTGATCGGTGACCAGCCATCCGGGACCAAGTTGCTTGTAGCGCTGGTCGTGGCGGACCGTGGTGTCGTACGAGCGCGTAAGGATCGTGCCATCCGGTAACGCCGGCAGCTCGGACGTTGGGTCGATATGCGCGAGCAAGCCGACTGCCTGGCTCGCGAAAGTCCTCGATGGCACGACCTGCAGATCGAGTGCCCCGGTGAATTCGCCACCATGGAAGAGCGCCGTGGCGATGGTGCCGTCTGGATACGCGACCTCAACGCCCTGGTCCATGGCTGTCAGCGCAGCGCCGTCGCCGAGGTCCATCGTGCCGAGCGTGGTGGCGTCGACAGGACTGCCGTCGAGCATCAGCGAATAGGTGTTCGAGTCCTGGGTCGTGTACATGCCCACGCGGTGACCGGCGACTTTCCATGCCAGCGCCGTATTGATCGAGACGTCAGCGATGTCTCCCTTGAACGGCACCTGACGCGCTTGCATCTCCATCGAATCGTCCGGGGAACGCAACAGGGTGTACTCGCCGGCCCCCTGGAACTCGTAATACTGTCCGTCGACTGCCTCGAGATGCGGGTCACCGACACTCCCCGCACACCCATTCGCGCACGGATCCGAACCGCCCCGCGGATGAGGTTGCCCGCCGTTGCCCGCTGGCGGCGTTGGTTTGCAGTAGTCGTCCAGGGCCAAGCCCTTGATCGTGCCGCTCGTGCCGTCGAGTGCGCCCGTCAGCCCAAGAAAAACGATCCCGTCACTTGGTTGCAGATACGGTCCGTTGTAGTACAGGCCGGCGGGGCAGTTGCAGGCGTTCGCGGTGGTGTTTGTACACAGGTCAACCGTCTCGATTGCTGGTGTGTCTACTCCGTCGGTGTACATCCGTGCGTGGCCACCGAACGAGAGCTCGGTTATGTCGGCAGTTGACTGCAAGGTGAAATCTGCGTTCGTGACCGGAGCCGCCTCGACCTTATAGCTGTCGCCATTCGCCACCGCCTGAAATCCAACGGGCGCGTGAGCGTCCGTGATCCATGGACCCTGCGCGTTCCATGCCTCGGGCAATGCCTGCGTCCGTGACATTCCTGACGCCCACGTGTCCAGAAACTGGTCGTTAGTGCCGTTGGCTGCCTGGAACGCAGCCACGTCTGAGTCGGTTTGCAGCATCGCGTCAAATACGGTCCAGGGGTTGATGCCCTCCTCCGCGAGATGCTGATAAAAGCCCTGCGCGTCGTAGGTCCGTTTCCATAGCGGCCATGAGGGGTGATAGAGATACACGGACCACCAAATATCACCGTCCTCGTCTGGACCTGCGACGTCTTCGCCGGCCCATTGCGCTTGACCTTCGATGATCCAGCTGAAGCGCGGTCCCTTTGCGTTGTAGAAGGTCAAGTGACCCGATGCGAATTCGAGTTCCAGTTGGAAGCAGTGGAACGCCTCATGTGCCATCGCCTGTCGTTCGAGCGGCAAGTCGCCGACCCTGTCGACCAGCGCCGGATTGACGAAGATGTCGCAGCCGGTCATCAGGGTGCCGCCGGGTGACAGCTCAGGTGTCGTGTAGGCGAAGTAGTCCTTCGATACTTTCTGGGTCCTGTTGACGGTGATCTTTACCGGCAAGTGAAGGCCACGGCCGAGCTTCGCGGCAATGACAGGCTTGGCCGAGGCGACCAGATCGAAGTAGAACGGGTCGTTGGCCGTGTCGGCGACGAAGCCCGGACCGGCCGCCAGGGCGTCCGGTAGGGCAGCGTTCGGCGATGCCGGTGGCACCGCCGGTGGTGTGTCTGTTGGCTGGATCACGAAAGCGTCACTCGCCGGCGTGAGCGCCGCCGAGACAGCGTCCTTTTGGTCGGGAGTGAGCTGGTCGAAGTAGGGCGTCAGCCAATCAATGGCGAACGTTGCGTCCATTCGCTCGGAAAGCGGTGGTTCGACGCCCTGCGGAGGCGTAACGCCAGGCAGCGGCGCGATGGCCAATGCGAACGCCTGAAGAGCGGTTGCCATGCTGACTGATCCATCGTCGCCAATCTGATCGACCAGGTGGTCGTACGTCGAGTCGCCTGCGGTCGCGATTGGCGACCCAGTGGGCGTTGCAACCGGTGAGACGGAGGCGCAACCTGCCAGGCACGACAGGACAAGAAGGACGACTACGGCGCGCACAGCTCTCATGCTGCTCAACCTAAGGGCAGCCTGTTGCATTCCCGTTGCACAGCGAACGCTCAGGCGTTGCTGTCACGTGCCCGCGACGGCGCTAGTCGCCGACGGCCACCTCGGCACGGCGAGCCGGCTTCTTGGCTTGAGTCGGAGCCTCGATCTCGCGCGAAGCTGCACGCTCGAGTCGCTCGAGATAGGGCTTGGCCCGCAGCCTGGTGAGGATTTCGCGCGTCGACGCGATCACGTCTGCGACTTCAGGATCACGCGGATTGAGCAGCTGGGCCATGGTTATGCCGGCCAGCGCCTCGTCCCACACGGCGCCCACCGCGCGCCAGTTTCGTAGCGAGTCACGGAATAGGTTGGCCGACTGAACCGTCTGTCCTTCAAGCGCAGAAATCCCAGCCTCGAGCACCGCAGATCGTGCGTCGCGCATGCTTCCCGTGCCACCGGTTTTCTCGAACTCCCGGCGATGCGTTTCGGCCTGCGCGACATCCCCCGCCCAGATAGCGGCAAGCGACGCTCGATATGTGTATTCGGGTGCGGCCGCGAGGCTCGTGGAATACATCGCGCCGAACAAATCACTCGCCCGGGCGTCGTCACCCAAGGCGAGCGCCTGGTTGGCGGCTGGGTCATCGATGAACGACTGAACGAGCGTCCCGGACATCTCGGACGCTGTGTTCTCGAGATCCGCCATTTGAGCGGCTACATCCTGTCCGAGAGCGGCGCGGATGATGATCGCGTTGTTCAGGACCTGAAGGTGGTCGCGTGGCGAGAGGTCTTCCTGAAGCACCGCTTCCATGGGCGGCAGCACCGCGTCCCACTCGCCGGCCATGAAGCCCGTGTAGCCAGCGTTGCTTGTGAGCTGGAGCAACGCCGAGCGCAAGCCGGAGCGACGAGCGAGCGCGATCGCCTCCATGTTCAATTCGAGCGAACGGCGGACGTCGAGGTCGGCGTACATCGACGCGAGGTTGTTGTAGCCACGCAGCTGCATCTCGGTGTAGCCAAATTCGGCGGAGATGTCACGGGTCGCAAGGGCGAGGCTGAGTGCCTCGCGCAGTCGGCCTAACGAGTTCAGGACACTCGACTTGGTGAGCAGCGATCGGGCGAGCAACTCCATCAATCCCAGGTGTTCGGCCGTGTCGAGCGCCTCTTCGATGAGCGGCAGCGCGCTTTCGTTCTCATTGCGGCGAACTCGAACCGATGCGGCATATGACTTGAGCCACGCCAGCGCGGCTTGATCATCGACGTCGGCCAGCCGGTCCAGTGCCGGCTCGATGAGATCGGACGCTTCATCGGCCCGGAAGGACGAACTCAACATCCAGCCCAGAAGGCCGATGAGTCCGGCTTCGCCGTTCCTGTCGCCGAGCTTGATCCTCAAGTCAAGAGAGCGCCGAATGAGCGCCTCAGCGTCGGCGACACGACCGGCGGTCTGCGCTGCGGTGCCGGCCTGCTCGAGCAGCTGGGCCTGCTCCGATTCATCCGTCGTCACGGTCAGCGCCTGTTCGAAGAAGTTGGCAGCCTGACTGAAGCCGCCGAGCGCCGTAGCGCGCGCGGCCGCGGCCTTCAGGGCGATGCGTGCCTGCGTCGCGAGCGCGTCTGCTTCCTCTGTTTCACCGGCACTGGCGTACGCCGCCAGGTAATGCGAGGCGAGCGCTCCCGCGATCTCCTCGTTCTCGAGCGACTCGAAGTAGCGCGCCGCGGCCAAGTGCAGACGCTTGCGATCCTTCTTGGCCAGCGTGTTGTAGGCCACTTCGCGGATGAGCGCCTGGACGAACCCGTAGTGGCCGGTTTCGGGAGATCGGGCGTCCATCTCGCGCTGCAGCAGCTCGCGCCGGACAAGGCTCGCCAGCCGGGGTTCGAGCTCCTCCTCGGACACCCCGGCAACGGCCGCCAAAGCTGAAAT
>DATBFJ010000101.1:0-80472 GCA_036558545.1 Candidatus Limnocylindrales bacterium
GCGGCGGCCGTCAACTACAGGAGTCATGGGGCCGAGCAGAATCGCGAGCCGCCCGACCACCCGGTGTTCTTCGCCAAGTTCCCCACCTCAATAATTGGAAGCGGCGACGAAATTCGGTGGTCGCCCGAACTAACGCAGGCAGTCGACTTTGAGGCTGAGCTGGCGGTCGTGATTGGTCGGAGGTGTCGGAGAGTCGGCGTCGAATCAGCGCTCGAATACGTCGCCGGATACACGTGTCTGAACGACGTCAGTGCGCGCGATCTGCAGTATGCGGACAAGCAGTTCGTGCGTGGCAAGTCGCTCGATACGTTCTGCCCGATGGGTCCATGGCTCGTCACCCCCGACGAGATCCCTGACCCTCAGAACCTCGCGATCCGCTGCTTCGTAAACGGCGAGTTGATGCAGGACGGCAACACGGCGGACATGGTCTTCAGCGTCGCCGAACTGATCTCGTTCTGCTCCCAGGCCTTCACGCTCGAGCCCGGCGATGTGATCGCCACGGGCACGCCGGCTGGTGTCGGCTGGTTCCGAGAACCTAAGCGGATGCTCAAGGACGGCGACGAGGTGGTCGTGGAGATCGAGCGCATCGGCCGGCTCGTCAATCGCTGCGTCGAAGAGCGGCCGTGACCGATCGCCCGTCGCTGACCTTGCTCGTTGTCGATGACGAGCCGGCCTGGGTCGGCGCACTTGGTGCCGTGCTGGGCAAGGCCGGTCATCGAATCGTCGCGGCATATGACGGCGACGAAGCCCTGCGACGATTTCGCAGCGACAAGGTGGACGTCGTGCTCCTCGACCTGGCCATGCCGCGCCTCGACGGAGCCGAGGTGGTCCGCGTGATCCGCGCCGAATCGGACACGCCGATCATCGTCGTCTCTGGTGAGCGCGACAGGTCTGTGCCGGCGGAGCTGCTCGATCTGGGCGCGGACGACTACGTGCGCAAGGGCGTTCCATCAAGCGAGCTGCTCGCGCGCATTCGCGCAGTCGCCCGGCGTCACTCGGGGAAGGCCTCGGAGCGAGTCGCTGGCGGCTGGGATCTCGATCTCAAACGCCACGAAATTCGCTGGCACGAAACGCTTATCCCGGCGACAGCGATCGAGTTCATGCTGCTCGAGACGCTCATCGAGCGGCTCGGCGAAGTCGTCCCCCACGCCGACCTGCTGGCCGCGGGGTGGCCGGAGGTTCGCGATCCGGAGCCACTGTGGCTCAAGCCTCATCTGGCGCGCCTGCGCGACAAGCTCAACGCCGCAGGCGCCCCCGTGCCTATGGCGGTCCGTGGCGTCGGCTACCGGCTCGAGGACGATGCTGGAGCGGACAGTCGGGGCTAAGCGGCTCCCGCGCAGTCGTACAGGTCCGTCGCCGAGCCACCATCGATGATCGCTGGGTGGCAGTTGTTGCGTACCCAGCCGCTGATGCCGACCGCTTGACCCTGGCCCAGGCCAAAGCTGCCGAAGGACTGGTTCGCGGCAAGGACGAAGCGGATCTCGCCCGAATGGATGAATTGCTGGAGCTGCTCCAGCGTCGGGTAGGGATCGGATCCGTTGAAGCCGCCCATGGCCATCACGGGCTGGCCTGTAGCGAGCTGGATCGGCGCGGCCTCGTTCGAGCCGCTCGCGGCGACCAGCCAGCGCGCGCTGCCACGGTTGGCAAACAGGTATTCCAGGTCGGCCTGGTTCATGCCTCCCGGCTCGCGACTGACGAAGTTGCCCGCGGGCACGGGCACACCGGTTCCGACCGATGGGGCGAAGCCGCCGTCAGCCTGTGGGCGTTGCCCGCGCGCTCCGCCGGTCGTCGTGCCCGTGGGTGACAACAGGCCGGCCAAGCCGGTGAACGAGGCGCGCGCATAAGCCGGCCCGGCCGCCGGGTCGCCGCCGTTGTAGGACGTCGCCATCGTCTGGACTGCGTAAGCAGCCGGGCCCGTAAGCAGCGCGACCATCCCCAGGGCCGCCGCCGCAACGGTCGCGCGCTGGATTGTTCGAGCCATGGCCCCGTTGCGGTCGTCATCTGCAAAGGCGAGAAGCGCCACAGCCGCCGCGGCGCAGAGCCCGACGACGAGCACGACTTCGGCAATGCCGGGCAGGAAG
Organism: Candidatus Limnocylindrales bacterium; assembly: GCA_036558545.1. Classification (GTDB taxonomy): domain Bacteria; phylum Chloroflexota; class Limnocylindria; order Limnocylindrales; family CSP1-4; genus JALYGJ01. The sequence goes on from DATBFJ010000101.1 coordinate 2,082, forward strand.
TCCGGCGTCCGGTTGAGCAGCTCCCAGCCAAGTGCCGCGGTCGTGGCGATCGCCGCTGCGAGGGCGCTCGCGGCAACTCGCCGATGAGTGGCACGGGCGCGCCACAGGTCGACCATGCCGGTGCCGACCAGCGCGCCAATCGCTGGAGCCATCACGACCGTGTAGTAGGAATGGATGATGCCGGTCATGAAGCTGAAGACGAGCGCGTGAGTGGCCAGCCAGATGGTCCACATCAACACCGCCGCGCGAGGCAGGTCCGTCCGTGGCCTGCGCCAGCGCAGGATCAGGCTCGAGGCGGCGCCGATGCCTGCGAAGGGCAGCAGCCAGGCTACCTGGCCGGCCAGCACGTTATTGAACAGGCGCAGCAGGCCCGGCTCACCGCTGAAGCTGGCACTCGAGCCGGGTCCCGGGAAGTTACTGATCCGCGCCGTCGGGGCAATGCCGCCGCTGAGCTGGCCGAATATTCGGCCCAGTCCGTCGTAGCCGAACAGAAGCTGAAGCGCGGTGCCGTCGGTCGAACCGCCGACATACGGACGCATGTCGGCCGGTGTGAGCTGCACGGCGGCGACCCACCAAAGGCTGAACACCAGCACTGACGCGGCTGCGACCAAGAGGCCCGCGACGCGACGCCGCAGCGTCACAGGAGCCGCGATCAGGAAGACGATCGCAAAGGCCGGCAACACGAGGTACGCCTGCAGAAACTTCGTGTTGAACGCAAGCCCAACCAGCAGCCCGGACAGGATCAACCAGCGGAAGCGGCCGTCCTGGAGGGCGCGCATGAACGCCCAGGCTGCGAGCAGCAGTAACAGGGTCAACAGGGCGTCCGGATTGTTGAAGCGGAAGATGAGCACCGCGACCGGCGTCAGTGCCGCCACGAGCGCAGCCACCGTGGCCGCCACCGGACCTGCCGTGCGCCTGACTATCGCGTACAGAACGGCGATAGCTGCAACACCGCAGATTGCCTCTGGCAGCAGGATCGTCCACGGACTCAGGCCGAAGACTCGGACCGAGAGGCCCATGAGCATCGTCGACAACGGCGGCTTGTCGACGGTGATGAAGTTCGACGGGTCGAGCGAGCCCCAGAACCACGACGACCAGCTTTGTGCTGCGGCCTGGGCGGCCATCGAGTAGAAGGTGTTCGCGTAGCCGCTGACGGTCAGGTTGTAGACGTACAGAAACGCCGTGAAGCCGAGCACGCCGACGTGCGCCGGGAGCACCCATGACGAGCTTGCGTCGCGGCGTTCGTCGGCCGCCACGATGCTGGGCGCAACGGTCATTGGCGTATCCATTGCGTCCATATTGGCGCTTTTTCGTCGCAACTCGTTGTGCGTTGCCTGTGGCAACCCTGCGTGGGTCGGGCGGTCAGCCGGTGTCCGAAGTCGCCCAATCGCGTCGTCAGGTGGAGCATCAGGAACGGCACGGCAAAGCCGCCAAGCCGGTTGACCAGCGTGCCCAACCACAGGTACCAGAACGACACGGGCATCTCCGAACGACCAAAGCGCTGCCTGAGGCTGAGTCGCGACGGCGCCATGGCTCGCGACGTTGGCGTGTCTGCAACCCTCGCGACACCCAACGGACACCCGCGCGCCGCTGAACGAAGCTGAGCGTCTCCCTAACGTGATCTCATGAGCGATTACTCCGTTGCGCGATTCCCACCGCCGCGCGACGCCGGTGGACCGGTGACCTGCGCGGTGTGCGGCTGCCGATTGGTGGCCATGACTGGCGCCCAGGACGGCGCCTACCGTCATTTCCCGTCCTTGATGGCAGGGCAGGATGCACGCGGCTGCCGTCCTTACTGCGTTGATGCGTTGCACGATGGGGACGGCACTGTCCTCAGGGCGGCCGAGTCGGGGCGCGGCTCGGCGGCCAATGATGCTGCTGCGGCCTGATCGCGGCTAGCCTCCCTGTCGCCCGACGAGGCCCCGCGCGAAAGCGCGGGGCCTCGCGGTTTCCCCGAGGAACTCGATGTTTGAACTCGTTGCTCTCGTATTCGTCATCGGCATGGCCGTGGCGCTGGTCGAGTGGTGGAAAGGTCCCGACATTCCACGCAAGTAGCCCCCGAGCTCCTCGGCCGCAGGCCGACTAGTGCGTTTGGAGTAGCAATTCCCGTACCAATCGGCGTTGTGAGCAACCACCGGCATGAGAGCGAGCGTCCTCAGAACAGCCCCTGTATGTGACTTAAGTCACGTACTACCTGCCCCCCTCGGATTACCGAGCGGCTAGTTCCGCACCCGATTTCGCTCCGCGACAGTCTGGCTCTACCGGAATTGATCCGCATATGGAGCTCATCAAGTGAAGCGATTTCTGTTCATTCTCGCCGCGGGCGCCCTTACGTTCGGCACGGTCTACGGCTTCGCCGCGAGCCTGAATCTGAACACCGACAGCCTGGGCGCTGCCCGCACCGTCGTTGCAGCCTGCCAGGCCGGCACGCTCACCGCGACGTACACGACGACCTATTCGGCAACGGCCCCCGGCTACACCGTCGGAACCGTCACTGTCAACGGTCTTGCGTCGACGTGCTACAGCAAGGCATACAAGATCACACTCGCCAACGGATCCGATGTGTCACTCGGTGAGGCGACTGGGACTACGCCTTCGTCGGGCACCAGCTTCTCGGCCACCTTCAGTCCGGCTGTAAGCGCCTCGTCCGCTTCTGCGGTCAGCGTAGTCATCAGCGGCTAGAGCAAGCCGCCTGTTGCCGGCCGCGGCCGGCGACCTTAACCATGGCCATGCGACGTCTGCTGCTTCCGGTCATCGCTGTCGCGCTTTGCGGCACTGCGATCGGGGCAGCGGCGTCGCTTCCTTTTGCCACGGCTGGGCTCGGCGCGGCTCGGGTCGTCATCCCGCGTTGCACGACCGGCTCACTTTCTGTAGCCCAGAATCTGTCGGGTAACAACGTGATCAGCGTCACGGTTTCCGGGCTGCCGTCGGCCTGCGCCGGTGCGACCTTGCAGGCGGCGGTGAACAACGGCTCAGTAAGCAGCTCTGGGTCCGCGACCATCCCCGGCGGCGGTGGCAGTGTGACCGTGATCCTTGCCAGCGCCGTCGCTGCATCGACGACCGAGCAGACAGATCTCGTGGTCGTCGGACCATGACCAAGCGTCACGTTTCAATTCTTGCGATTGCGTTTGTCTTGGGAGGCTTCAGCCTGGCCATTTCAATTGCGCCGGGATCGGCAAGCAGCCTCGCACTGAGCTCACAGCATCTCACTGCCTACCGGACGTGCACCGTGACGGCGACTCCGTCGACCACGACGAGCGTGATCGACGCCACTGTCGAACAGGCAACGCCGACGTCGAATTTCGGCAGCGCGACAACTCTTGAAGTCGACAGTGCACGCAATGACAACGCGCGTACCTACCTGAAGTTTGATCTGTCCGGCTGCCACCCAACGATCCCCAGCAGCGCAGCCGTCAAGACCGCGACACTGAACATCTACGCTTCAGCGCTGCCCAACGCCTGCCGCACGTTCGATGTCTTCCGTGTCACAGCTGCGTGGGCGGAGGCGACCGTGACATGGAACAACCAACCTTCTGATCCGACCGTCAACAAGCCGCCGGCGTCGTCCAGGACGACCTCGTTCAAGATTGGCGCAAAGAACAATTGCGACAACTCAAGCACCGGCTATGTCTCGGACATCGATGTGTTGGATGACGTGGCGGACTACGTTTCCGGCGCAGCGACCAATTACGGCTGGATGATTCGCGACAACAGCGAGAACGCGGGTACCGCACGGACAGCAACGTTTTCGGCCAAGAACCTGGGGACATTGAGCCAGGCGCCACAGCTGATCGTCACTTACGTGACCTCGCCATGACAACGCGCCTCCGACCGCACATCAACGCGCGGAATTTGCTGCTCGCGGCTTTGCTTCTCGCCTGGGCACTGTTTCTGCGCCCGCAAGCGCTGGGAGGCTCAGCCGCCTTCATTCTCGTACGCGGCGATTCGATGCTCCCGACGTTCAATAACGGTGACCTGCTCCTTGTGTATCCGCAGGCCTCCTACTCGGTCGGCGACATAGTCGCTTACCGACTGCCCGCGTCGGAGGTGGGTGCGGGCCATCTGGTTGTCCATCGCATCTCCGCCACCAGCCCCGATGGCTTCGAGCTGCAGGGAGACAACAATCCCGTCGCGGATCCGTGGACTGCCAGACCCGCCGACGTCGCAGGCCGCGTATTCCTTCGCATTCCGGCGGTGGGCATGGTTCTGGCGTTCCTGCTTCAACCGGTTCTGGCTGGTGGACTTGCGAGCGCCGGAGTCGTCATGCTCATCTTGGCGCGCGCCACGCGGACGACGGCGTCGAGGCCACCTAAGGCGCGACGGGTCCCTGTTGCCGAGCAAGGCGCGCGCGCAACGCGTCTCGGTAGCTGAGATCCACGACGGTCGCGAAAACGACCACCGCGTCCCCGCGGTAAGCGGGCAGAATGGTTATCTCGGCAGGAAATTCACTGCCGTCGGAGCGTGTGCCGGTGCAATCACCCTCGAGCCCGACGGGACCTGCTTCACGGTCCTGTGTGAATCGCGGGAGCACGGCCGACCACGGCGCCCGATTCGGAAGGCCGATCAGCATTGTTGCCGACCTGCCCACGACCTCGCGCGGCTCGAGACCAAAGACGTGCTTGGTGGCCGGGTTCGCGTAGACAGCCTGGCCGTCCGAGTCGATCGCTATGACGGGGTGCGGTGAGGCGTCGTACAGGTCGTCGGCCAGCTCACCATCCATGATCAACGAGCGCGACGGCTTCCACCATGGACCTGCCGCAGCTATGAGTCGCTTCGCATCGAGGATTCGAACACCACCGCGCTGTACCAACACGAGGCCGTCCGCCTGGAACTGTCGGAGCGCACGTCCCACGACCTCGCGCGCAGTGCCCAATGCGATCGCCAATTCCTGCTGCGTCACCGGCGCGACCATGTCGCCTTCTTCCTGCTGGCCCTCGGCGGTATCGAGCAGATGGGCAGCCAGCCGGTCCTTCAGCGTGCCGAAGTAGGTCGCTGTGAATGTGCGTAACACGTCTGCCAGGCGTCGTGTCGTCTCGGCGGCAAGAGCGCGACCGGCGGTTGGATTGGAGCGCTGCAGAGCCACGACGGCAGCAAAGTCCAGATCTACGATCGTGACCGGCGTCACCGCGTCGTGCGCGACGGGCAGCGGCCCGCTCGTGGTCCCGGGCGCCGATGTGACGATGATCGAGCGCTCACGGACGTAGCGCGTGGTCAGCTGGCGGCCATCCGGACCGCTGACATAGGCGCGCGCAATCCCTTCGAGGACGAAGCCGATTCGGCGTTCAGACAGGTCGGGATAGACGCGCTGCCCTCGCCGAAGGTCGAGAAGGTTGGCGGACGAGAGAAGTTCCTCGCGTGCAGAGTCGTCGATTTCACCGAGAAACGAGCCGGCGAGGCCGACGAGAGGCACAGGAAGCATCAGCGGGCAGCCTACGGTGCGTTTGATGTCGTCAGGCTCAAGATAACGCCGCGCGGGCCAGCGATTGCGGTCATTCCGCGAGGAATCGAGCCGAGGTCGGATCAGCCCGCGGCCGGTAACTCAAGTACAAACTGGCTGCCGCGCGGCGCTCGATCCTCGACGCGGAGTTCGCCCCTCATCGATCGAGCGAGATGACGGGCGGCGAAGAGTCCGATGCCCGCGCCGCGCGGCGAGTCATCCAACCGGACGAATGGTTCGAATATTCGCTCGCGCCAGTCCGCGGGTATGCCCGGGCCGTCGTCCGTGATGGCCACGAAAGCGCGGTCGGCCTGGCGCCAGCCGTAGATATCGATGGTGCCGTCAAGAGGCGCGTACTTTGACGCGTTCTCGAGGAGATAGCCGAGCAGCCGGCGCACCTGGTCAGCATTGGCAAAGGCCAGCAACGGTCGACTCAGGAAATCCACCGCGAGTTTGTGTCGGCGGAAAATCGGTGCCAGCTCCCTGGCCGTCTCGTCGACCGTCGCCGCGAGGTCCAGGGCAATGGTCGGCCCGGCGTCCGGCGTAAGGACGCGGAGGCTGGCGAGGATCGAATCAACCGTCTGGTCGAGGCGCTCGACCTGCTCCAGGGCGGACCGTTCCCATTGGGTCGCATCGGACGCCTCGGGATCCACCGCGTCGCGCCGACGCGCGGCACTACCCAGCAGCTCGACGTACGCACGCACGACGGCCAGCGGAGTTCGCAGGGCATGGGTTACGACCGCCACCAGGTTGGCACGTGCCTCGTCGATCGCCCTCAGGCTCTCCACCTGTGCCTCGGCTTCACGCTGCAGTCGGTTGCGCTCGACGATGCCGGCCAGCAGCGCCGCCAGCGTTTCGAGGAACGAGACATCCCGCCGGGTGAACTCGCGCCGGCGCACGGTCTGAACGTTGAGCACGCCAACGACCGCGTCGTTCCAGATGAGCGGCACCGAGCACATCGACGTGAAGCGCGGTTCATCTACTCCGCGCACCCAATGGAAGCGACGATCGCGATGAACGTTGAGGCTGGTGGCTGGTTTGCGGGACTGGGCAACGGTTCCGGTGATGCCCACACCCAGCGGCAGACGCGCGACGTTGATCTGCTCCGGGTCAAGGCCGTTCGTTGCGGCCAAAGTCACGCCCGTGCCATCGCGGTCCATCAGGTACAGCGAGCAGACCTCCGCCTGTGCCGCGGCCGTCGCTCGGTCGACGATCGTGCCCATCAGCTCGTCCCAGGTCCGGGCCGAGCCAGTCAGGCGAGCCACCTCGGCCAGGAACTCGAGCTCCTGGAGTCGTCGGCCGTCAGCTTCAGCCCGGCGGCCGCGCCCCTCGGCCATCGTCAGGGCTTGTGCGTCAAGAGCGGACCGCCAACCTGCCCGGGATTCCCGTTCAGGACAGGCCGAATACCCGGCAAGCCAGGCACGCCGCCGGGAATGAGGCCGCTGATGTCCTTGGGCAGCAGTGGCCCAAGGATCGCCAGCACGATCGGGACGGTCGTCTGGCGCAGCAGCTGGACCGTGTAGGACTCGTTGAAGGAGCCGACCAGGCTCGACAGGATGCCCAGGCCGGGGGTCTCGCCGGGCACCTGGCCGTTGGCGAAATAAGTATCGAAGATGACGACGAGGATCGAAAGGATAAGCACGCCCTCGATAAAGCCGAAGATGGCACCGAGCGCCTTGTCGAATTCGCGCGTGATGCCGGTCATGTGCCTGTCCTTCAGAAAGGGATAGGCAACCACGTGGATGACGCCGAGGATGATCGGGAAGGCGAAGGCGTAGCCGAGCAGCTCGGCGTAATCGGCCGGCATGCTCGGGAACAGGCCGTTGATCAGATCGCCAAGCGGCACGCGCAGATATGCGCCCGCGACGAACGATATGGCAGCGAAGGCCAAACCGGCCAAGCGGTGCAGAAACCCGGTGCGCCAACCGCCGAAGGTCAGTCCGGCGACGAACCCCACGAGAATGAGGTCCATGTGCCCCTCCAGTCACGGCCGCGGCGAGTCCATAACGGCACGGCCGTTGAGCGGATGATGCCAGAACTGTCCGTGTTCGCAGCACAGCTTGCGCGCGTATCCTCTGATTGACAGCCGGAGGTTTTGAGATGGCGGATACGCTGATCAAGTCGGACGTTGAGCAGGGCGCAGCGAACCAGACGGGCGCGCATATCAACAAGAACGCTTATGCCGAGGCCAAGGATTTCCTGCCCATCAAGGGCATCGACTACGTCGAATTCTGGGTCGGCAACGCCCGCCAGGCATCGGCGTACTACCGCGCTCTGTGGGGCTTCACGCCGGTGGCGTTTTCAGGTCTGGAGACCAAGGTGCGTGATCGCGCCTCGTATCTGATGGTCGAGAACGACATCCGGTTTGTCTTCACGGCTCCACTGACACCAAACGGCGAGATCGCCGAGCACGTCCATCAGCACGGCGATGGCGTCAAGGACATTGCCTTCCTGGTCGACGATGTCGAGAGCGCATGGCGCGAGACGACGACGCGCGGAGCGGTGTCAGTGCTCGAGCCGGTCGAGCTCGACGGAGGCGATGACGGCATCCTGCGCAAGTCCGCCGTGCGCACGTATGGCGAGGTCATCCACTCCTTCATCGATCGCCGCGATTACCACGGCGTGTTCGCTCCCGGCTATCGCAAAATCAAGAATCCGGCCGCTGCCGCCACCGGTCTCTCGCTGCTGGAGATCGACCACTGCGTGGGCAACGTGGAGCTCGGCGACATGAATAAGTTCGTCGAGTACTACCGAGATGTCTTTGGCTTCTCGCAGCTCATCCATTACGACGACAAGGTCATCCACACCGAGTACTCGGCGCTGATGTCCAAGGTCATGACGAATGGCAACGGACGGATCAAGTTCCCGATCAATGAGCCGGCGTCGGGCAAGAAGAAGAGCCAGATCCAGGAGTTCCTGGACTGGTATCTCGATGCCGGTACGCAACACGTTGCCCTGCGGACCGAAGACATCGTCGGCACGGTCCGCCAGCTGCGCGATAACGGCATCGAATTCCTGGGCATGCCGCACGAGTACTACGCGGAGCTGCCAGCGCGCGTCGGTGATGTGGGCGTGCCGATAGACGTCCTCGAGGAGCTCGGCATCGAGGCTGACCGGGACGAAGAAGGCTACCTGCTCCAGATCTTCACGCGACCCGTCCAGGACAGGCCAACGTTCTTTTTCGAGATCATCGAGCGCCACGGCTCACGCGGTTTCGGAGTGGGCAACTTCAAGGCTCTGTTCGAGGCAATCGAGCGCGAGCAAGCGAAGCGCGGCAACCTCTAGCGAATGGCGTCCGTAGCGGATCTCGTTGACGAGGCGGCGCTACACAAGCTCGCCGGCGATTCCGGGACCTGGGAAGGTGGACTGGAACTCGCCGGGACCGGCGCGGTCCGCCTGACATCGTTCGAGCCACTGAGCGTTCTGGCCGAGGTCGACGATGGCGGAGGAATTGCGGAAGTCGAGCTGACGTCATTGGGCGATGAGCTGTTCTGGACTTGCACGTGTCCCGACGGCGTCGAGGGCCGGCCGTGCCGCCACTTCGTCGCGGCTGCGCACGTCGCCTGGGAGAAGGCGCCGACTCGGCCCGGCTAGGCCACCGCCTGAAGGCCATTTCCCGCTATTTCCACCAATACCACCGTTACGCGGACGCGCGCGAGGGCTCATCCCGTATTTCGACTGTCCGTGCGAATTAGACAGTCCGGCGCGCTTGCGACGACCGCCGTACGCGCCTTCGTGCCCACGGACTCCGCGCACCTGTGCCATTTGTCGAGTTAGCCCAGAAACTCAAGGCTCGAATGGGCCCATTGGGCTGACGGAGCCATCGGCGCATTGCCCGACCATCGGCCGGAAAGGCGACGCGCAACGCCGTCCGGTGTTGGCCAACGCGTCGCCTGTTCATGTCCGAATCGGCGACAACGATCCAGGCGCTGACCGAGCTTGCGCTCCAACCTCTTGAGCGTCCAATTTCAAGAGCGTGGCGCATTCGAACGTCCATCGTGCCCAGCAAATCCTCGAGCGACACAAGCTCGGTCTTCAGTTCTATGACCAGAAGCGAACGGCTGGGCTCGTGGAACGCCAGGATGTCGATGATTCCGCGTTCGCCGTAGATGGCAAACGAGACCTCCGCAGCATGCCGCCAGCCGGGCAGCTGTGTGAGCTGTCGAGCCAACGCTTCGTGCAACGCCGCGTGGTCGGCATTCAGGATCCTCTCGAGCTCTCCGTGTGTCAGTCGGAGAGAGAAGCTCACATACGTTTCGAGCGCTCTCGAGACCTGTCGAATTGACCTGACCGAAACACGTTCGAGCTGGCCGCGTTCGATCAGGGAGACGACCGACGGCGAAATGCGCGCTCGCTTCGCCACATCCACCTGGCGCCATCCGTGGCGAATGCGCACGGCCCGCAAGGCGGCGCCGAGCCTTTGATCCTCCATGCGAGCGACGATGAACCGCCGCGATTACCTGGCACTTATTGCAGGCTTTGCGCAGTTTTTTGCCATTTGAGGCGGCCCGCTGAAGCGACCCCGCGAGGCAAGCCTCGCGGGGTCGGGTGGGCAGCTGGCTGATGCGCCTGCGGTCAGGCGCGCGAGGTGTCAGGCGGCGACCGAGCTCGCTACGCGCTCGAGCACTACGACGGGGATGATCCGATCGGTCTTCTGCTCGTAGTCGTGGAAGCCAGGCATGACGTCCGCGTGCTGGCCGTACAGCCGGTCACGCTCGGCGCCCTGAGGCAGCGGCGTGGCGTGTGCCACGAAGCGCTCGTCACCGATCTCGACCTCAACGTCGGGGTTGGCGACGACGTTGCGGTACCAGTCGGGATTCGTCGGCGAACCGCCTTTCGACGCAGCCACAACGATCTTGTCGCCGTCGCGCGTGAAGGCCAGTGGATAAGTTCGCGGTGTGCCGCTCTTGGCACCCTTTACAGTCAGCAGTAGAAGCCTGTCGCCAAAGTTCGGAATGTTCTTGCCGCCCCTGGCGCGAAACTCGTCAATGATCTTGGTGTTCCAGTCGCTCATTGCAATACAATACAGCAACGTATGGGAACCCACCTGGAACGCGACGAGCAGGACGAGCGCGAAAACCTGAGTCTCAACTGCGCTGCCGTGCGCGGCCGCCGGCGTGACGCCGCGATCGACGCACGAATTCTGGCCGCCGCGCGGCGCCAGCTTTCTTGTCTTGGGTACGAAGGCATGTCCTTGGCAGCCGTCGCAGAGGAAGCGTGCACCACGCGCCAGGCGCTCTACCGCCGCTGGCCTGACAAGGCACAGCTCGCCGCGGAGGCGATCGCCGTGACCGTTCCGCTCGACGCGCTGCGAGTGAGCTCCGACCCGAGAGCCGATCTCGAACGCGAGCTTGATGACTTCCAACGAGCGATGACCGCGCCGAGCCATGCGTCGCTCGCGGGCACGATGCTCCAGGACGCGACAGATCCGAGATCCCGCGAGCAGTACCGCCTCCATGTCATCGCGCCGCGTCTCGAGCGAATTCGGGCCATCCTGGAACACGCCCGAGATATGGGGCTGCTGGCCACGGATGCGGACATCGAAATCGCCCTGACGCTACCTACCGGCGGCTGGTACGAACGTCAGCTGGCCTGTCTCGACGCTCCGGACGATTGGTCGAGCCGCACCGCCGGCCTGGTTTGGCGCGCGTTAGGCGGTCAGGCGGCTGGGCACGATCTCCCAGTGCAGCCCTAGCGCTTCGACTGAACGGGGCACGCTTCCCGCTCGCAACACGACCGTCGAGGATCGTCGGCCGCGCTGCGGCATGAGTCGAAGAGCTTGATCGCCGACCGACGCGTCGCGCGCCCCACCACCGCTCAGCGACGGCCGAAACTGGATACCAAAGTCGCGCAGCAGGCGCATCGATGCGCGGGCCACGTCCGGGACACCAAGCTCCACACGAATCAACCGAACGCGACCCAGGCCGGGCGCCTCGGCGGCGGCACGAGTGTCGCGGTCCACAGGGCTCCATTCGACAGACGTCGAATCATGTTCGATGACGAACATCAAACCCATGTCCGCGTCGATTTCGGGCGGCCGCGCCGATCGCCAGCGCACGACCTCGTCGTCCGGCCTGCGCCTTTCGCCGCTGGTCGGTGCCCCCAGGGATGATCCCGCCGCTTTCAGCCGGACGCTGTCGGAGTCGAGATCGTCGGCCGCGAAGACGACACCGGCCAGCCCTCCCCCGCGGTTAATCACCGCCTGTATGTGCGCCCCCCACCACGACTCGGCCGCAATAGCGGCATCAAAGACGCCCATCAGCTCGACGTAGCTGTCGCCCAGCCAGAACAACCGGTTGTACGTGCCGTGTGCCTCGTGCCGACCGCCGTCGCCGGCGTGCAACCCGAGCTCGTCGCGCAATGTGTCGGCGGCCGCGTCGGGATCCTTCACCGCGACGATGACGTGGTCGATGCCTGTCAGCACCACCTCAGGTTAGGCGCCGTGACGTGCTCACACTAGACTCGCCTGAATGAAGATCGCCCACGCACGTGAACGCCACGCGCCAGCCGGGGCACCTTTTCGGCTTCACGCCGCGCTCGACACGGGGGCCGCGCAATGGGTCGACCTCGACACGGCTCGCCGCCGAGCAGCGCGCGCCGATGAGCGCCTGGCGCACAACTCCGTTCTTTTCCGGCAGCCGATTACGACGCTCGACGACCATCTGGCCCGCGGACTCCGCGTTGAGGCGCTGGCCGAGCTGATCGAGTCATTCCAGCCAGACGACGCGGACGATGATGCGGTCGCCGCAGCCACCGACCTGACGTTCGGGCCGCCGATCCTCCGGCCCGCCAGCCTGCGCGACTTCTACGCTTTCGAACAACATGTCGCGACGATGTGGCGCCGACGCGACATGCCCGTGCCTGAAGCCTGGTACCGACTGCCGATCTTCTACTTTTCGAACGTTTCCGAGATCCGCGGCCCGAAAGATCCGGTGTGGGCGCCCGACTCGTCGCGCGAGCTCGACTACGAGCTCGAGATCGCCGCGCTGATAGATACCCCGGTCAAGGACCTGCCCGCGGAGCGCGGCGAGGAAGCAATCGGCGGCTATTTCGTGATGAATGACTGGTCGGCCCGTGATCTCCAGCGCGACGAGACGACGGTCAGACTGGGCCCGGCCAAGGGCAAGGACTTTGCGACGACCATCGGGCCATACCTGGTCACGCCCGACGAGCTCGCTTCGGCTCGCGCGGGCCACGGATACGACCTCGCCGTCACTGCCACGGTCAACGGCCAGGTCATCTCCCGCGGCAACTGGCGCGAAATCCATTTCGGCTTTGGCGAGATGGTCGCTCGCGCGTCGGCAGACGTGCAGTTGCGCGCGAGCGACGTGCTCGGCTCCGGGACAGTTGGCGGATGTTGCCTGCTGGAGGTCAAGGACGATTCGGGGTTCGGTCGGTACCTCGAACCAGGCGACCAGGTCAGCCTGAAAGTCGATCGCCTTGGCGAGCTGGCCTCGCCCGTTGTCGAGCGTCCTCCGTCAGGTGGTTGAAGGTGCCCGCCAGCGCATGATCGAAAGCGCGGTGATCCTGCTGGCCAAGCAGGGCTACCGGGCGACTTCTTTCGACGCAGTCCTGACTGCCTCCGGAGCCTCGCGCGGATCGATCTACCACCACTTCCCGGGTGGTAAGGATGAGCTCATCGCGGCAGCAATGGATCTGGCCGGCCAGCGGGCGATCCTGGTCCTGGACAAATTCGAGGGCCAGAGCCCGCCCGCGGTGGTCGATGGTTTCATGGCCATGTGGCGGACCGTTCTCGATCGATCTGCCTTCTCAGCTGGCTGCTCTGTGCTGGCCGTGACGGTCAGTGCCGAAACGCCCGAGCTCCGTGACAGAGCGGGCGAGATATTCAGGGCGTGGCGCAGTCGTCTCGCCGAGCTCTTCGTCGCAGGGGGGCTCGCGCCCAATTCGGCTCGCGCGTTCGCCACGACGGTCGTTGCCGCGTCTGAAGGGGCGGTAGCCCAAAGCCGGGCGGAGCGCCGCTACGAGCCATTCGACGAAGTGAGAGATCAGCTCCATGACTTTGCAGCGGGACTGGTCCGCGCCGCTGAGGGTGGACTATGATGGTCGTCATAGTCACCACTCGCGACCATCCCAGGAGACTGCCATGCCCATGATCGACGTCTATGCCAAGCAGGGAACCTTTGCCGACCGCCGCGAGCTCGCTCAGCAGCTCGCTGCCGCGCTGATGACGATCGAACAGGTACCTGATATCCCCATGTTCCGTCAAAACACGGCGGCGTTCGTCCACGAAATGCCCGGCATTGCAATCTCAAACGTCGACGGCGACGACAACTATGTTCGCGTCCAGGTCCTGACCAATGCCGGTGCTCTTGATCGAGATAAGCAGCTCGCCACCGTAGCCAGGTTCACGGACATCATTGCGGCGGCGGGTCGGGACGAGTCACTGAGGCAACGTACCTGGGTCTTGCTGACCGAAGCGGTCGAGGGCGGATGGGGGCTGGAAGGCCACGCCAACACCAACGCCGATCTGATTGCGACAGCGCGAGCCAGGATCGCGGCCGCTGGCTAAGAGCCCTTGCTCAGGGCACCGACCAGGTCGCCTGATCGGCGCTCACCTGGCCGAGGAATAGCTCGGCACCCCCGACCCTGATGCCGACCTGCTTCAACGACTCGCCGTTGGGCACCACAAACGCCTTGCAGTTCGTATACGGCTGGCCCTGGACCGCGTCGATCTCCTCTGGGTTATTGGTGCAGCCCTGGAAATCACCGATGGGGGTCGAGACGCCGTGGTAGTCCTGATCGGTTGTTAGCAAGCTGCCGTCAGAGCTCGTGGCGTCGAGTATCGACTGCTGTCCCGCAAGATCCGTGTCGTTGTTTACGATGATCATCTCCACGCCAACCCAATGCGCGCCTGAAGGTCGCGACGTATTTGCGTCGGTGGGAGTGGCCGGGTCGAAGATCTTGGCGAGAGTCGCGTCGATCTCGGCGCGATCAAAAGAAGCGAACCTGAGAGTGTCGCCCACGTGGCCCGTGGCTGGCGGCAGTGCCGATCCGGCGGTTGGAAGCCCGGGAATCGCGATCGGCGGGATGGTTGGCGCGACGGGACTGCCGCTGCAGGCTGCTGTAAACAGGGCAATGGCGACGGCAAGAAAAGCCCTCGAGGGGCGAACGGCGAACATCGGATCTCCTTGAGGAATCTGGTTCGCCGATCGTCGTCTCGGGCAGTTGCAATCCGGTTGCACGACGCGGTCGACCCACGCAACGTTGGCGCGTCTCGCGCTACGCTTGCCGGAATGTTCTACGTGAGCCGCGGCAACGTCCCGCACAAGCGCCACACTCAGCATCGCGCGCCGAACGGATCGCTCTATGCCGAGGAGCTGTTCGGCATGGAGGGCTTCACCGGTCGCTCCTCTTTGCTCTACCACCTGGTACCGCCGACGCGCACGCACAAGATCGAGCCGGTCCGTGACCTGAAGAACGAGGCGGTTGACGACGGCCTGCACCGTCATCGACTGGTCAAGACAGGCGCCGTGGCCCTCGGCGGCAACGTCATTGACGCGCGCATCCCGCTCTTCTTCAACAACGACGTGCTGATGGGTGTCGTGCGCCCGACCGAGGGCCTGCCCGAAAACACCTTCTACAGGAACTCTGAAGGCGACGAGATGCTCTTCGTCCACGAAGGCAGCGGAGTCTTCGAGAGCAACTTCGGGCCGATGCGCTATGGGCCGGGCGACTACATAGTCATCCCGATCGGTACGACGTGGCGCCTGAACCAGGACGCAGGGCTGGACCATCGCATCCTGTACGTCGAGTCGCCTTCCGAGATCGTGCCCCCCAAGCGTTACCGCAACGAATGGGGCCAGCTGCTCGAACACTCGCCCTACTCAGACCGCGATATTCGAATCCCGGAAGAGGTCCCGCCACACGACGAGGCCGGCGACTTCGTGGTGTGGGTTCGTGCCCGCGGCCGGTTGACGGCCTATCACTTCATGCACCACCCGCTGGACGTCGTTGGCTGGGACGGCTACCTGTGGCCGTTCATCTTCAACATCGGCGACTTCGAGCCGATCACCGGGCGGATTCACCAGCCGCCGCCGGTGCATCAGACGTTCGCCGGCCGGAATTACGTTGTCTGCTCGTTCGTGCCGCGCAAGTTCGACTATCACCCGCTGGCGATCCCGGCTCCGTACAACCACTCGAACATCAACTCGGACGAGGTCATCTACTACGTCGCGGGCAACTTCATGAGCCGCCGCGGCGTGGAGATCTCCTCGCTGACGCTTCATCCGGCGGGGATCCCGCACGGGCCGCATCCTGGCACGGCCGAGGCTTCGATCGGCAAGGAAGGCACGGAGGAGCTGGCGGTCATGGTCGACACGTTCCATCCGCTCAACATCACCACTGCAGCACGCCAGATGGAGGATGAGTCGTATCCGTATTCGTGGCTGCCGCCGGAGAACGCGGACGCCGACGCCCAGGCTCTTTCCGAGCGTGGGCCAGAGGCATTTCCGGACTGATGGCTGATATGGCCGCAAACGATGAGCTGATCGCTCGCATTGACGCCGCGGAGCGACGCCTCGCGGTGCTCGCCGAAGCCGACAGGCCCGGCGGGCTGACAGACCCGGACGAAGGTGGGACGGAGCGCTGGGAGGCGGGCCAGGTGTGGGCCCATATCGGCGAGTTCGTGCCGTACTGGCACCGCCAGATGCGCGTCGTCATTGACGCCTATCCGGGAACGCCGGCTTCGTTCGGCAGAACGCGAACCGATCCAGGTCGGATCAGTTCGATCGAGGCGAACCGTGACGTCCCGATCGCACAGCAGATGTCGGGCACCCACGCTGCGATCGTCGACTTCGTAAGTTACGCGAGCTCGTTGACGCCCGAAGAGTGGTCCGCCGTTGGTTTACACCCCGTGCGCGGCGAGATGACGGCTCATGACATCGCGGAGCGCTTCATCGTCGACCACCTCGAAGAGCACGCAGACCAGCTCGACCGTCTTCAGCCCAGTTGAAGCTGCGCGTCGCGGTCGAGCGCGGCGACAAGAAATTCTTTGCGACTGCGGTCGATTGGCCGGGTTGGTCACGCAGCGGCAAATCGCGCGAAGAAGCCTTGGCTCGACTGGTTGAGTACTGCGAGCGCTACAAGGCGAGCATCGGCAACTCGGCGGGCAAGCTGACACCGCCGAGCTCGCCAGACGATCTCGTGGTGGTCGCCACGGCCAGTGGCGATAAGAACATCGACTACGGCGTGCCCCATTCGATCATGACGTTCGACCGCGAGAAGCTGACCGACCGTGACCTTGGGACCCAGATCAAGCTTCTGGAGGCCGCCTGGGCAGCGTTCGAGGAAGAGTCACTGACTGCCAAGGGCAAGACGCTCATCAGCGGCCCGCGAGGTGGCGGCAGAAGCGTGGCCAAGATGGTCGAGCACGTTAATGAGGCCGACCGCGCGTACATCGGTGCCCTCGGCGCCAAGACGCCCGCGGCCTCGCAGAGTCGTGCCGACGTGCACAAGGCGTTCATCGAGGCGCTGCACGCCAAGGTTCGCGGCGAGCTGCCTGAGAAAGGACCTCGCGGCGGCGAGCGCTGGCCTGCGCGCTATGCCATCCGCCGTTCTGCGTGGCACGCGCTGGATCATGCCTGGGAGATCGAAGACCGCTTGCCCTAGGTTCGTGGGCAGGTCATAGCCAGCGCTTGAAACGCGCGAAAAGAAGGATTCCCGTGGCCAGCACGAACATCGCCACTATGACGATCAGGAAGTTCTGTGGGTCGTCGAAGAAAGACGGCTTGAAGTTCATTCCCATGACGCCGGCAATGACCACCGCCGGCAGTAGGACGCTCGAGATTACGGTCAGGACGCGCATCACGTCGTTCGTCCGCTCACCCTGGCGCGAGATGACGATATCGAACGTGCCGACGAGCAGCTCACGGGCATTCTCGACGGCCTCGACAGCCTGGCGGAAACGATCGGCGATCTGCGGCCAGGCCGCGCTTTCCGAATCTCCGAGCACGAGGCCTGGCCGCTCCAGCGTGTAGAAGACCTCGCGCTGCGGACTCAGCGCGCGCCGCAGGATGGCGACTTCGCGACGCAAACCGACGAGATCGCCGATCAGGTTGTCGTCGGGCCGGGCCACGAGAGCGCGCGCATCGTATTCGTCGATGCGCCGCTCGATGCCTTCCACGGCACGGAAATAGCCAGCCAGAATCGCGTCGAGAAGCACGGCGACGAAAGCCGCCTCATCGAGAGCGCCGAACTGAGTCTCCCCCTTGACCACCTCGAGCGGCACGCCCAAGCCCTCGATCTCGCGGTCGTGGACACTGACGACGACGTTCGTCACGGCGAGCAGATCCACCGCCACCGGCCGCGGCGGATCTTGCGCCCCGGCTGCCAGCCCGATCACGGACAGGCGCACGTAGTCCTTGGCCTGGAGGAGGCGCGGTTGCGGGCGGGGTTCGGCAAGCGGCTCGAGCGCGCCAGTCAAACCGAGCGCGTTGGCCACGCGTGAAAGCTGTGCCGCGTCGCGGTCCATATCGATCCACAGCAGCTGGCTACCGCTGGGCATCGCCATCCCCGACTCGATGTCGACCTCGCGGTCTTGCGCGTTGGAGTCGTAGAGACGGCCGACGAGTGCAACGACTTTGTGCGTCATCGATGCCAGCGTAGAGACTGCAGCGGCCGAAGTTCGCGATGAATTCGCGAAGAGGACAGGCTTAAGAGTTACGGATTCGTGTCGAGCCGTGTCGCATCATCGCCACATGAAGAAGGCCTTCAACCGCGCCACGGACGCAATCATCAAGGCCCTGGGCTCGCCGTTGGCACTGCTCGTGGCAGTCTTGGTGATCGCGGTGTGGGCTGTCACAGGTCCGATCTTTGGTTTCTCTGACACCTGGCAGCTCGTGATCAACACGGGCACGACGATCGTGACGTTCCTGATGGTCTTCGTTATTCAGAACAGCCAGAACCGTGATTCAAAGGCCGTCCACATCAAGCTCGACGAGCTGATCGAAGCGATGGAGGGCGCGCGCAATCGGATGGCGCTTGCCGAGCAGGAGACTGACGAACAGCAGGAACGCGACCTGAAGCAGCTGGTGAAGATGGCGACGGCCGAGGAAGAAGCCGGTTCGAAAGCCGCGATAGCTGCCGCTTTGCCAGAGCAAGCGGCCGAAAAGGAGGGCTAGCAACAACGGCGAGTCGCTCGTTTTGCGCGCGATCCGGCGCTGGAGAACCCGGTCGCTACGCGCCGATTTGCATAACGGACTCGAACAGGATGTGACCGACCAAGAGGCTGGCAACGCCCAGGCCGATCACCACTACCACGACGTTCGCCGCGCGGAGTCGCACCGAAAGCGATGCCTCCGAGCCACCATCGATGTGCGTGAATCCGATTCGAACGAGCGGCAGCGCCGCGAGCAGAGCTGCGAAAGCCGGACCCAGGACCAGCGCGAGGTCCAGGTAGCGCTGTGAGTTGAGCAGGTCATCGACAGGCGCCACGGTAGTTCGCAACGCAGCAAGCACGACGAGCGTGAGTGTTGGCACAAGCACGATCGCTCCCGCGACGGCCCATGCGGTCGGATGCCGCCAGGCAGGCGCAAAGATCATCGAGGTACCTCCCTTCAGCGCGACCCGGGCCGCGCGAATGCGTTCTGCGCTTCCGGCGCGGGCTATGTCGGCGGCGACGCGCGGACTGACGCCCGTCTCAGAGACCAGGTCACTCAGCTCGTCGCCATACCGATCGCGCCATGCGGCCGGAAAAAAGCGCAGCAGCAGCCGTGTCACGCGCTCATCCGGGCAACGCCCGCCTCCACCGCTCGCTGCAATGAAGCGAGTCGGTCATTGAGGCTTGTACGTCCGGCGGGCGTGAGCCGGTAAGGCCGCCGTCGCCCTTCAACGGGAAGTGGCTCGACTTTGCCTTCCGCTTCCAGTCGCGATAGCGCTCCGTAGAGCGTGCCGGGGCCGAGTCGAGTGCCGGCGAAGTGTTCGACATCGAGCAACATGGCGTGGCCGTGCTTGGGCCCACTGGCCAGACTGATCATCAGCAACAAGCCAGGATCGTTGGGATTCTGGTTCTGGAAATCGGTCACTACTACGCGCTCCGTACTACGTGATGCGTAGTATTAGTCGTAGATGGCGCGGACGTCAAGCAGCTTTTTTGCCGCGTCCCTCGTTCATGACGCTGAACAAGATGAAGAACACGTTCTGGGGTCGCTCTGCCAAGCGGCGCATGTAGTACGGGTACCACTCGGTTCCGTACGGAACGTAAACGCGCACCGTCCACCCCAGGGCGATGAGTCGCTCGTGGAGATCGCGACGGACGCCGTAGAGCATCTGAAACTCGAACCGGTCAGGTCCAATGTCGTGCTCGCGCGCGAAGGTGATCGCTTGCTCGATGATTGCCTCGTCGTGGGTCGCCAACGCGGGGTATTTGCCGTCCAGCAGCAAACGCTCCATCAGCTGCCTGTAGCTTTCGTCGACCTCCTGTTTGGTGGTGAACGCCACCGAGCCGGGCTCGTCGTAGGCCCCCTTGCACAGGCGCACGCGTGTTTGCGTGGCAATGAGCCGGTCGATGTCGTCAGCGGAGCGCCGCAGGTATGACTGAATCACGACGCCCACCTCGGAGTAGTCGTCGTGTAGTGTGCGGGCGATCTCGAGCGTCTGATCGGTCTTCGAGTGGTCCTCCATGTCGACGCGCACGAAGGCGCCGATTTCGCGCGCCCGGCTCACCACGCGACGGACGTTCTCGAGACAGAAGATCGGATCTATCTCCAGTCCCATCTGCGTGAGCTTGAGTGAGACATTCGCCTCGAGATTTCGCGCAGCGAGGGCATCGAGCGTCGCGATGTAGCGATCGGCCGAGGCGGTTGCAGCCTCCCGCGAGTCGACCGACTCACCCAGGACGTCTACCGTCCAGCGCATGCCCTGATCCTTGAGTGCCTCCAGGGCCGTGAGCGCGTCGTCGAGCGAGTCGCCGGCGACGAAGCGGTGAACCATCCGACGAGTGAGCGGGATCGCGGTTGCGACGCTGCCCAGCGCGCGGCGGCGCGAGGCCCACAGAAAAAGGGCCTTCGACGTCTTGGCCGGCACCTGCCCGGGATGGAAGGCGGCAGCCTTGTCGCGGGCCTCCGCCTCGCGCCGCCGCTCCAGCTCCGCAGCGATCACCTCAACCGGGATTACGCCATCGAGAGTTCCATCGGGCTGCGTGTAGAGCCGGCAGCCAGTGTTGATGGGCAGGCTCGCCGGTGGACGCACGACGTCCATGCCGTCGATACGCAACGTCGGCGAACCATGGAAGCCCAGGTCCGCCGCATCCTCGATGTCGCCGATGTAGACGCGCTCGATGTTTGGCGTGTGGCCGTTGTCAGATAGCGCGGCGCGGATGTTCTCTTCGGTCCGCTCGCTGTGCGGGCAGTCCTCGGTCGTCAGCAGCTCAACGCGCACGGTTGATGAGTATGAAGGTCAGTCTGCTGTGTCTGCTTCAAGATTGCGACCGAGCTCCTCGGTACGCCGATATGCGGCCCAGACGGCCTCGCTCAAGACGGTACGCAGCCGGCCGGACTCGAGCTCGTGCAGGGCGGCTGCGCTCGTTCCGCCGGGAGAGGTGACCATGTTCCTGAGCTGAGCCGGGTGCATGCCGCTCGACTTGGCGAAGAGCGTGCTGCCCTCCAGAGTCTCGATGACAAGGTCATGCGCGATGTGCCGCGGAAAGCCCAGGTGGACGGCGGCATCAATCAGCGCCTCCATGACCAGGAAGACGTACGTGGGGCCGGTGCCTGAAACGGCCGTGGCCATGGCCACGAACTTTTCGTCGTCGACCTCGAGCTGTTCGCCCAGCGTGTCCAGCAGCACGCGCGCCTGGTCGCGTTGTCCGCCAGTGACCTCCGGCGTGGCGTACCAGACGGTCACTCCCTTGCCCAGCTGGGCGGGCGTATTCGGCATGCCGCGCACGATCTGGCGGTGGCCGAGGGCATTGCTCAGAGCGGTCGTGGTCGCTCCGGCGATGACGCTGATCAGGAGTTGGCCGTCGTTGAGGCGGCCACGGAGCTCACGGCCCACACGGACGAGCATCTGCGGCTTGATCGCGAGGACGATGACGTCGGCCTCTGCAACGGCCGCCGCGTTGTCTTCGACCGTGCCTATGCCATAGCTGCTGACGAGCTCATTTCGGCGATCGGCGCGCGGATGGCTGGCGACGATCTGATCGCGCGTGACCTGCTCACCACGGAGCAGGCCGGCAATCATGGCCTCGGCCATGACGCCCGACCCGACGGTTGCGATCCGTTTGCCGGCCAACGACATGCGCCGGAGTCTAAATGGCGGCGGTCGCTCGCCCCATCAGAAAGAAGCGTGGAGTTTGCTCAACGCTGGCCTCTGTGAAGCCGGCAGCAGTCAAGGCCGTCTCCATCTCCGCGGGCGTCCAGAAGATTTTGGTGATCGTGAACTCCCGGCCGTCGTTGAGGCGGCGCCTGGACAGGTCGTCCGAGGGAGTCGGGTGGTCTGTGGCGCTCGACTCGGGGTCGAGACGCGAATCGATGAAGGCGAGCGTGCCGCCAGGCTTGAGCCACGCCCTGCAGATGGCCAGAAACTCCCCGAGTCGAGCGCGCGGCACGTGACTCAGCCAGAAACCCATGAACAGACCGTCAACCGCGCGATCCGGCCATGCCCAAGCGTCCCGGACCTCAACGACGGCGGTCAGTCCAGCACCGGCGAGTCTGTCCCGTGCGATCGCAAGGGGCGCCGGATTGGCGTCGTAGATCGTCAGCTCGCCGCGTCGAGCGAGCAGTGGCGACCACCAGCCCGTGCCCGCGGCGAGCTCGACGATGCTGCCGTGAAGCGGCAGCGACCCAATCCACGCGGCAGCACCTGCAAGCTCGGCAGTCCAGGCCGCGTCGGCGTCCGGGCCATGCGAGTAACGCCCGCGGCGCAGATACCAGTCGTCGTATTCGTCGGCGCGCGCCGCGTAGTAATCCCGTAGCGCCGTGTCGCTGGATGTCGTCTCGTCGGCGCGCTCAGGCGGCATAGCGCGCGAGCACCTCGTCGACGAGCAGCCGATCGGTCAGGTCGTGCGGTCTCGGCACATTGAAGTTTTTGCTCGTGATCACCGCAACGAGCTCCAGATCCGGAAACACGTGCACACGATTGCCGCCCATGCCGCTCATGTAGTACGAGTCGTGTCCGCCAAACGAGCGGAGCCACCAGAGATAGCCGTATTGGGTTCGCTCATCAATTCGTGCGTGGGCACGCGTCGACTCGCTGATCCATGAACTGGCAACGGCTCCGCGACCACCTTCGAGGTAGAGCATGCCGAGGTTCAGCCAGGCGCGGCTGGTAAGCATCAGGCCACCGGCCGCCGAATCTTCGTCGCGCGGTGTCCGCGGCCATCGATAACGCTCAACGCCCACGACCGGAAAGAGCCTGCGTTCTGCGTACCGCGACAGCCGCTCTCCGATCGTCGCGGCCAGCGCGACTCCAAGGAGCAGCACGCCCGCGGTGCAATAGCTGAAACCGACTCGATCGCGCACTGGAAGATCGAGCGCAAATTGAGCCCAGTCCCGGGACGGGTACATCAGATCTTCGTTTCCGGGAGACATCTCATCCCAGTCGTTGCAATCCAGCGCGGAGCTCATCGTCAGCAACTGTTCGATGGTGATCGGCGCCTTGGCCGGGTCGATGGAGCGATCCGTCAGAAGGTCGCCCAACGAAACGTCGACACCACCGATCAAACCGTCGGCGATCGCGATGCCGACGAGCATGCCGAGGACGGTCTTGGCACACGACCGGGTGCTGTGCAGCGTGTCGAGGTCGCCTTCGAGATATTGCTCGTGAACGATCTCGCCGTGTCGACTCACCACGACGCTCGTGATTGCTCCGAATTCATGGAGGTCCATGGATGCGCCGTGGCCGGTCATGCCGTTGCCCTGCCAAGGACGAAGAACCGCGATGTCGTGGTGACTTCCGCACGTGCGAAGCCCGCGTCCAGCAAAGCGGCCCGGAGCTCGTCGGGCTCGTAAAAGACCTTGATGATCGAGAACTTGCGCCCATCGTTCAGCTCACGTGGCTGGTGTTCGTCAATCGTCTCGTCGTAGTCGGGACTACCCGCCTCGTCGACGAACGCAAAGAGGCCACCTGGCTTCAGCCATCGGTGCACGATCGCCAGGAATTCGGGCAGGCGCCGGCGACGGACGTGGCTCAGCCATGCACCGCAGAACACCGCATCGACTTGGCGATCAGGCTCAGCCCAGGCGTCGCGGATGTGGATGTGGGCGCGCATGCCATGGGCGATCAGCTTCTTGCGCGCGACGTCGAGGACTTCTTCGGAGACGTCGTAAATCCATAGCTGGCCCTTTGAGGCAAGAAGCGTCGACCACCAGCCCGTACCCGCCGCGAGCTCGACGATCTCGCCACTGATCGGCAAGGAATCGAGCCACAGCGTGGCAGCGTCCAGATCAGCCTGGAATACGGCCCGCTCGAGCGGGGGCCGCCATTCGGCGCCGTAGAACTCGTCGTATTCCGGAGCTCGAGCCGCGTAGTAATCGCGCAGTGCCGCGTTCTCTTCTGAGTTGTGCCTGGCTGCCTGCGAGCGAGATTGCATCCCGTCTCTCAATCGGTAGCGCAGGAACTCGTTGTCCTGGGCCTTGCCAACGCACGATGAGCACAGCTGAGCCCATCCCTCCAGGTCGTCGGCCGTGCGCGTGGTGTATGGCCGACCACACCACAGGCAATTGAACGAAGCGTGAAATCCCGACTCCGACGCGGCCGTCAATCGAGGGCGATCAGCCAAACGCCGCCACCTTGAAGAATGCATCCTCCGGGACCTCGTCGGTGAAGGTGCCCGGGTCGAAGATCTCCGCCAGAAGGGCAATGCCGTCGACGACGCGCGGTCCGGGCCGGCTGAAGTAGGACGATCCGTCAACAGCGTAGATCTCGCCCTCGCTCAGCGCGGCCATTTGGTCAAGCCAGGCAGGACGGTTGGCCGCACCTGAGTGCCACTCGTCGACAGTTCGATGGGCGTCAAATCCGCACGGCATCAGGATGAGCACCTCTGGTTCCACATCTCGAACGCTCTGCCAGCTCGTCTCCACGGCCGGCTCGCCGGGGGTGCCGAGCAGGTCCCATCCACCCGCCCGGCGGACCTGCTCTGGAACCCAATGGCCCGCCGCGAAGGGCGGGTCGAGCCATTCGAGTGATACGACCCTTCGCGGCGGCATGCCGGCCAGGCGGCGCTCGAGGACGCGATTCTCGATGCGCGCCAACCGCTCGCGCAGCAGCTCGATCAGGCCGACTGCCTCATCCTCTGCCTCAGCGTAAGCACCCACGGTCGAGATCGAGTTGAAAATGCCCTCAATGCTCGTCGGCTCGAGGCTGATGATCTGTGAGTCCGTTCCGGCCAGCTTCACGGCCTGAGCGACGTCGCGGTACGAGACCGCGCAGACGTCGCATAGTTCCTGGGTCAGGATGAGGTCCGGGTCGGCCTTCGCCAGCGCCTCGACATCGAGTCGGTAGATCGACTCGCCGCCCTGGACTGACGCGGCAACCCTGTCGTTGATCTGGCGGCTCGTAGCCGTGGCGACCGCGCCGACATCCGAGGTCATCGCGGGAATATCGGCTGCCTCAGGTGGGTAGTCGCATTCATGGGTTCGGCCAACGATCTCGTCGCCCAGACCCAGTGCGAAGCAGATCTCCGTCGCCGACGGCAGAAGGGACACTATGCGCACGACAGGCAGGATAGGCCGTTACGGCCTTGCCTCCTCGCGGATGTTCGATAGGCTCACCTTGTGACAACGCAGGCTGGCGGAACCGGCGGCGGCAAGGCCGTCGTGGTCGATGGGGTGTGGAAGCGCTTCGGCACGACCGACGTGGTGGCCGATCTCTCGTTCGACGTGGGGCCGAAGGAGATCCTGGGCTTTCTCGGGCCGAACGGTGCCGGCAAGACAACGACGATGCGCATGATCCTTGACATCATCCGGCCCGACTCAGGGACGATCCGGGTCTTTGACCAGCCGTCAGGAGTGGAGCACCAGGCGCGCATCGGCTACCTTCCTGAAGACCGCGGGCTGTACCGAGATGTGCCGGTTGTCGACACTCTGGCCTACTTCGGCGCGCTGCGCGGGTTGCCTCTGGCAGAGTCGAAAAAGCGGGCCACGAAGTTGCTGACCGACGTCGGATTGGGCGATTCGCTCACGAAGAAGGGCGCCGAGCTATCGCGGGGCATGCACCAGAAGGCCCAGCTGGTCGCCACGATCATCAACGAGCCAGACCTCTTGATCGTCGACGAGCCTTTCTCCGGGCTCGATCCGGTGAATGCCCAGATGCTCAAGGAACTGCTCCTGGCTCAGCGGGACCGTGGTGCTGCCGTGATCATGAGCACGCATGACATGGAGGACGCCCAGGTCCTGTGCGATCGGATCGTGTTGATCGACAAGGGTCGCAGGTTGCTCTACGGCGCGGTCGGCGACGTCCGGCGCGCGTTCAGTGACGGCGCAGTTGAGGTCCAAGGCTCGGACTTGCCGCTCGATACGACGGCACTGCCCGCGGCCAGTCACGCGACTGCATACGATGGCTCGGTCCGCTACCTGTTGCGCGACGGTCAGACTGCCCAGGATCTTTTCCGCGAGCTGGCCGCGACTCCGGCGGTCGTCGAGCGCTTCGCCGTCGAGGCACCCAATCTGGCCGAGATATTCGTCCGCGCGGTGGCGGGCGACGAGCGCGCGGAGCGCGTGGCATGACCTCGGATTTCGCGCGCTTGGTCGCCCTCGTCGCCCGGCGCGACTACCTGCGCACGGTCCGACGTCGCGGCTTCGTCGCGGGTACCCTGCTGCTCCCCCTGGCGATGGGGTTCATCTTTGCCCTCTCCGCGTTCAACTCGTCGTCATTCACCGGTGGCCAGGCAGGGCCGGTCATCGTCGTCAACCAGTCGGCAGTGCCAATCAGCCCGGATCCGGCTCTGACTCCCGACGTGGCCGTGGTCGACCTCGCCGCGGCGGATCGTCGCCTGGCCGCGGGCGAAATCCCGGATTACTTCATCGTTCCTGCCACCTGGCCGAACCGACCAGTGATCACCGTGGTCTCGCCCGCGCAACCCGCAGGAGGACGCGCGCAGGTGCAGCTGACCCGTCGGCTGGCGGCACAGTCGGAGATGGACCTGTTGCTGCGAACGTCGCTGGTGCGAGCGTCGGGAGTGCCCGATACGGTCCTCGCGCAGCTGATCACGCCCGTGCAGTACATCGACGCGGGCGCGAATGGCGGTCAGTCGTCTGACGCGGCCATCCTCAGCTCCTTCCTCGTTCCCTATGCGTTCACGCTCATCTTCATGCTCAGCATCTTCATCACGAGCGGGTACCTGCTGCAGTCAGTGACCGAGGAGAAGGAGAACCGCGTCGTCGAGATCCTGTTGAGCTCGATACCGGCACTGCCGCTGATGGCGGGCAAGGTCCTCGGCCTTGGAGCGGCTGGTCTTACACAGGTTGCGATCTGGGTCGGCACTGCCCTTGTCGCCCTGCCGCTGCTCAACAACCAGTTCCAGCTGACGATCCAAATCTCGCCACTGACGCTGCTGCTGGCGGTCGTTTTCTTCGCACTCGGCTACATGTCGTACGGCGCGATCTACGCGGCCGTCGGTGCGCTTGCTCCGGGCGCACGGGAGGCACAGCAGTACGCGAGCGTCTTCGGTGTGATTGCGGTCGTTCCGATCGTGCTGTTGCCGGCATTCCTGAGCGATCCGAACGCACCGATGGTGCTGCTGCTGTGCGTGCTGCCGCTGACGGCACCGGCTGCCATGTTGGCAGTGCTCGCGTCTTCCACCGCCGTTCCGTGGGCGCTGGTCGTGGTGTCACTCGCCGCGCAGATCGTGTTTGTCGCGCTCGCCACAGTGGGCACCAGTCGCATCTTCCGCGCGACTCTGCTGCTCTACGGAGTGCGGCCCAGCCTGCGTCGAATTGCCGGTGCGATGTTCGCCCGCTCCTAGCGGGCTGGAATCCAGTGACGGAAGGTCAGCCGGGCGCCTTCCACTCGTCGATTGTCGCCCTCGCAGAGTCTTTGTCCTTGAACCAACGCGCGTTGAGTTCTGTGTATTGGGCCCACTCGGACGGCAGTGAGTCTTCGGGGTAGATGGCGTTGACCGGGCACTCGGGTTCGCATGCACCACAGTCGATGCACTCGTCAGGATCGATGAACAGCATGCGATCGGTGCCGGAGTCGAAGTGGATGCAATCCACGGGGCATACCGCGACGCACGATTGATCGATGACGTCGATGCACGGTTCGGCGATCACGTACGTCATCTACGGTTCTCTCCTGGTAATCACGGTTGGTCTAAGCCTAAATGGCCGGAGGGCAATCTTAGCGATCTTCCGGCGTGACCAGCACAACGTCTGCTGCCATGCCCTGCTCGAGGTGGCCGGGCAGGTGGCACAGCATCTGAAGCGTACCCATGTCTGGCACGTGATACAGCACGCTGGTCGATCCACCTGATGCGAGCAGGATGCGCAGGCCGCCTACGCCCGGGTCGACGGTTGCGGGAGGCGTCGTCGCGAACGGCGCCGGAGGAGTGTTTACCGCGTCCTCCTCTGCCCAGGCGTCCTGGACAGTGGCATCTCCGAGCACAAGCTCGTGCTCGACCATGCCGCCGTTGAACACGTTGAGCCGAATGGTCTCACCCGGATACAGGTACAGCGGCGTTGGGTCGAAGTGGTAGTCGCGCATGATCACGTTGACGTCGCGCGGCGCCGCATCCGTGCCGGGCCGTTGGCTGGCCGGCGGCGTGGGTGTCGGCGTGCCGGCCAGCGCGGCGCCAAGCAATACAAGGCCCAGCGCGAGCGCCGCGCCGACTATCAGGACAACGACCGGTCCGCGTGAGATGCGTCGCGCGCTGTTGTCTGTCCGACTGTCGGTCGAAGCGCGCGGCTCTTGTGGCGACGTGTCAGGCACCCCGCCAATCTAGGTCATGTCCAGCGAAACGGGTTTGGTTCACCAACCTGGATTGACGTCGCGACGGCGTCCTGGGCGCCGAATGCGCACAGGGCGATCAAGGCGATCAGCAACAGCAGGCCGGTGCCGCCCATGAGGACGACGGACAGGCTTGGCAGGAAGCGGGGCAACGATGCGGCGCGCATGGCTCTCCATTCACTTCACCTACTCGACGGGAGCCGATCGAACGGCGGCAGCCGGGATCGGTGCGCGAGAGGTTAGAAACGGACAGTTATCGCGCGCTTAGCGCTGGCTTATCGCTCGCTTATTTCTTTCGTGGAAAATGCCCGCGTCGTCCTAGCGGCGGCTCTCGAAGCAGTCGCTGCAGTAGACGGGCTTTGAGCCCGACGGCCGGAAGGGCACGCTCGCGGTCTTGCCGCAGTTGGCGCACGTCGCCTCGAACATCTCGCGCGGCCGTCGCTCCGAATAGCCGGATGAATAGCCACCAGCCGAGTAACCGCCGCTTGACGAGTAGCCAGACGTGGCGTACGAGCTCGAGTAGTCACCCGAGCCGTAGCTGCCGCCGCCGTAGCCACCATTGCCGTAGCTGTCGCCGCGCGGTGCGCCATCGGCGGAACCGCGGTTGCGCTGGGCCTTGCGAATCTGTCGGCAAGATGAGCAGCGCTTTGGTGACTCCGTGAAGCCGCGCTGCGCGTAAAACTCTTGCTCGCCTGCCGTGAAATTGAACTCCTGGCCGCAATCGACGCAGGTAATGGACCGATCCGTATACACCTGGAACAGAAACCTCCCTCTCCCTCGGAAAACCGCGGCGAATATATCTACGCTGCGGCCAGAGTCAATCTCCCTGTGAAAATCATGCGAAATCTGGCTCGAATGGATTGGCGCGCGGAGCGCGGCTGCGTAACCTTGAGGGCGAGATGGCCGAACCTCCAGTCACGCGCGGTTTCGTTGGCCGCCGCCGCACGCCCGACCAGGGCAAACGCGTTCCTCCTGGCCAATACGTCACTACTGATTTCCCGGTCCTCTCCGCCGGGCCGACTCCTCATACGCCGCTCGATCGCTGGACGTTGACCGTCGAAGGACTCGTCGCGGCCCCGAAGTCGTGGTCGTGGCAGGAGTTCCAGGCGCTGCCGTCGCGTGACTTCGTCGTCGACATCAGCTGTGTCACCAAGTGGACACGCCTCGACATGCGCTGGCACGGCGTGAGCGTGGACACGCTTCTCGAGTCCGTCGATCTCGACAAATCAGCCGCGTTCGTGATCGCTTACTCGGACGGTGGCTACACGACGAATTTACCGCTGGCCGACGTGGTCAACGACCAGGCCTTTGTGGCCTATGGCTACGACGGCGCACCTATGACGCCCGAGCACGGCGGACCCGCCCGACTCGTCGTGCCGCATCTTTATTTCTGGAAGAGCGCCAAATGGATCCGCGGCCTGCGCATCGTCGACCGCGACCAGCCTGGATTCTGGGAGTCCTTCGGTTATCACAATCGCGGCGATCCCTGGCTCGAAGAACGCTACTCGGGCGACTGAGAGTGGCCGCCATCAGCTGGCTCGTGGCGACGGTCGCGGCAATCCGCGCCGAGACTCCGCGAGTCAAGACAATCTCGCTCAACGTGCCCGGCTGGACGTCGCACAGGGCTGGGCAGCACGTCGACGTTCGATTGACCGCCGCGGACGGCTATCAGGCTGAGCGCAGCTATTCGATTGCCTCGGCACCCACGGGACAACCGCTCATCGACCTGACAGTCGAGCGCGTTCCGGACGGGGAGGTTTCGCCCTTCCTGATCGACGAATTGAGGCTGGGTGATCGTTTCGAGGTTCGCGGACCAATCGGCGGCTACTTCGTCCGCGATCCAGCCGCCGTGGATCCATTGCTGCTGATTGCCGGCGGATCGGGCATCGTGCCGCTGATGGCGATGATCCGGGATCGGAGCAAGGTCATGTCACGGGTCCCGTGCACCCTTCTGTACAGCTCGCGCACTCCGGACGACGTGATCTACGCGACGGAGCTGCACCAGCTCGCGCAATCTGGCGACGGCCTGCGCATCATCGATACGTTCACCCGCGTGCAGCCGCCCGGCTGGACCGGCTATGCGCGGCGAATAGACATGGCAATGATCAGCGAGGTGCTCGAGACGACCGGCCGCAAAGCGCAGGCGTTCGTCTGCGGCCCGACTCCGCTGGTCGAATCCGCGGCCGAAGCGCTTGTCGGCCTCGGTCTGTCTCCGGGCCAGATCAAGACCGAGCGTTTCGGACCGAGCGGAGGCTGACGAAGGTGGATGATCAATACACGCTCGACGCCAATGCCGTTGGCGGAATGCTCATGGAGATCTTCGGATCGGACATGACCTCGGTTCCGAGTCAGTGCACGCACTGCGGCAATGTCGCGCAGGTGGGCAGCCTGCGCGCTTACGGCCTGAACGGTCCTGGCGTCGTTTTGCGCTGTTCGATCTGCACGGAAATCGTGATCCGTCTCGTGCGCCGCGCGGACGGCGGCTTCCTGGTCGACGCGCGCGGCGCCTCGTATCTACGCCTCTGAGTCGTCGGGCATCTCGGCAGGCGTGTAGCTCGAGTCCAGGAACTGCTGCGGGTCGTCCTTGAAGTCGAGCATGCAGCCCTTCGAGCAGAAGTAGTACGTCTTGCCGTCGTGCTCTGCCGTCCATTGCGCGCCCTGGGTCTCGACTTCCATGCCACAGACCGGGTCCATCGCCATTGCCATGAGATGTTCCTCCGCGCTGTAAGGCCATCGTTCGTGGACCTGCGCACACTATCCTCGCGCCGATGATTCAAGAGCGCCGACCAAAGACCAAGCCGACCGAAGACCGCAAGCTCCTCCAGGCGGCGCCCTACGCCGACACGAGCTTCCTGGACAGCGACGCATGGCGCGCATTGCGCATCGAAGGTGAGTTCGTCGAGGGCTTCGATTCGCTCGCCCGACTCGGCCGCGCGGTGACGATCTTTGGCTCGGCACGCACGCTGGCCAGCGACCCGACCTACAGGGCAGCTGAGCAGCTCGCGGCGCGATTCGCTCGCGAGGGCATCACGGTCATCACTGGCGGCGGTCCGGGCATCATGGAGGCGGCGAACAAGGGCGCTGCCGAGGCCGGCGGTGTCTCAGTCGGCCTGGGCATCGAGCTGCCTCACGAGCAGGACATCAACAAGTACTGCACTCTCGCCCTCAACTTCCGCTACTTCTTCGTGCGCAAGACGATGTTCGTCAAGTACGCGCAGGCATTTGTGATCTTTCCAGGCGGCTTCGGCACATTCGACGAGCTCTTCGAGTCACTCGTCCTGGTGCAGACCGGCAAGATCGACCATTTCCCGGTGATCCTGTTTGGCTCCTCGTACTGGAAGCCGCTCATCGACTGGCTGTCCACGGCTGTTCTTGAGCACGGGATGATCGCCCCGATCGACCTGGAGCTTTTCCGCGTCACGGACGATCCCGAAGACATCGTGGCGTGGGTCCAGAAGTCGTTCGTCGACGCACGCGCCGCGCACAAGGCGGCCGAGGCGAGCTCACACGACTGGGATCACGCCGAGGCCAAACAGGAGCGCCGCGACCAGGTCCATCCTCGACCCGAGTAGATCGCCGGGACTCCGAGGCTCAACGGTTTGGAGTCAGCTCCTCGCGCATTTGCAGCTGACGCATCACGTCTCCGCGCGTGAGCATGCCGACCAGCTTGCCGCTGTCCAGGACTGGCAGCTGCTCGAGGTCGTGCTCCGCGAGAAGCTCGACCGCATCGAGGGCGCGGCTATCCGCCGTGACTGTGTAGAGGTGCTCGAAGCCACTCATGATCTCGGCGACGGCAGTGCCCGGACGCTTGTCCAGTGGCACACGCATCACGTCGCTGACCGTGACGATGCCGACAAGCCTGGTGTTGTCCGTGACCGGAACGGCACGCAGGTTGCGCGGCAGCATGTGGGTCTCGACCAGCTCTTCGACGCTGATTCCGGGCGGCACGGTAACGTCGACCGGTCGCGCGACATCGCGCACCTGGACCTTGCCGAGCCGCGTCTCGAGGACCATCTGCTGAACGCTCTGCGACGCGGCGCTGTGCAGAAAGTAGGCGATGGCGCCGAGCCAAACGCCATTGACGATGTCGCCCTGGACGACCAGAAGGATGCCGACCGCGAACATCAGCCAGGCCACGACCTTGCTCACGTTGGCCGCCCAGTCGGTTGCGCGTCGAATGCTCCGCGTCGTGCCCCACAGGATCGAGCGCAGCACGCGACCACCGTCCAGTGGGAAGCCCGGGATCAGGTTGAAGATGCCCAGGCTGGCGTTGATGATGAACAGGTAGCTCGCCACGGCCGCTACGCGTTCCTCCTCGACGACGGTGGCAATGCCAAACGAGATCGCCGCGAGAATGAAGCTCGTGATCGGACCAACGACCGCGACGAGGAACTCCGTGGAGGGCGACTTTGGCTCACCGGTCAGATTCGAGACGCCGCCAAAGATGAACAACGTGATCGATCGAGCGTCAAGGCCACGTGCCCTGGCGACGAACGAGTGAGCGAGCTCGTGGATCAGGACTGACGCGAACAGCAGCAACGTCGTAACCACGCCGAGGATCCAGTACTCGACCTGCGGCCGCCGACCCAGCTCGGCCGGGAACTGGTAGACGCTCAGCGACCATGTCAGCAGCGCGAAGATGATCAGCCAGCTGTAGTGGACGCCGACCTCGATGCCACGGATCGTGAACAGCTTGATTGAGTTGCCGAGCACTCCGCCGACGATAGCCGATGCTACGGTTTGGCCATGCGCGTCGCCCTTGCCACCGACCACGCGGGCTTTCCGCTCAAGGCACCGATTGCCGACTGGCTGGCCATGAATGGCCACGAAGTGGTCGACTTTGGGGTCGATACCGACGCAGTTCCGGTCGACTATCCCGACTACATCGCGCCGGCCGCGCGAGCGGTCGCCGCAGGTGAGTGCGAGCGCGGCATAGTGCTCGGCGGCAGCGGCACGGGCGAAGCCATAGTGGCGAACAAGATCCACGGCATCCGCTGCGTCGAGGCGGCCGATCCGGTGACAGCGCGACTCGGCCGCGAGCACAACGACGCGAACGTGCTGGCGATGGGCGCCAGGATCATCGGCCGCGAGGTATGCCTTGGCTGTCTCGACGCGTTCATGAACGGCGAGTTCCAGGGTGGCCGCCACATTCCGCGGATCGCCAAGGTCATGGCGCTCGAGGAGTCACGGAGCTGACGTAGAGGTCGTGCAGCGCCAGGGCCTGCGCGACGGTCGAGGCGGCGCCCCAGTGCCGGGTCAGTCGACGAGTCTCCTCTTCGGACGGCATCCCCGCGCCGTACAGCCGGCCGACTGCCTTCCTGACCCCGAGGTCACCCGCAACGACGCGCGGTCGGCCGAGCGTCCGCGACAGGAACCACTCGGCACTCCAGCGGCCGATACCGGGCAACCGTGTCAGGTGACTGATCAGCGTCTCGTCTTCCATCCGTTCCAGGTCGTCGATCCGGAGCTCGCGGGCAGTCGCGGCGCGCGCGGTCGCGATGACCGCGCGCGCCTTGGCGTTGGTCAGCTGCAGCGCGCGCAGGTCCTCGACGCGCGCTGACGCCAGCGCCTCCGGATCGAGGACGTCGACGAACTGGCGGCCAATCTCCAGGCGGTGCCCGTAATGCAGCGCGAGGCGCTGACGAATTCGGCTGGCGAACGCCAGGTTGATCTGCTGCGCGCTGATCGACCTGACAAGTGCGTGGAAGGGATCCGGGATCAGAACCGGTACGAGACCGGGGTACAGCGTCACGAGTCGTTCGATGGCGCCATCGTGCTGCGCAAGCTCCGCCAGCGGCAGCGTCTCCGTCACGAATGTCGCCGCTATCAATTCGCCGACCGCCGCCGGCGTACCGGCGGCAAGTCGGGCATCCAGTCGCATGGTCGGTGCGGGCGGGATCTCGATCGAGTAAGGCAGCAGCGGTTGGTCGGCCGTCAGCCTGATCGTCCGGACCAACGTCCGTCCGTCGAAACGGTCGAGCTGGTCGTCCCCCCAGCGGCCCAGCGGCGCGACGCTGGCGCGGGCATCGATGGGCCGCGAAAGCACGATCTCCACGACATAAGAATGAGCCGGGCTTCTCGCCCGGCCGGATTTCTGCGCTGAGTTCGTCTAGTAGCCGTTGCCCGGCTGGTTATTGGCGGGCGGCTGCTGTTGCTGGATTTGAGTCTGGTTCGTGTCGGTGCCGTTGTTCGGCGTGCCGTTGTTTCCGCTGTTCATTCCACCGAGGAAGAAGAACCAGATGATGGCGAGCACGACAACGATCGCCAGGATGATGCCCAGGATCGTACCGACGCCGGTTCCCTCCCGTTCGACGATGACATCGTCGTGGTTTTCTTCGTACGTCATTCAAGGTCCTCCGTATTCGTTACACGGCTCACGGAATCGGTGGCTAGTCTCCGAAGAATGGGGTTTCACCCGTGACAGAAACGGCAAGCGGACCCACTCACAAAGTCGTTTCAGCGAACGCATCGGTGGTGCGCGAGACGTGGTGGCAGTCTGGCGCGCTCTACCAGGTCTACCCACGCTCTTTCCAGGACAGCAACCGGGACGGGGTGGGAGACCTTCAGGGCATTCGCAGCCGCATCGACTATCTCAGCTGGCTGGGCGTTGACGCGGTCTGGCTGTCGCCCATCTTTCGGTCGCCGATGGCGGACTTTGGCTATGACGTTGCCGATTACCGAGATATCGATCCAATCTTCGGCACGTTGGCGGACCTCGACCAGCTCATCGCCGCGCTCCACGCCCGGGGCATGAAGCTGATCATGGACCTCGTTCCCAACCACACCTCGAGCGAGCACGCGTGGTTCCTCGATTCGCGCTCGTCGAGGGCCGCGGAGCATCGCGATTGGTACATCTGGCGCGACGCCCGGCCGGACGGCTCGCCGCCCAACGCCTGGATTGCCGCATTCGGCGGAAGCGCGTGGGAGTGGGACGAGCACACCGGCCAGTACTACTTCCATTCGTTCCTCAGGGAGCAGCCCGACCTCAATTGGGCCAACCCGGAAGTGAGTGCCGAGATGCATGACGTCATGCGCTTCTGGTTCGGCCGCGGGGTCGACGGCTTCCGCATCGATGTCGTCAACCTGCTCTCGAAGCGCTTCGAGCTAATTCGACTGCCTGACACGATTCCAATCGATCAATCGTTGTTCGAAGGCTCGGATCGGGCGCACGGATTCCTGACCAGACAACGCTGGGCGGCGACTTCGCGCATCTACTCGATCGTCCGCCAGCTTCGTGCCGTGGCCGACGAGTTTGACGAGCGAGTGCTCATCGGCGAGCTGTGGATGCCGATTCCCAGGCTGGTCAAGTTCTACGGCCGGAGTCTCGACGGCCTGCAGCTGCCGTTCAACTTCCAGCTCATCACGATCCCCTGGCGTCCGGCCGCGGTGCATCGCGCGATCGCCGAATACGAAAAGCGGCTGGCGCCCGGCGCGTGGCCGAACTGGGTGTTGGGCAACCACGACAAGCCGCGCATCGCGACGCGCATCGGCCGGGAACAGGCAAGGGTCGCGGCTCTTCTCCTGCTGACGCTGCGTGGAACGCCGACCCTCTACTACGGCGACGAGCTCGGAATGATCGACGTCCAGGTCCCGCCTGATGCGCAGCGCGATCCGCAGGGACTGCGCGGTGGCGAGAGCCGCGATCCTGAGCGAACTCCCATGCGCTGGGACAACAGTGGTCACGCAGGATTCAGCGAGGTTGGGCCGTGGCTGCCGATAGGCGATGACGTTGCTCTAGTCAACGTCAGCTCCGAACATGAAGATCCAGCTTCAACCCTGTGTCTCTACGAGCGCCTGCTGGCGCTGCGCAGCGCGGAGCCTGCCCTGCGCACTGGCGCGTGGCGCGACCTTGGCCACACCAAGGAGGCAATCGCGTACCTGCGTTCGGACGGCAAGAAGCGATTCCTGATCGTCGCCAATCTGACTTCGTCGCCGGCGGCAAGTCCTCTTGAGGCCAGCGAGTACAGGGGTCGCGTCGTCATATCGACCACTGACTCGGTCGCCGGGACGCAATTCGACCCCGATGCTGGTCTCGAACCTAACCAAGCGCTGGTGGTCGTTTGCACCAAAGGTCCCCGGATGCGAACCTAGCAGCTCTCGAGCGGGAGTAACTCAGTTGGCAGAGTGACGGCCTTCCAAGCCGTATGTCGCGGGTTCGAACCCCGTCTCCCGCTCCATTTCGCCCGGATCGCTGTGCCGCGTGGGAGACGCGCTGCAACGCAGTCGCAAGAACCCAGGTCGCCGCTGGGGTGGGTTACCCCTCATTGTGGTGTCAGATTCGAAAAGTCGAGTCGAGCCGACCTCAGGCAGGTCTGACCGGCCCCTTGGGGGGACGGTTCGGCTCGGCGTCTGTCACGAGCTGCTGCCGAGCGCCTGGTCGATGAGCGATTTCGCCGCGTTGATCGGAATGGCGAAGCCGATGCCCTCTGCGCTGCGCGTTACGGCCGTGTTCATGCCCACGACATTTCCGGCCAGGTCGATCAGTGGCCCACCACTGTTGCCGGGATTGATCGCCGCGTCGGTCTGGATGAGGCCGCTGAGGTTCTTCTGTCCGCGGCCAGACTCGTCCGAGACGGTGATGCTTCGGTCAAGCGCGGAGACGATGCCACGCGTCACCGTTTCGGTGAATTCACCCAATGGGCTGCCGATCGCAAGCACCGACTGGCCAACCTGGATCTGGCTCGAGTCCGCCAGGACGGCGCTCGCCAGGTCGCTCCCGGATGCGCGAATGAGCGCGATGTCACTGCGCTGATCGGTATTGACGACCGTCGCAGGCAGCTCGACGCCGTCTGCCGTGGTCACGGTCAGTGATTGGGCACCCTCGACCACGTGGTTGTTGGTGAGGATCAGGTCATTCGCACCCACGACGATGCCCGACCCAACTCCGGTCGCAGGAATGTTGAACGGGTTGAAGCCGCTGTCCGAGATGCCCTGGGCCGTGATCGTGACCACGGACTCCTTCGCTTTGGCGACGACACTGGCGATATCCCCGGCCCTGGTGCTGACCGCCGGCGCCGCCGGTCCATTCGCATTGCTGATCGGTCGATCGCCCTGCTGCGACCCCATTCCCAGGCCCACGATCAATCCAAAGGTGACGACCGACGCCAGGACTGCCGAGAGCACAGCGACGCCGAGCATCGACCTCATTGATGGACGAGCTGGCGTGGGAACAACAGGTGTGCTCGCCACGGGCTGCGTGTAAGGCGCAAATGGGTCGTGCATCTGCCTGTAGCGGGTCAGGGCACCAGCTGATCGGGCGGGATCAGCCAGCCATTGATTGTCGACTTGACGTCGGTTCCCTCGTCGTTGGCATCCTCCTCGTCCTCGGTGAAGATCACGAGACCCCCTGGGCCAAGCGCCGAGGCGCCGTACTGGTTGAAGGAACCCCCGAAATCGCCGAGTGACCGCCATGAATTGCCGTCTGCGGAGAGCCAAAGCCGACCGGTCTGATAGGTCATGTCGTCCTGGTCCGTCGTCGAGCCAACCGCGACGTACGCGCTGTCATTCGAGTGGACCTCGTTCATAAGAGCGTTCTCGAATGAACCGTCCGCGGCGCTCGTTTGAGCCCACGACGTTCCATCCGACGAAAACATCGTCAGCGCGACGGAGGGCGACGTGTCGCCTTCTGCATAGCCGACCCCGACAACGCCGCCTGGGCCGGATGAGACGCTCGCCACCAGGGCGCCGGTGACCGACGGCGCGGTTGCGTTCGAGTAATGAATTCCGTCGGTCGAGGACGCAGCCACGAGCTGTGTGTCCTCGATGCTGTCGACGAACTGCGAGCCGAAGGCGACAAGTCCGGGACCGCCGGCGCCCATCGAATCGACGGGATCAAGCTGGCCGATCCCCGTTGACGGTGTCCATGTCAAGCCGTCCGAGCTCGTCCAGACAGTCGTGGTGCCGTTGTCGTCGGCCGCGGCTCCCCACGCTACGAGCGTAGTGCCCCAAGCAGTCACCCCGTCGAACTCAGCCTGGAGAATGCTCGAAGGTTGCGCGAGCTGCTGCCACGCGCCGCCGTTAGTCGACTTGAAGATGACCAGGCCGGCATTCGGATCTTGGGTGCACTCGTCGTCCAGAATGTCCGAGCACGTTTCGAACTGGCCGAACATGTAGACGTCGCTACCAACGGCGACGACGTAGCTCGGCGAAACATCGAGGAACGCAGGATCCACCTGTTGCTGCCAGGTCGAGCCGTCAGATGACGTCCACGTGATCCCCTGGTGCAGTCCGAAATAGCCCTGGTCCGTTCCGGCGAAGCCGATGGCCATGTAGCCACTCGGTGTGACTGCTACCCCGGTGACTTCGTATGCCGAGCCCTGGGGAAAGCTCGCCATCGGCGTCGCGATTCCTGCCGGCTGCGGCGTGCCCGGTGCGCCCGCTACTTGGGTGGCCTCGGCGCCTGGCGGGCTCTCCTGCGGCTGGTTGGTTCCCCCGGGCCGCTGCGCAGGGGGCGGCAGAGTCGGGTGAATGGCATTCGCGCTGGGACCGCAGCCAAGGATTGCGAGACTGAGCACGGCGCCCAGGAACACGCGCAGACGCAGAGACACGGCTATCACCCGCCTATGGTCGCCGAACATCGACTCTGGCGTCAGCGCAGTCGCTGGATCTCTTGCGCGGCACCGATCAGGTCGTCCTCGTCGGGACCGCGCAGGACGTACGCGTGATCACCCATGGCTGCCGCAAACATGCGGTCCATGCGCGCCTCGAGAATGACGAGGTCACCGAAGCGGTCCATCACTTCGTGGTGACTCAGCGTGTAGGGCCGGTCATCGCGACGCATGACGTAGAGGCACGCGAACGGCCGTGTTATGACCGCCTCGAACTGGCCACGCACGACCACGTTGGCCCACTCCTGGTAGAAGTCGAAGTCGTTGGCGAAATTCATCATGTCGACCGACAGGCCTCCCGCTGGCCGCATGTTTATCTCGAGCGCAACCAGGCGGCCGTCGTTCAGCCGGAACATCTCGAAATGGAACGGCCTCTCGCGCACGTCGAAAGCACGCGCCATGGCGCGGCCCACGGTCCGCACGTCGTCCGCGATCTCACGCGGGATCCAGTAGTACAGGTCGACCTGGTCGTTGACCGACTCCATGACTCCGGCCGAGTAGATGAACGACGAGTCGAAGACGATCTCGCCTTGCCGGCCGGCGAGGCCGTCGTAGGTCACGATCTGGCCCTCGACGAACTCCTCGACGATGTAGTCGACATCCGGCTTGTCGTGCACGTAGCGCGGGATATCGGCATCGCTCCGGAGCTTGTACGTCTGGGCGGCACCGACTCCCACGTCGGGCTTGGCCACCACCGGGTAGCCAACCTCGTCGATCCACTGGCGCAATGACTTCTCGGTGCGGCACACGCGGCCGCGCGCAACAGGGATGCCGGCCGCCAGGAATCGTCGCTTCATCAGCGACTTGCGCTTGACCGCGGCAATCGTTCGATCGTCGAGGCCCCGGATGTTGAAGTCCGTGCGTAGCCGAGCCTCTGTCTCGAGCCAGTGCTCATTGAGCGAGTCGATCCGATCAATCAGGCCGCGCCTGCTGATGAAGTAGCCCATCGCCCGAACAAGCTGATCGTGATTGCCAAGATCATCGACCTGGTAGAAGTCGTCGAGCGCGTCACGCAGATCCGGCCGCAGCGTCTCTCTGGGTTGGTCGCAGATGCCCATCGTCGTCGCGCCCGCGTTGCGCAGGCCGACGACAAAGCGGAACCAGTTGGGCGGAAAGTGGGGCGACAGGAAGACGACGTTCATGTCCGTCCGGGCAGCATCAGCAAATCAGTCTCGATGGCACGACCGTCGGCGGCGAGCAGCCGCGCTGCCCATGCCGGTTGGAACCTGAGCCGGTTCGTGAGCGCGCACCAGCCCAGGTCGACCATTACCTCGTAGCTATCCGCGAGCAGGTCGGCGAGCTCGTCGAGGTGCGCGCGATCGCCCATCGCGCTGGCGTACTCGATGACGAGGGGCACCCCGGCGGCAAGCAGCAATCGCGCGCCCTGCAGTACCTCGAGCTCGTGGCCCTGAACATCGATCCAGGCAAGGCCCAGATCGTCCAGCGGAATGTGCCCGCCGGCGACCTCGCCATCGAACGTCAGAGCCGGAACCTCGACACAGTCACCGTTTCCCGTCCGGTCGTCGACGATCCTGTTGTCGCCTGCGTTGTTGCTGCCCAGTTGAAGCGTGAGCGTGCCTGGTGAAGATGACAGAGCCGCGTTGATGGCATTGACCTTGTCGCCCAGGCCGTTGCGCTCGATGTTGCGCTGCAGGAGCTCGAAGCTGGTCGGGTCGGGCTCGTAGCCGATTGCGCTGCCGAAGCCGTGCTCGGAAACGGCCGGCAGCGAGTAGACGCCGAAGTTCGAGCCGATCTCGAGGAACGTCCTGCCGCGGTACGGCTGGCCATAGGCCTCGAGCGCGTCGTACACGACTCCGACCATCAGCGGATCCCAATCGCCCGAGGAGTACACAGACCTCGCGATCGTTCCGTCCGAGGTAGAGACGAGAACGCGCAAGCCGGCCATGTCGACTTCGACCGTCGGCTGTCTGGCGCGCAGGTCGAAGAACGCGGCCGTCTTGAGGCCGTAGCCGACGAGTGGACGGCGATGCCGGAACGACCGCTGGTTGCGCAGCCACGCGTACGCGATGCGCGCGCCTGCCTCGGCCATTGGGTGAAGCCGAACGCGTGACCGCTGCTGGTCGTAGGCAATGCTCACGCGACGGGCGCTGGTTTTGTCACTCAAGGCGCGGCCGAGTCTACCCGGGCAATCTCAGCGTCCTGTGCTAATCAATAGGGAGACATGAGGATCGCACTCGTTGCCCCGCCGCTGCTGCCCGTGCCGCCCGTTCGCTATGGCGGTGTCGAGCGGATTGTCGGCGTGCTCGCCCAGGGTCTGGTCGAGCGTGGTCACGACGTCACCTTATTCGCACCGGGCGACTCGGGCTTCAACGGCAAGCTCGTCGCAACGGTTCCTCAAGGCCTGTGGAACGACGGCTTCAAGCCAGATCCCGGCGAGCAATTCCTGCACTCCGCCGACGTCGTCCTCGCACGCGCGGACGCCTTCGATGTGATCCACAACCACATGGATTACTACGGATTCGAGATGGCCGAGAAATCGCCGGTGCCCGTCATCAGCACGCTTCATGGGCGGACTGATGACGATCCGCTCGGTGGCGAGATCCGAGCCCATCCGAAGGTCGCCCTGATCGCGATCTCCGACTCTCAGCGCTCGTTCGTGCCGGAGGGAAACTGGATCGCGACGATCCATCACGGCCTCGATTTCACGGGGGTCGAACCAGGTACAGGCGGCGGCGACTACCTCGCGTGGGTCGGCCGCCTCTCGCCGGACAAGGGCATCGCCGAGACGGTCGATCTCGCGCGCCGCGCACGAATCAGGCTGCGCGTCGCGGCCAAGGTCCTCGATCCGCGAGAGCAGAGCATGTATGACAACGTCGTCGCCCCGGCAGCCGCCGAAGGCATTGTCGAGTTTCTCGGCGAGCTCGACGAGAAGGAACGCGACGCGCTGATGGGCGGCGCCCTGGCGACCGTCATGCTGAGCAATTGGCCGGAGCCATTCGGCCTGGTCGCCATCGAGTCGCTGGCGCTGGGTACGCCCCTTATCGCGCGTCGATCGGGCGCCTTGCCGGAGATCGTCACGAATGGCATCGACGGTTTCGTCGTCGACGACGCGGCGCAGGGGGCTGAAGCTGTGGCTCACATCGCCGGGCTTGATCGGGCGCAAATCCGGCAGCGCGCGCTCGATCGGTTCTCAGCTGCGCGCATGCTCGACGACTACGAGGCCGTCTATCGACGCGCGGCGGAGTTCGCCGTTCACAGCGATCCCTAAGACTGCAGATGTAAGTTAGATATCACTCGTGCGCCGTGGGCGCACAGCTGGAGGCTTTGTAAGTCCGGTGGGTTTCCTGCCCTACGTTCTCCTCGTGATGGTCCCTGGCCTCGTGCTGTCGGTCTGGGCCGCGCACCGCGTCAAGACGACATTTGCGAAGTGGGACAAGGTCGATTCGGGCATCTCGATGAACGCGTTCGACTTTGCGCGCTACCTGCTCAACGGGCAGGGACTCAACCAGGTGACCGTCGAGCCGACGCCGGGAAGCCTGACCGACCACTACGACCCTCGCACGCGCACGCTTCGCATCTCGACCGGCGTGGCACACACGGCTGGTCGCCAATCGAGCCCCCTCGGCGGGCCGCTGGGCGGCGGCATGGGCCGCGGGATGGGCATGCCAATGGGCCGCGGCTATGCCTACGGCGTGTCGACCACAGCTGGCGACCAACCGCTCAACGGCCGCTTGTCCGTCGCCCAGGTCGCGGTCATCGCTCACGAGGTGGGTCACGCTCAGCAGCACGCAACGCATGACCCGCTCATGTCCTTGCGCCAGCTTGTAGTCCCTGTCGCGCAGATCGGCTCCACGCTCGCGCCGTGGCTGGTGATCATCGGTGTCTTCATGCGCATCACCAACCTGGCCGTCCTGGGCCTCGTCTTCTTCGCGGCCGCGGTCGCGTTTACGTTCATCACACTGCCCGTCGAATTCGGTGCGAGCAGGCGCGCGTTGGCGTTCGTTGGGCCGCTTGGGCTGACCGGCGAGCGTGGCGATGGCGCACGTGCCGTACTCAGTGCCGCGGGCTGGACATATGTCGCAGCCGCCCTCACGGCACTGCTGACGTTCCTGTACTACCTGACCCTCGTCACGGGCTCTCGCCGCTAGATCACAAAGGGGCCGGGCCGCCCAGTCGGGCGGCCCGGCCCCAGTACTTCCGGAGACTGAACTAGCGGTCGCGGTTCCAGTCGTCGGCAGCCTTGTCCACGCCTTCGCGAACGTCACCGACGCCCTCGCGAACCTGGCCTTTGGCCTGATCGATCTGGCCCTCGCGCTGCATGCGGTCGTTGCCGATCGCGTCGCCGATGTTCTCCTTGAGCGAGCCCTCGGCCTGCTCGAGCTTGCCCTGGTTCTGCTGCTCGTTGCCCATCATTTCCTCCCAAATCGCAGCGTTTCAGCCAGTCTTTCGGTGACTGTTACGCCAAATAACTCGGCGATAGTGGGGCCACCTCCGACACATTCGCGCGTATCGCGTCCCGGGCAGTTGCTTGCAGTCGTCTCGCCAATCGGCTCACGCTGGGATTCGGCTGTGCGCGAGTAGAATCGCGGTTGACTCACTTCGTTACCTGAGAGGGACGTGGACTCCTACGACCTGCAGGGCGGCGCCCGAACCAAGAGCGCTTCAGACACCACCGCGGCTATCGGCCGCCTCGATCTGCGGACGCAGAAAGCGCGTGCTCTGGCCCGGCCTGACCCGGCAACCGTTACGCCGCAAACAAGCCTGGGTGAGGCGCTTGCACAAATGCGCGCCCACGGTGGCGACGCCATCCTGATCAAGGACAAGGGTCGTCTGGCGGGCATCTTGACGGAGCGCGACGTGCTGACACGAGTACTCGGTTCTGGCGTCGACGAAACTCAGCCTGTCTCCGCGGTGATGACGGCGAATCCTCGCACCCTATCGGCTGATTCGTCCTTGTTTGAAGCGTTGCAGGCGATGGAGAGCGGCCATTACCGCAACGTGCCACTGACGGAGCCGGACGGTACGGTCGTTGGCCTGCTCCGGCAGCAGGATCTGATCGAGTTCATAGCGGAAGCCTTTCCGCAGGAAATCCTTAACCTACCGCCACGGCCGCATCAGTTGATGGAACAACCGGAAGGGGCTTGACCGCCACGTGACCACACAGATCGCAGCACAGAAGGAAGTCAGCGAGAGGGAGCTCGAGCGGGTAACGATCCGCTTCGCCGGAGACTCCGGCGACGGCATGCAGCTGACGGGTACCCAGTTCACGCGCACGGCAGCCGTGTTCGGCAACGACGTCTCGACTTTGCCGGACTACCCGGCAGAGATTCGTGCGCCTGCCGGCTCACTGCCGGGCGTGAGTGGCTTCCAGATCAGCTTCTCGTCGGCAGATATCTACACACCCGGCGATGCGCCTGACGTTCTTGTCGCGATGAACCCGGCGGCGCTCAAGACAAATATCGGCGACCTCCCGGCGGGCGGAGCATTGATCGTCAACAGCGACGCGTTCGTCGCCAACAACCTCAAGAAGGCAGGCTTCGAGAACAACCCGCTGTCAGACGGGTCGCTCAAGCAGTACACGGTCTTCGAGGTACCGATCAGCACGCTCAACACGCGCGCACTCGAAGGCCTGGACATGACCAGCAAGCAGGTCGACCTGACGAAGAACTTCTTCGCCCTCGGACTCATGTTCTGGCTTTACGAGCGCAGCATGGAGCCGACACTGCGCTGGATCGAATCGCGCTTCGGTGCGAAGCCGATCATCGCGGAGGCGAACACCCGGGCGCTCAAGGCGGGCTACGCCTTCGGCGAAACGACCGAGATGTTCCACACGACG
The DNA here is from genome assembly GCA_036558545.1 of Candidatus Limnocylindrales bacterium. Classification (GTDB taxonomy): domain Bacteria; phylum Chloroflexota; class Limnocylindria; order Limnocylindrales; family CSP1-4; genus JALYGJ01. The sequence goes on from DATBFJ010000101.1 coordinate 46,822, forward strand.
TACAGGGTGGCACCGGCCAAGCTTCAGCCCGGGACGTACCGCAACATCACCGGTAACGAGGCGACCGCCCTTGGTTTCGTGACGGCCGCCGCGCTGGCAAAGCGCGAACTCGTATATGGCTCCTACCCGATCACACCGGCCAGCGACATCCTTCACCAGCTTGCCAGCTACAAGAACTTCGGCGTCAAGACGTTCCAGGCAGAGGACGAGATCGCCGCGATCGGCTCCGCCATCGGCGCCTCCTACGGCGGTGCACTCGGCCTGACGGCCAGCTCCGGCCCCGGGATCGCGCTCAAGAGCGAGGCAATGAACCTGGCCGTCATGGTCGAGCTGCCGCTCGTGGTCATCGACGTTCAGCGTGCTGGGCCGTCGACCGGCATGCCGACCAAGACGGAGCAGACGGACCTGCTGATGGGCATGTTCGGCCGCAACGGTGAGTCTGCCGTGCCAATCGTCGCGCCGGCCACGCCGGCCGAGTGCTTCGACTACGCGATCGAAGCGGTCCGTCTTGCGCTCAAGTACATGACGCCCGTCCTGTATCTGTCGGACGGCTTCCTGGCCAACGGGGCGGAGCCCTGGAAGATCCCGGACCTGGCTGACATGCCTGACATCGCGATCGCCAACCACACCGACCGCGCGACTTTCCAGCCCTATACGCGCGACCCCGAGACGCTGTCGCGTCCGTGGGCCGTCCCGGGCACGCCGGGTCTCGAGCACCGCATTGGTGGTCTCGAGAAGGCCGACATCACGGGCAACGTCAGCTATGACCCGGAGAACCACCATCGCATGACCGTCCTGCGGCGCCAGAAGATCGAAGGCATTGCCGACGACATTCCGCCACTCGAGGTCCAGGGCCCAACCAACGGCGATCTGCTGATCCTTGGCTGGGGCTCGACATATGGTGCGATTCGGAGCGCCGTAGAGCGCCTGCAGGCCGAAGGCTGGAGCGTTGCGCACGCGCACCTGCGACATATGAACCCATTTCCGTTGAACACTGAGACGGTGCTGCGCAGTTACAAGCACGTCCTCGTCCCGGAGGTAAACCTGGGTCAGCTGTCGATGTTGCTGCGTGCCAAATTCCTGATCGATGTCGTCGGACTCAACCGGGTCCGGGGCAAGCCATTCCGAATCATCGAGATCAAGCAGGCGGCCGAAGAGCTGCTCGGCGAGAAGTAAAGGCGATGGAAGAGCACACGACGACCACGACTAACGGCCACGGCCTCAGCCAGCAGAACCTGCAGATGCTGGAGCTGACGCGCAAGGACTTCGTCAGCGACCAGGAAGTGCGTTGGTGCCCCGGCTGCGGCGACTACTCGATCCTCGCCCAGACGCAGAAGACGATGCCCGACTTTGGCGTGCCCAAGGAGAACATCGTGTTCGTCTCGGGCATCGGCTGCTCGGGCCGGTTGCCGTACTACATGAACACCTATGGCTTCCACTCCATCCATGGTCGAGCCCCAACCCTGGCAACCGGCCTCAAGCTGGCCAACCCCGGCCTGATGGTGTGGGTCATCACCGGCGACGGTGACGCTCTGTCAATTGGCGGCAACCACATCCTTCACTCGATGCGGCGCAACGTCGACATCAAGGTCGTGATGTTCAACAACCGAATTTACGGGTTGACCAAGGGGCAGGCGTCGCCGACTTCGGAGCTCGGAAAGAAGACCAAGTCCTCTCCGCTGGGAACGGTCGACTATCCGGTTCAGCCGCTCTCGATTGCGCTCGCCGCGGAGGCAAGCTTTGTTGCTCGTTCGGTCGACACGCACACTGAGCATCTGCAGGAGACGCTCAACCGGGCCGGCTACCACCATGGCTCGGTGTTTGTCGAGGTGCTCCAGAACTGCAACATCTTCAACGACGGCGCATACCGCGACTTCACCGAGCGCGACGTGCGAGACGATCGAATGCTCGTCCTCGAGCACGGCAAGCCAATGATCTTCGGCAAAGATCGCGACAAGGGCATTCGGCTCAATGGCATGCGCCCTGAAATCGTCACCGTGGGCGAGAACGGCGTGACCGAGGCCGACCTGCTCGTACACGACGAGACCGCCCAGGACCCGTATCTCGCCTACATGCTCTCGCGCATGTGGTGGCCGGATTTCCCGGTGCCTGTCGGCGTGCTGCGTCGCGTCGAGCGGCCGACACACGACCAGCTCGTCGTCGGCCAGATCGAAGATGCCACCACCCGCCAGGGAGCGGGCGACCTGAACAAGCTGCTGCGCAGCGGAGAGACCTGGACCGTCCAGGGTTAGAAGAGGCAAGGCCGTGATCTGTCCGCAGTGCGGCTTCGAGAACATCCAGGGCGTCGACGAGTGTGAGAACTGCGGCTTCGACCTGATGTCGGTCGACATTCCCGCCCCGAGCAGCGAGTTCGAGGCGGAAATGGTCGTCATCCCACTCGCCGATCTGCGCCATCACAAGCCACTGACGATTGCGCCCGGCGCGTCTGCGGCTGAGGCGGTCGCTCAGATGCAGCAGGCGGGCGCGGGCTGCCTGATCGTCGAGGAAGGGGGACTGGTGCGCGGCATCCTGTCCGAGCGCGACCTGGTCATGAAGCTGGATCACGCGACGCTTGACGGACTGACCGTGGCTGATCTCATGACCGCGGATCCGGTCGTCCTCAGGCCCGACGACAGCATCGCGGTCGCGATCAACAAGATGGCGGTGGGTGGTTTCCGCCACATCCCGCTGGTCGTCGACGGGCGGGCCACCGGCATCGTGTCAGCACGCGACGTCTTCAGGCACGTCCTCGCCCAGGTGCGCTAGGCCTGCTGGTTCCGCCGCTCCTCGGCGCGCAACGAAAGACCCGAAGGAACCTCGGACTTCGGCTGAGCGGGGCGAAAGGACGAGCCTCTCGCCGTCCGCAAGAAGACGAGCTCCTTGCGTGGTCCCTGGAACAAGTTCCTGGAACCTCCGGCTCTGCCGGACCGATCCCTACCGGTGAAGCAAGCTCCTCCGATCGAGTTCGGTTTTCCGTGGCCCCTTCGGGCTGAGACGAAGATTAGGGACGGTTCGGGACACGCACAACAGAGTCATCCACGAGTTTTCGAAAAGTTCTCGCGGCTTATCCACGAAGCGTGATGTGGCTGGGGATAAGCCTGTGGACGAGATTTGTTTTCGTAACATGCGCGGCAATGACTGAGCGGGCCGAGGCGCTTGTGAGCGTGGATATCGAAGCGTCTGGGCCCAGCCCGTCGACAGGCAGCCTGTTGTCAATCGGGGCTTGCCTGATCGAAGACCCCAGCGTCGACTTCTACGTCGAGCTCAAGCCCAGTCTCGATGCCGATTGGGATGCGCAGGCTGAAAGCGTCCACGGACTCGCTCGCGAGCGCCTCCTGCGCGAAGGGCGAGAGCCGGCCGACGCGATGCGTCGGTTCGCCGACTGGACCGCCGAAGCCTGCGCCGGACGGGAGCCGGTGTTCGTGGGTTTCAACGCGCCCTTCGACTGGATGTTCGTGGCCGATTACCTGTGGCGATTCGTCGGACGTAATCCATACGGGATCTCTGCGCTGGATCTCAAGTCGTATTACATGGCACGCGAAAAGGTCGCGACTTGGGAGCGCACCCGACGCACTTACGTCGACCAGGTCCTGGGCATTGATCCCGATCACAACCACCACGCACTCGACGACGCCAAGGGTCAGGCGCGCCTGGCAAAGGTCCTGCTGATCGGCCGCTGACGTGGCCCAAACCTCTCAGCCGCGTTGCGGAAGGGAGATGCTACATTGCAGGAACATTGCTCCCTGGGGGGTCTCAATGCGTTCTCGATGGTCAAGATTCAGTAGCCGGGTCAGGGCGTATCCGCGCGCCGCGGTCCTGATCGTCGTGGTCATCGGGATCACCCTCGTCGGTAGTGCCGCGTACCTGGCGACGCGGTCGGACCAGCCATCCGCGGGCAACCTTCCAACCCAGACCTCGGCCGGACGGTGGAGCCTCGTGACGCTTGCCCAGCAAATCGATGCGGGCAATGTGACGGCCGTCACTCTCGGCACTAACGGGGCCGGCGGGCAGGTCCTCCTGGCACAGACGCCCGCGGGTGAATACGTCGCCATTTCCGCTCCGGCGTCAGTCGCGGACGGCGCACAAGCGCTGATCAGCATGGGTTACGGCGACCTGCTGTCGCCCAATGTTCGCGAACTCGCGGACTCCACCTCCGTCGCGGCAAGCAGCGATCCGGTCAAGTCATTCATCAACATCGGTCTACTCCTGGTCCTGGGTGTCACGTTGGCGTTCTTCCTGTGGCGGATGCGCGATCGACTGCCGATTGGCGCGCGCGGCGCTGGACGCTTCTCGACGATCATGCCGGTGCCCACCCCGACTGGCGGCGGCACGACCGCGCCCGCACCGGTCAAAACCGCGCCGCCCGTCGGCTCCTCCGGTCTTGTACATCTCGACGATGTCGCCGGCTGCGAAGAAGCCAAGCTGGAGCTCGCCGAGCCGATCGAGTTCCTGCGTCATCCCGACCGATTCCGCAGCCTGGGCGCGCGCGTGCCGCGCGGCATTCTCCTGTACGGGCCGCCGGGGACCGGCAAAACCATGCTCGCGCGCGCCGTCGCCACCGAAGCGGGCGTGCCGTTCCACCATGCCTCTGGGTCAGACTTTGTCGAAAAATATGTGGGCGTGGGCGCTCGACGTGTGCGTGATCTCTTCGCCCAGTCGCGCAAGCTGGGCAAGGGCGTCATCTTCATTGACGAGTTCGACGCGTTGGGCAAGGCCCGTGGTGGCGCAAACAGCCACGAGGAGCGGGAGCAGACGCTCAATCAGCTGCTCGTCGAGATGGACGGCTTCACGACATCCACGGAGATCGTCGTGATCGCCGCCACGAATCGACTCGACGTGCTGGACGAAGCGCTGCTACGGCCGGGCAGGTTCAACCGAAAGGTCCACGTCGGCCTGCCGGACGTGGCCGGCCGGCGCGCGATCCTCGACGTCCATGCCCGCAACAAGCCGCTTTCACCTGACGTCGACCTCGACCAGATCGCGCGCAAGACGTACGGCTTCTCCGGCGCGCAGCTCGCCGACCTGCTCAACGAGGCGGCAATCATCGCCGCACGTCACGAGCATTCGACGATCAGCAATGAGGACATGCACGCCGGCTGGCTGAAAGTCGCCGTGGGCACGGGTCGCCGCCGCTCCATGAACGAGCGCGATCGGGCCATCATTGCCGCCCACGAGGTTGGTCACGCGATCTGCGGCAAGGTCCACGGCGACACGCGCCGCGTAGAGGAGATCTCGCTCTTCGCCCATGGCGAAGCGCTGGGTGTCACGGTCAGTTCCCAGGAGGACAACGACCTGCCGTCAGAATCGGATCTGCGCGCGCGACTGATCGCGCTCATGGGCGGCCGGGCCGCCGAAGAGCTGCTGTTCCAGGAGGTGACGCCCGGCGCAGCGAACGACTTCGAAAAAGCCACTCAGATTGCGACGAGCATGGTCAACAGGTGGGGCATGGGCCGCGATCCGCGCGAAAGCGAGTCGCAGGGCAGAGGATCGCTCTCCTTCTTTGCCGCGAAGGCCGGCGCCACGTTGCCCTCGGAGCTGCAGGCCGCGGCGACGCGGGCGGTCGCCGCGATCCTGGATCAGGCTTATCGCGACGCGCGCGAGACGCTCATCGAGAATCTGGCGACGTTGCGCCGCATCGGCGTCTACCTCGTGCAGCAGGAACGCATCGACGGCGACACGTTTGATGCCCTGTTCGATGGTCGCCTCGAGGTTCCCGATGCGGACTCCGAGTGGCGCCCAGCGGCCGCACGGCCGCGAGACTGGTCGTCGATTGGCGCGCTGGCCACGAGTCTGGAAACGCCGCCTCAGTAGACGTACGGCACGAAGCGGCGCGTGTGAGCCGCATACACGACGTAGTCCGGATACTGGGACTTGAGCCACGCCTCCTCGCGGCGCGACTTCAGGTCGAGGAAAACCGTGAAGATCACGGCCACGAGCAACGCCGGCAGTGAGTCCATTGCGCACGCCCAGCCAAAGCTGACGAGGATCAAGCCCAGGTAGATCGGGTGCCGGACATAGGCATAGACACCGTCAGTGATCAGATAGCCGTCTTCATTTGGTTTGGGATACGGACTGACGGACGTGCGCAAGCCACGGATGCCAGCGAAGACGAGTGCCGCGCCGATCGCGATCAGGATCGTGCCGACGGTGACGGCCAACAGGAGCATCGCGCCGTCGACGTCACCGCGGCCGCGCATGCCCGCGACGAGCAGAGCGCCGATCAGCAGCAGCTGGATCCCGACCCAGCCTCCCCCACGCCGCCCGAGCGCAGGCATGTTCGATGACGTTGGCTGCTCCACCACGCTTCTATGCCTCGCCCGTGGGCACTCCGAGGACGTTGAAGCCCGCGTCGACGTACAGCGTTTCGCCGGTGACGCCGGCAGAAAGGTCACTGGCCAGGAACACGGCCGTGGCACCCACGTCGTCGATGGTGACGTTGCGGCGCATCGGCGCGACGTCACGGAACTTGCCGTACATCGTTTTGAACCCGGACACGCCACTCGCGGCGAGGGTGCGAATAGGTCCGGCGCTTATGGCGTTGACGCGAATACCGTCTGGCCCAAGATCAGCTGCCATGTAGCGCACGCTCGCTTCGAGCGCGGCCTTCGCGACACCCATGACGTTGTAGTTGGCGACTACCTTCTCCGCGCCGTAGTAGCTGAGGGTCATGATGCTGCCGCCGCCGGTCATCAACGGCGCGGCGGCGCGACCGAGCGCGACCAGCGAATACGCGCTCACATCGAGTGCGAGCGCGAAGCCGCCGCGCGACGTGTCGACAAATCGTCCGTCCAACTCCTCGCGCCTGGCGAAAGCGAGGGCATGAACCAGGATGTCCAGTCGGCCCTGCTCCCTCTGCCAGCGGGCGAACACTCGCTCGATATCGGAGTCGCTCTGAACATCGCACGGCTCGACGAATTTCGAGCTTATCGAATCCGCGAGCGGCTGAACCCGTTTCTCGATAAGCGCCTCGATCGAGCTGAAGCCGACATCGGCCCCGGCGGCGTCGAGCGCCCTCGCGATGCCCCACGCGATCGAGTGGTCATTGGCCACTCCAAAGATCAGCGCCTTGCGCCCCGTCAGCAGGCCGGCCGGAATGGCCGGAGCGTTTTCCGTCTCGTTCACGGAGCGATCGTAGACGGCGGCGCAATCACCGGGCAGAGATCTCGATCGCGCGCCGATACATCGCGACGTAGTCGCGCGCTGGGCCGCGCCAGGAAAAGTCGACGGCCATGCCCAGCCGCTGGATGGCGCGGCGGCGCGGTCCATCACCCAGCGCGGCCATGGCGCGTCGCGCCGCGTCCAGCAGCGCGACCGGCTCGGCGGGGCCAAAGACGAAGCCCGTGCCATTTTCCGGGTCCGCGTCTGCATCTATGACGGTGTCGGCCAAGCCGCCGGTCGCGCGCACGACCGGCAAGGTTCCGTAGCGCAACGCGATCATCTGGCCCTGGCCGCACGGCTCAAAACGGGAGGGCATCAGGAACGCGTCCGCCCCGGCATACATGCGTCGCGCCAGGGCACGGTCAAATCGCGCCGCGACCACCAGTCTGCCGCGACCCGCCGAGGATTCGGCCAGGTCCTCGAGGTCTTCGATGAGCCGTTGATCGCCCGTGCCGAGGACGCAGATCCGAGCGCCGTCGGCGAGAAGGTCGCCCGCCGTCTCGGCGAGCAGGTCGAAGCCCTTCTGCGGATCGAGCCTGCCGATCATTGCAAACAGCGGCCCGCCCGGATCGAGCTCAAGCTCGGCGCACAGCGACGCGCGGCAGGCATCCTTGCCGGCCAGGTCGGTGGCTGAATATCGGGCGATGACCCCGGGGTCCGTGGCAGGGTTCCAGAGCTCCGTGTCGATGCCGTTGATGATCCCGATGTACCTGTCACCCAGGGACCGCAACGCGTCGTCCACGCCCGCGCCAAACTCGGGCGTCAGCGACTCGCGCGCAAAACCGGGCGAGACGGTGTTGACCATGTCGGCCGCAACGATGCCCTCGCGCAGCAGATCGACGCCGTCAGCCTTGCCCACGCTCTCGGGCAGGTCCAGCTGACCGGCGACCTCCGTGCGCGTCACCCAGCCGTGGTATGCGAGGTTGTGGCAGCTCATGACCGTTGCCGCGCGCGACACGATCGGATCGTCCGCGTACACGAAGCGGCGCAACAGAATGGCCGGAGCGCCTTCCCAGTCGTGGACGTGGATGACGTCGTAGGGCTTTGCCTCAGCGCGCATCGCCTCGAGCGCGGCGCGGCCAAGCAACGAGAAGCGAAAGCCGTTGTCGGCAAAGTCCGCTCCGCCGCTGACGTAGTACTCCGGACGGTCGAAGCTCGGTGGATGGTCGACCAGTCGCAGCGTGTAGCCGCGGCCGGGCGCGGACCACAAGGTAACGCCCACATCGCCATGTGAGCCAAAGGGCACAGCCAGGTCAAGACGCTCGACGGGCTCCGACGGATCCAGTCCCCGGTAGCGCGGGAGATACACGTCGACTTCGTGGCCGGCCTGACCCAGCGCACGCGACAGGGCATCCACGACATCAGCGAGGCCACCGGTCTTGGCGTACGGCTCGCATTCCGAGGCAATCATGGCGACGCGCATGGGCGACGATCTTAGTCCGCGACCAGGCCGCCAAGCGGACCACGCCGGGCGCCCGCCGCAAATCGGCAGCAAACGTTTGCTGTCCGCACGTTGAACTGGGCTACGGTCGATTCGGGGAGGCTGTAGCATGCCCCTCATCGTGCCTCGAAGGATCGAAATACCGACCCTGCCGGCTGCAGGTCTGCGCCTTCCTCCGCAGCTCGAAGGGCTGCAGCGACTCGCCTACAACCATTACTGGATGTGGCATCCGCGTGTGCGCGTCCTCTTCCGTCGGATCGACGTGCAGGCATGGCTGCGTTACCGCAACCCGGTGCCCGTGCTCCATCAGCAGCGGGACTGGTCGCCGGTCCTCGACGACGTCGACCTGATGGCCGAATACCAGACGCTGCTAAGCGACTTCGACAGGTACATGGAGAACGGCGCGGGCCATTGGTTTGAGCGACAGCACGGCCGCGACTTCTCCCGTCCGATTGCCTATTTCTGCGCCGAGTACGGCCTCAACGAGTCGCTCGGGATCTACTCGGGCGGCTTGGGCGTGCTCGCCGGAGATCACTTGAAGGCAGCCTCCGATATGGCCATCCCGCTGGTCGGGGTGGGACTCTTTTATCGCCACGGCTACTTCCGCCAGACGATCGACGCAGATGGCCACCAGGAACATGCCTACCCGGATTACGACCCGCTCCGCCTGCCCCTGTCGCGCGTGGCCGCAACCGACGGCGGTCCGCTGACGATCGGCGTCGAGATGCCCGGTCGAACCGTCTTCTGCGCGGTGTGGCTGGGCCAGGTGGGCCGCGTGCCCTTGCTGCTGCTCGACACGGACATCCCCGACAACGACACCGCGGATCGGCCGATCACCCACATCCTGTACGTCCGCGGCCGCGAGATGCGCCTGCACCAGGAGATGGTCCTTGGCGTGGGCGGCGTCCGGGCACTGCGCGCCTTGAACATCGACCCGCAGGCGTGGCATCTGAACGAGGGCCACTCGGCGTTCATGCTCGTCGAACGAATGCGCGAGCTCACGCTCAATGGCGTGTCGATGGACGAGGCGCTCGAGCGGGTGAAGCAGAACGCGGTCTTTACGATCCACACGCCGGTCAGTGCCGGCAACGAGCGATTTGACGCGAGCCTGGTCCGCAAGCTCGCGGCGCCGCTGGCGGCAGACAGCGGCCTCGAGCTTGAGCGCGTCATCGAGCTCGCGCGCGGCACGGACAACGACCCTGAGCAGTTCGACATGACAGCCTTCTCGCTGCGCGAGACGAACGGCGCCAATGCCGTCTCGCAGCTGCACGCGCAAACCGCGAACGCGACGTGGAACGATGTCACCGCCAAGCCCATCCTGGGCATCACCAACGGCGTTCATCCGCCGAGCTGGGTCGGCGGTCCGTTCAGGCAGCTCTACGAGTCGGTCGGTGGCGATCTCGACAACCTCGATCCACATCCGAAAACGTTCCTGGCCAAGGTCGCCAAGATGCCCGACGAGGAGATCTGGGAGGCGCATCGACGGCAGAAGCTTGAGCTGGCCTATTTCTCGCGGCGCAGACTCCAACAGCAGTTCGCTCGCCACGGCGAGGCGCCGCTCGTCCTGGAAGAGCTGGCGGATGCGCTCGATCACGAAGTGCTGACAATCGGTTTTGCCCGGCGCTTCGCTACCTACAAGCGGGCCAACCTCATCTTCAGTGACGAGGAGCGCCTCGCGCGCATACTGCTCGACGACGAACGCCCGGTACAGATCGTGTTCGCGGGCAAAGCCCACCCTGCCGATCGGCCGGGCCAACGCGTCATCCAGGACATCTTCGCGCGCAGCCGGTCGCCAAAATTCGCCCAGCGCGTCTTCGTCGTCGAGGACTACGACATCCGCGTCGCCCGCTACCTGGTGCAGGGTGTCGATATCTGGCTGAACAACCCACGCCGGCCGCTCGAGGCCTCGGGCACAAGCGGCATGAAGGCCGCCATGAACGGAATCATCAACTGCTCCGTACTCGACGGCTGGTGGGACGAGGGCTACAACGGCTCCAACGGCTGGGCCATCGGCGGACGCGAGAACAATGCCGACGAGGGTGCCCAGGACTGGGCGGACGCACAGGATCTGTATCGGCTGCTCGAGAACGAGATCGTGCCGATGTACTACGAGCGCGACCGCAAGGGCTTGCCTCAGCGCTGGCTGGACATGATGCGCAATTCCATGTCGAGCACGATCTGGCAGTTTTCGACGAGTCGGATGCTCCAGGAATACGTGGAGCAGCTCTACGTTCCGGCCGCGCAAAATGACGCGGCGCGTCCTGCCCCGGAAGCGCGCCCTCGAGCCAGGGCTTCAACTGCGGCCTGATTGACCAGATCGATCTCGCTCGCGCTGGTCATCCATAACCACCAGCCCGTCGGCAACTTTGGCTGGATCATCGAGGACGTCTACAAGAACGCATACGAGCCGATGATCGGCGCCCTCGAGGCCCATCCCGCTGTGCACGTGGCGCTCCACTACACGGGCCCGTTGCTCCAGTGGATGGCGGCCGAGCGGCCTGATTCGATCGAGCGTTTGCGAACGCTCGTCGCGCGCGACCAGATCGAGATCCTGGGTGGCGGCATGTTCGAGCCGATACTGGTCTCGCTGCCCGAGCGCGACCGGACCGGCCAGCTCGAGCGGATGCGCGACGAAGTCACTGCGATGTTTGGCAGGGCCCCGCGCGGCGCGTGGCTCGCCGAGCGAGTCTGGGAGCCAGCGCTACCGAACGACCTGGCCTCCGCGGGCTACGAATACACGGTCCTTGACGACAACCACCTGCGCGGGGCTTTCGTTCCAGAGAACGAGATGTGGAACACGTTCACGACCGACGACCAGGGCAGGCTCCTGACGATCTTCGGAACTGAGCGCGGGCTGCGCTATCGAATTCCGTGGCAGCCGGTCGGCGACCTGATCGATTACATGCGCGCCAACGCCACTGATGATGGCGAACGTGTCGGGATCATGGGGGACGACGGCGAGAAGTTCGGCGGCTGGCCTGGAACCCACGAGCTGTGCTGGACCAACGAGCGCTGGATCGAACGGTGCTTCACGGCACTCGAGGAGAACGACTCGTGGCTCTCGACAGTCACTCCAACCCGGTGGATGGAGGAGCACGCGCCCGTGGGCCGGGTCTACATCCCCACGGCCTCGTACGGCGAGATGGACGGCTGGGCACTGCCCGTCGACGACCAGCCCGTGTTCAACCGGCTGATGGATCACGCGACTTCACGCAACCTGCCCGAGATGCGCTTCCTGCGCGGTGCGCTGTGGCGCAACTTCCAGGCGCGCTATCGCGAGATCAACGATCTGCACAAGCAGATGCTGCGCGTCTCCGGCGTCGTCGAGCAGATGCCCGCGGGCGAGCTCCGTGATCGTGCTCGGGATCACCTGTTCCGTGGCCAGTCGAACGATTGCTACTGGCACGGCTGGTTTGGCGGCGTGTACATCGTCCATATGCGCATGGCGACGCTGGCCGAGCTGATTGGCGCGGAGGATCTCGCGTTGGGGACATCGAAGCCGCTCGCGGGCGTCGCCGACTACGACCTTGACGGTATCGACGAAGTCGCGCTCGGGACGCCGGGCCAGACTGTCGTCGTCGATGTGGCCGAAGGCGCAGGCATCGGATCGTGGGACCTCCGACCGACGCGGCTTGCCCTGTCGTCAGTGCTCCGTCGCAGGCCGGAGCCGTACCACGACACGATTCGTGGCGCGCAGCACGCAACGGAGATCGTGGCCAAGCACGACGCCCTCGCGGCTTCGATCGAGTACGACGATCACGAAAGGCGCAGCGGCCTGGTGCGCGCGTTGGATGACAGCGGTGTGGAGGTCGATGACTTCGATCGCAAGCCTTGGGAGATCGGCGAAGCCACCGAATCACAGCTGACGGTCATTCGCGATGCGGATGGCCTGCGATTGCGCAAGACCATCACCGTCGGCGGCGATCGAGTCGCCGGTTCCTTGACGCTTCGCGTCGACGTCACAGCCGGGCGCGAGTTCAATGGCGCGCTCGAGGTCGAGTGGAACGTCAACCTGCTCGGCGGCGGCGCGAATCCAGCCGCGTACTACCGCTCAGGTGCTGAGGAGTGGCGGCACGATTCCGAAGGAGCGGTCGTGGCCGGCGCCGATTTGAGCTTCGGCAACTCGTACGAAGGCGTGGACATTCGTCTTGGTACGAACCCGCCGGCGCCGGCAGAGTGGTTCGCTGTCGAGACGGTGTCCAACTCCGACTCAGGTTACGAACGCGTCTATCAGGGTTCGTGCCTGATCCAGCGCTGGCCCTTGGCGCTCGCCGCCGGCGCCTCCGAGACGTTCACGACGATCTTGAGTTTCACGCAGTCGCGAGACCGCACCGCCGAGGAAGCTTCCGCCTAAGCGGCGAGCGCGTCAGCCACCGGGACTTCGGCGATGCGCAGATGAACGTGGCCCGGCGCGGTTACGACATTCCACATTCGGTGCAGTCGGTTCTCGTGTGGCTCGGCCGTAACGGCACACTCCAGCCACATGGCGCCGTCGCGATAGGTGGTGACAGTTTCTCGACCGCATTCGCAGTACGGACGATCCGCATAAGCACGTTCGACCAAGTCGACCAGCCGCAGCTCGTCGAGCATTTTACGTATGCTCCTTTCTTTCGATACGCTCCGTATCGTATCATATTGCGACGAACGAACTACGCCACACCCCAGGGAAGCGGTTTGGAAGAGGTCGTCCACGCAGCACGGCGGCTGATCGGGCGATCCTTGAGGCGTTTCGCCTTGAGCTGAGCGAGAGCGGCTACGCCGACCTGCGCCTCGAGCGGGTCGCGGCACGTGCGGGCGTGGGCAAATCCACGCTCTACAGGCGCTGGCCATCGAAGGAGGCGCTCTCAGAAGAGCTGCTTGAGAGGCTCGCGGGTCCGCACATAGCCATCGCCGATGTCGGCAACACCCGTGACGAACTTCTTGCCGCAGTCGTCCAGCCGATGCGCGCGGTCACTCACACACCATTCGGCGCGGTTATCCGCGCTCTGCTGTCGCAGATCGCGGTCAATCCCAAGATCGGAGACCCATTTCGGAAGGGCGTGGTGGAGGCGCGACGGACTGAAATCTCCCGTGCCGTGGAGCGCGGGATCGTCCGTGGGGACCTGAAGTCCACCGCCGACCCAGGGCTGGCCATCGATCTGTTGGTGGGGCCGGTTTACTTTCGCGTCATGTTCGGCGGCGAGCTCGATCTCGAGTTCGCCAGCCGCGTGGTCGACGCCTACCTGGTCGCGTTCGGTACTGCGTCGGTGGCCAGTCGAGCAGCCCGTTCTGGCTCGGCAATTGCCACCTGGTAGCGATCAACGAGCGAATCTGCGCCGACTTTTGTGAAGAAGTCTCGTGCCGCGCTGAGTGCCTGCTCCGCTTCCGGCATGTGGCCCGCACCGCGTGTCCCGACAGCCAGCTGAATCAGCGCCAGCGTCAAGCTGTAGTGCGCTGCCGTGAAACCGCGTTCGGCAACGGCGTAGGACGCTCGAGCGTCGGGCCATCGTTCCTCGAGCATGGCCAGCACTGACTCCAGCGCGGCGCGCATGGCGACCTGCTGGGTGCCACGACGTTCGAACTCTGCGAATTTCTCGAGTTCGGTGCGAACCCAATTCGCGTTGCCGGCCGCACTGGCGCCAGCGGCCACGACGGCGGTGACGAAGTCAAATCCGTCCGCGATCACCCACGCACGCTCGGCAAAATCGAACATGGTCGGCCAGTCCTGTGAAGCAAACGCGAGGACAGCCTCCGTCGCATCCATGCCAGTCGCCGCTTGAGTGCTTTCCACTCCGACCTGCAGGCGCGCCTCGGCCAATTCGGCACGAGCCCGCTCGAGATCACCGCGATAGGCGTCACGAACTGCGTTCTGGGAATTCCGCCATCCGCCATAGAAACCGGGTGCGTCAAGCTCTTCAACGATTGCCGTCCAACTGTCGAAATCACCAAGTTCGAGAGAGGACTCCCTGGCAACGTGGGCAAACTGGTACGCCCACGTCAAGAAGCCGTGCGCCCTCGCCATCGCGTAGCCATCCTTCATGAGCTGTAGCGCCAGCGCCGCGTCGTTGCCTGACGCGTTTCCAAGCATGTTGTTGCGTGCCCGGAGCGCTAACCACAGTTCACCGTTGCGTTCAGCGACTTCCATCGCCCCCAAAAGAAGGATTTCGCCTTCGGTCGCGTGGTCACGAGAGTTCGCCATCGCGGTGCCCTTGGTGATGAGCACGTCGGTAACCAGGTAATCGCTGATCAGTTTTGAAGAGGCCAAAGCTCGATCGCTTACCTCGATAGACCTGTCGTAATCCCCGGCCATCATCAGCGCGCGGGCCATTTCGGCCTGCGCCTCGACGATTTCGATGGAAGGCGGCAGATCGGCAACGTCCTGGAGAGCGGGCTCGAGCAGCGCGAGCGCCGCCCGCTCGTTGTGGAAGGAATGCTCGACCCAGGTGCGACGCGTTATGGCGTGCAGCAGCGCCAGGCGATCGCCCGTGGCGCGCGCAAGCGTTTCGAGCGCCTTGGCATGGTCGTTGGCTACCTCGTAAAGGCCGGCCTCCGCGGCCGCGGGCACGGCTCGCTCATGCAATGCCGCTTGCTCGGCCGGGTCTGGTGTAACGGAAAGTCCCTGGTCGAGGTAGCTCAAGGCCTGCCGGTACGAGTGCAAAGCGATCGCTCGATCAGCGGCAGCGCGCAGTGAGACGCGGGCCTGGGCGGCCAGCGCATCTGCTTCGGGACCTGTCGGCGTCGCCTTGTACGCCTCCACGTAATGACTCGCCTGGACACCAGCCAGCTCGTCGTCACCGAGTGCCTCGTAATACCGCGCAGCCGCGAGATGCAGCGAGCGGCGGTCGGCACGCGACAGGGATGATTCGGCGACCTCGCGGACAACGGCCTGCACGAACTGGTATTGGCCGCGTTCGGGCGAGCGCGGGTCCACGTCCACGGCGAGCATCTGGCGACGCACGAGGCTGCCGAGCAGCTCGGAAAGCGATTCGGCGGACTCGCCCGAGATCGCCGCAAGCGACTCGACGGTGAAGCTCTTGCCCATGATGGCGGCTGATTGGACCAGCCTGCGCTCGCGCTCACCGAGCGCATCGAGGCGAGCGGCGATCAGCGCCTGTAGCGAATTCGGTACGGACAGATCGTCGAGCGAGCCCGTCACCTCGTAAGCACCGTTCGCCGAGCGTTGCAGGGAGCCGCGATCGAGCAGCATGCGGATCGTTTCCACGGCATAGAGCGGGATCCCTTCCGCCCGATCGACGATCGAATCCACCGCCCCGGCCGCGATGCCCGGCACGGTGCCAGTGACGAGTTCCTCCATCTTCGCCTTCTCGAGCGGCTCGAGCGTCATCGTCGTCAAGCTGCGCAGGTTCGAGCCCCAGCCTGGCCTTCGGTCATACAGTTCCGGTCGAGTCAGCGCGACGACGAAGACCGGCAGGTTGCGAGAGCGATCGAGCAGCTCCGTGACGAAGTCGAGCATGCCCTCGTCGGCCCACTGGATGTCCTCGAAGACGAGGATCACGGGACCGCGTGTCGCGATTCGCTCGAAGAAGGTGCGCCACGCGGCGAAGAGCTCGTCGCGCGTGCCCGGCGGCATCGCGTCCAGGGCAAGCAGACCGGCCAATCGCGGCTCAACCCAGTCGCGCTCCTGTTCGTCGGGCAGCCACTCCACGACGGCCTCGTGGAGGCGAGCCCGCGCGACTGTCGGCTCGTCAGTCTCGGCGATACCCGCACGCCCGCGGACCATCTCGGCCAGCGCCCAGTAGCTGATGCCGTCGCCGTAGGCGGGCGAGCGGCCGTGGTGCCAGTACACGAGCCCGACCACACCATCGATGTACTTCTCGAACTCCCACGCCACGCGGCTCTTGCCGATGCCACCCTGGCCGACCACGGACACGAGGCGCGCCTTCTGCTCGCGTTCGGTGGCATGGAACATGTCCTTGAGCAGGCGCAGCTCTTCGTCACGGCCGGTGAACGGTGGCTCGAGCGTCTCGTTGCGGCCCGTGCCGCCGCGCAACCCGATGACGGCCGAGGCGCGCCATGCTGGAACCGGCGCGGACTTGCCTTTCAGAAGCTGTTCGCCGGCTTCCTCGAAACGGATTGCGCCCTGTGCGGCATGGAACGTCGCTTCGCCGACGAGGACGGCTCCCGGAGGGGCGACCGACTGCAAACGGCTCGCGGTGTTGACCAGGTCGCCTGCGACCATCCCCTGCCCGCTCGCGCCAATGGTCACGGCGGCGTGACCGGTGAGCACGCCTGCACGTGCCTGCGCACTGCGCGTATCGGATATGCCGGGCACGCCGTCGACGAGTTCGAGAGCGGCACGCACGGCGCGCTCCGCGTCGTCCTCGTGGGTAGTCGGCGTGCCCCACACCGCCATCACGGCGTCACCGATGAACTTCTCGATCGTGCCGCCGTAGCGATCGACGATCGTCCGAGCCATGTCGAAGTAATGCGTCAGGAACTCGCGCGTGTCCTCGGGATCCTCGTCCTGGGACATCGTGGTGAAGCCGACCAGGTCGGCGAACAGCACGCTCACCAGGCGCCGTTCGGATGTTGGAGCCTGCGAAAGCTCTCCGCCCGGACTCGCCGGAGCCACTGCCACAGCGTTGTTGCCGGAGGCCAGGTTTGTGCCGCACTCACCGCAGAACTTGGCGGTCGGGGGATTCTGCGCGCCGCAGCTGGGACAGCCGGCATTGAGCCGGGTGCCGCACTCCAGGCAGAACTTACGGCCGGCCTCGTTAACCGTGCTGCAGCTTGGACAGATCATCTGGCGCGAAACGTTACCAGCCGATGTCGCGCGGACGCGGTCAGGCTGGCGCGACCCAGCGTGTCCAGCCGAAGGTTGGCTGGTAGCCAAGCGACCGATACATCTCGACGGCCGGAGTGTTCGCCTCAATCACGGACAGCCAGACGAGCTTATGCCCGGTGGCGAGGCCGGCGCGGGTTGCGATCGCGGTGAGCATCCGTCCGTAGCCGCGCCGGCGCTGGCCTTCATCAACTCCTATCGCGTGCAGACCTGCAACCAGCCTTCCCGGCACCAGACGCGCCGACGCCACGACCTTGCCGTCCAGGCGCAGGAGGAATGCTCGCGTCGTGCCGTCGGCGACAGAGTTGGCCAGCAACTCGGCCTGTTCGCCAACCTCCTGCGGCATCAGGCCGAAGACTTCGGTTTCGAGCTTGACTGCTTCGAGAGCTGACTCCGGGGTCACTGCTTCCACGCGCAGAGTCGGATCAAGATGCGGGACAACCGCGGGATGCCGGGTCCACATGTTTCTGTCGCTGAACACCGGGTTCCAGCCCGCAGCTTCGAGGCGGACAGCGATATCCGCGGGCATCGTAAGGCCGTCGCACACGACCACTGACGGCCATATGCCACGATCGCTCATCTCCTTGATGACAGCCGCGAGGCGCGCTTCGACGTCGGTCTGATTCCAGCGCAGCGCCGCAACGTAGTTGAGCGACGAACCGAGCGCCGAGTGGCTGACCAGCAAGCCACCCAACTCAGGCGCGTGCTCGACCGTGGCGCCCTGAAACCGCGCCCATTCGATCCTGTCCGTCTCGATGGCCGCAAGCTCGGCGTCCGTGGGGGGCAGGGCGTCGTGCTGCTCATTGGTGTCCGTACGCGGCCGCGCCGAGCCCGGTCTGGAAACCGTCATCGAAACGCTGCCAGGACCTCGCTATCGAAGCGCTCCATGAGCGCGACGCATCTCTCCGGATCGGTCTCCGCAAAGTCAAACGCCATGTGCCCGCAGCCAACTTCATCGAACGCCCGAATCTCGATGACCATCTGCTCCGGCGTTCCCGCGAGCATGTAGAACGCCGAACCGCTCGGCCCGAACTGGACACGGACGCGCGCCGAGATGAGCGGCGCGGGCCGGCCGGCCTCGGCGGCTGCGGCATTGATGATCGGGATGCGCACAGCCAGCTGGTCGTGGCCGCTCGCGGACGAGTGATAGCCCTGGCCCAACCGGCCGGCCCTTCGCAGCGCCGCCTCGTCCCGGCCGCCGAACCAGATGGGAACGTCCGCCCCCTGCACCGGCAGTGGCGCAAATCGGATTTCGTCCCACGAATGGAACTGCCCGTGGAAAGCGCCGGTGTCACCGCTCCACAGCTGGCGCCAGATGGTCACTGCCTCAGTCAGGTAGGCGCCGCGCCTGGTGAATCGTTCGCCGTAGCCGAGGTGCTGGAACTCGGTCAGGTTCCAGCCGACGCCTACACCTACGATCAGCCGGCCCTTGGACAACGCATCGATCGTCGCCAGCTCCTTGGCCAGCTCGACGGCGTTTCGCATGGGTACCACGACCACGCTCGCGCCAAGCTTGATAGTCGGCTGCCGTGCAGCGAGATAGGCAAGCGTGTTCAGCGCATCGAAAAGCGTGGTGTAGTCCTGCGACCGCGGCGACGGTTCGACCAGCAGGTGATCGGTCGTGAATACGGAATGCCAGCCGAGGCGCGCTGCCGCGTCGGTCGAGGCGTCGATCGATTCCTTTGTCGCACCGGCCCTGTACGAGGGCAGGATCAGCCCGAACTCCATCGTCTAGCCCTGGCCGAACATCGCTGCGCGTACCCATTTGATCGGCGGTGTGCCGTGCGAAACCACGGCCTCGAGGTGCGCGCGGTAGTCGAAGCCGGGAGTCTGACCCATTCCCCCTGCGATCTTCTGGTCGGGCACCGACTCGGCGCTCGCACCTGACGCGACCGCCGCTCGCCTGCGACCCTCGACCTCGAGAGCCCACATCTCCAGCGAGCCGATGTAGTACGTCGACAGCTGCGTCGAGCTGATGCGCGCACGCAGCCATTTGGCACGTGCCTCGTCCTGCTCCTGGAAACCGCCGCCGACCATCAGCTCCATGGCCTGCTCCTCGGTCATGCCCTCCGTGTGGATGGCCACGTCCATGATCGCGTTGGTGATCGCGCGCAGGTAGAACTTCCAGTGCGTCAGCATCAGCGCGGGCTCGTTGTCGCGGTACCCGAGATCCATCAGGACCTGGGTCACGTAAACGGCCCAACCCTCTGCGAACGTGCCACTCGCGAAGACGGCCCGCGCGAGACTGGGCGATTCGTTGGCGTATGCACCCTGCAGGTAGTGGCCCGGCACGCCCTCGTGAACGGCCATGAGTACGTTCATCCGGTCGTTGTCCTCGCGCAGGTACGACTCGGTGGCTTCCGGCCCAAGGCTCTCGTCTGGTGGCGTGATCCAGAAGTAGCTGGGCAGGCCTTTGTCGAGTGGACCGGGCGCCTGCAGAAAAGCACGGCCATAGGCACGCATGAACACAGGAGTCCAGGTGATCTGCAGCGGCTCCGTCGGCAGGCGCATGACGGAGTGTTCGCGCATGAATGCCTCGATCCGCGCTATCTCTGCCCGGTTCACCTCGATCAGCTCGTCTGGCCTCGGGTGCTGGAGCGCGATCGCGTCCATGACCCGCCGGATCGTCTCGTCCCCGTCGTCCGGCATCGCCTCACCGGGCCGCCATTCGTTCCACGCATCACGCGCCAGCCGCAGCATCTCGGCCCGAACGAGTTCGTAGTCGCGGCGCGCGCGAGCGAGCACGTCCTCGGGAGTGATCTCGCTTGCGAGCGTGTGCTGCAGCTTCTTCGCGAACAGGTCGCGGCCGAGACGCGACTCGCCTTCGGCCCGCGGCATTATCTGGTCGCTCAAGGTGCGCCGGAACTCCTCGACCGCTGCCCGTGCCGCGCCCTCGACTTGGTGCATGTCCTTCTCAATCTGGGTGTGACCGTTCTCGGCAGCCTGTCGCTGCGCTTCTGCCAGCCCCTGATCGATCAGCTCGGTGACTCCTCCAAGCTGCGCCAGGGCGACCTGGGCGTGGAGCACTGAGACGGGCCGGCCGTCGAGACCAGTCAGGCCATTCGCCGCCGTTCGCAGGAACGGTGGCAGCCCCGTCAGGCGCCCGACAAAGGCGCTGCCGCGATGCTCCCACGGTGCAAAATCACGTGCGAGCAAAGAGAAGAGGCCGCCTCCCGCGACGCGCACGACACCGAGCGCATCCCAGGCCATCTCGCGCAGCTCAGTCTCGTCGAACTCGATGGCGTCGAGCGTTTCGAGCGTTAGCTGGCGATCGATGCGCTCATCTGGGCTCAGCTTTGTTTCGTCGAGCGCTCGCACGGCCGAGCGGTGCCGGGAAACGAGCTCGAGGCGCGCCTGCCGGCCGGCTTCGGTCATGGCCGGCCAGCGGTCATCGAACGCGTGATAGCCGATCTGCGTTGCCCAGGTTGGCTGAGCCGCGAACATATCGTCCAGCAGCGCGTGCAACGCACGGTCGAAATCAGTCGTGGGCAGAGGCCGGTTGTCGGCGGCGAGGGATCGAAATTCTGTCGTCACGATCGGCATCCTAGCCCGGTCATCGGCCGCTAGCATTCGCGGACGATGTTCGAGATCGTCGTCCGCGTCCTGGTAAACGCGATTGCATTGATCGCCGCCGTGAAGCTGGTTCCGAACGTCGCGTTTAACGGCGATTGGTGGCAGCTCGTCATCCTCGCCGTCGTCTTCGGCCTGGTGAACGCCTACATCCGACCGATCGTGAAGCTTCTCAGCCTGCCCCTCAACCTGCTCACCTTCGGACTCATCGGACTGGTGGTCAACACGGCCATGGTCCTTCTCGCGGCGTGGCTGTCCGATCGGCTCAAGGTTGACCTCGTCCTTGCGGGCTGGCCCGGCGGGCAGTTCACGGTCGATACCATCGTCGCGGCCTTCCTGGTGTCAATCGTGATAAGCGTGGTCTCTGCCTTGATGTCGCTCGTAAGACTCGCCACGCCCGGCGGCCGCTAGAGGCGTCATCCGCCCTGAGCGGCTCGACGGCGTCACTGCCCCAAGCGGCGCGCCACGCCGCGCGACGTTTTGGGACGCCTCTCTACCTGTACGACATGGCGCGACTGCGCGCGGATGCGACCGCCATTCGCGATGCGTTCCCGGACCCCTGGCTGCGCCTGTACGCGCTGAAGGCGAACGGACTGCCATCGCTCGTCGCGAATGTGGCAAAGGCCGGCGGATTCAGCGTCAGCGCCGTGTCGCGGGGTGAGATCGACCTTGCGCTCAGGGCAGGTCTGGCCCCTGCCGACATCGTGCTGGAGGGCATAGGCAAGACGCCCGCGGACCTCGACCGCGCGGCAGATCTTGCACGTCGCGCAACGCCACTCGCGTGGGTGTCGCTCGAAACGACCGAGGATGCTTTCGCGATGGCCGCGGCCGCCGAAGGGCGATCGACGACGGTCGACGTCCTGATCCGCGTCAATCCCCAGGTGGCACCGGAGACGCACTCCGGCCTTGCCGTGGGCCACGGCGAATCCAAGTTCGGCGTGACACCTGACGAGCTGGGCAGCGTCATCGACGCCGGCGGCGGTCCGCGCGGGCCACTGCGCTGGCG
The DNA here is from genome assembly GCA_036558545.1 of Candidatus Limnocylindrales bacterium. Lineage (GTDB taxonomy): Bacteria > Chloroflexota > Limnocylindria > Limnocylindrales > CSP1-4 > JALYGJ01. Next base: position 68,779 of record DATBFJ010000101.1, read on the forward strand.
AGGCATTCACATGCACGTCGGCTCGCAGCTCGAAGCAATCGACGCATGGCGCGCAGGGGCGCGCATTGGCCTGCGTCTCCTGCGACTCCAGCGCGCACGGCTACGCAACTTCGACACGATCAACTTCGGCGGCGGGTTTCCCGTCGCGTACGAATCGAAAGAGGAAACCGTGCCGGCTGCGTCGCACTTCGCTGAGGCCGTCAACGCAGAGCTCGAGGCGCTGCCTGCCGATGCACGTCCCGCCCGCCTGGTCGTCGAGCCCGGCCGGGCGGTCGTTGCTGGCAGCGGCTATCTAATTGCAGAGGTGCTGCACGTCCGTCAGCGCGGCGCGTGGTCGATCATCGTGCTCGACGCGGGGATGACCGAGCTCATCCGGCCGGCGTTGTACAACGCACTTCATCCGATGAGCGCCCTGACGTCGCTCGGAACGCCTGTCACGAGCACCCTCGACGGCCCAAATCTCGCGTCGGCGTACGTGCGTGTCGACGGTCCGATATGCGAATCGACCGACACCTTTGGCAGTGTCGCGCTGCCGCCCCTGGAACGCGGCGACCTGGTGGCGATAGGTATGACGGGTGCCTATGGGTCGTCGATGTTCTCGACCTACAACGGCCGGCCTCGGCCGGCCGAAGTGGTCTGGGACGGGACTCGAATACGAGTCTGGCGAAGGCGCGGTTCGCTCCACTCGCTGCCCTGACGCTAATCTCAGCGCAGATGCAGTTCCTGGAAACGCCATGAGCGGCGCCCAAACCTCGCACTCGCGGCGCGCCTTTGCCGAGCGGCTGGCGCGCGCGCCGCTGCTGCTCGACGGTGCCATGGGTACTTTGCTTTTCTCGCGCGGCATCCCTCAGCGCAGCTCGCTCGACTCGCTCGTTCAGTCGCGACCTGACCTGATAGGTGCGATCCATCGGGAGTACATCGCGGCCGGTGCCGACGCAATCGAGACGAACTCGTTCGGCGCGAACCGGCTGCGCTTGGCCGAATTTGGCCTGGCAGACCAGGCATCAATCCTGAACCGCAAGGCCGCCCAGCTCGCGCGCGAGGCGCGCGACGTTGCGGGCGGCCGCGACGTGCTTGTATTTGGCAGCATCGGTCCGCTACAGGCCCCCGTCCACGGCCCCGAACGGCCCACGGAGATCAGGATTCGGGAAGCGTTCCGTGAGCAGATCGAAGGTCTGCTCGAGGGCGGAGCGGATGTGCTGCTGTTCGAGACATTCAGCAACCTCGACGAGCTGCTCCTGGGGGTTGCCGAGGCGCGTGCGCTGACCGATCTGCCGATAGTCGCCCAGATGACATTCGGCGAGGAGCTGGTAGCGATCGACGGCTCCAGCCCGCAAACCGCGGCCACGGCGCTGGCAACCGCCGGAGTCGATGCCATTGGGGTGAACTGCGGCGTCGGACCACAAATCTGCATTGACGCTCTCGTCCAGATGGGCAGGCCGTCTTCCGGCCTCGCTCGCTCGATCGTCCCCAACGCCGGCCTGCCCCAGCGCATTGCCGGCCAGTTCGTGTACGCAGCACCGCCGGCCTACTTCGGCCAGGAGGTCAGCCGCTTTCTCGACGCGGGTGCTCGAATAATCGGCGGCTGCTGCGGCACGACGCCGGAACACATCAGCCACATGCGCGCGGCCCTCGACACGCTCACCGGCGCGCCGGCCGCGCGGCCGGCGCGCCCCCACGCTCATAACGAACGACTCGAAGGACCTCGGACGCCCATATTCGAACGGGCCGCGACGGCCGAATCCGAGCAGCCGCCGCCAACTCGACTGGCATCATTGCTTGCCGACAAGAGCTTCGTCGTGAGTGTCGAGATCGACCCGCCCCGTTCGGTGCGCATCGAGCGAACCATCGAAGCGGGACAGCTCCTTCAGGAGGCCGGTGTCGACGTAGTCAACATCAGCGACAGCGCGATGGCCCGGGTGCGCATGGGCGCACTGGCTGTTGCCTTCGGCATCCAGCACGACCTCGATCTCGAGTGTGTCGTCCACTTCACGACTCGCGACCGTAATTTGATGGCGATCGAATCGGAGTTGTTGGGTGCTCATGCGCTGGGAGTGCGGGACATCCTGGCGCTGACCGGAGACCCGCCCAGGGTGGGCGACTACCCGACCGGAACAGGCATCTGGGATGTCGATTCGATAGGCCTGATAGGCATCCTGACCCGCCTCAACCGTGGCGAGGACCAGGCCGGCAAACCGATCGGGGCTCCCGCCGGCTTCACCATCGCATGTGCGCTCGATCCGACCGCCGAGGACATCGAGCACGAGGTCGCGCGTCTCGCCGACAAGATCGACGCCGGAGCGCACCTGATCATGACCCAGCCGATCTATGCCCGCGACCAATGGGACCGGCTTATGGACCACGCCTCGGGACGTTGGCCCAGCGGGCTGCCGCTGCCCGTGCTGCTGGGCATCCTGCCGCTGCATTCGCAGCGCCATGCCGAGTTCCTGCACAACGAGGTCCCCGGCATCACGATCCCGGCCGAGATCCGCGCCGCCATGGGCGGCGCGGGCGAACGGGCGGCGGAGGTTGGCCTGGACATCGCGCATGCCCTGCTCGGAGAAATCGCCGACCAGGTCCAGGGTACCTACCTGATGCCCAGCTTCGGTCGCTACGAGCTGGCAGCGGAGCTCGTCCGGCGCATCCGCTCGGATCCACGAATGGCCCAGACCGCCGCCGCCTCCTGATGCGAACCAAGCGCCTGCTCGCCGTACTGGCCACTGGCTGGGCTGTGCTGTTGCTTCTGCCGGCGGCGGTTCTTGCGCAGCCGCCGGCTGGGCCGCCATTCCCGCCGCCGGAGAACAACGTCACGGTCTACGACTACGCGAACCTGCTCTCGCCGTCGACCAAGGCCCAGGCAACACAGATCATCGCGGGAATCGAGCAGCGCACCGGTGCCGAGGTCGCCATCTACACGCAGTACAAACCGGGCTCGGACGAAGACTCGACGCTCAGTGACGCCAGGGACCTGATGAACCAATGGGGCATCGGCCGCAAGGGCTTCAACGACGGCCTCGTGATCCTGATCAACATGAACCGTACGCAGTGCCTGCCCAACGTCAGCGGAAACGGTCAGGTCCAGCTGTTTGCCGGCGACGGCTATCTCGCGACCTACCTTTCGAATCAGGAACGCCAGGCCATCTTCGACAACGACATGAAGCCGCTGCTCGTCGAGTGCGACTTCGATGGCGCGATCATGGCCGCGCTCGACAAGATCGACGCGAACGCCACTCCCGAGCATGCCGCGACGCTCGAAACGGCGCGCCGCATCGACGCCGCAGTTGGTCTCATCGGCGCGCCGGCGCTGCTGATCCTGCTCGTTGGCTGGGCCAGCTGGTCGTGGCTGCGCTACGGCCGCGATCCGGTGTATCTCGACGATCCGTCGATCCTGATGCCCGCGCCGCCGCCGGGCCTGACGGCCGCGACAGCCGCTGTCGTCTGGGAGGACAGGGCAACACGACGCGCTCTGACCACGGCGATGCTCGACCTGGCGAGTCGTGGCGAGCTGTCGTTCAAACCGGAGGGCGGGCTGCTCGGCCTGCACACGAAGACGGGCATCCAGATCGAGACGCCACCTACCGACAACCCATATGTCGAGCGCAACCGCCGACGGCCGCTCTCGGATGCGGAGGAATACGCCCTCGACCGCCTCCAGGGCATTGCCGACATGGACACGGGCAACTACATCGCGCCCGACGACCTGCTCGAATTTGGCAAGTACACAACAAAGTTCAACGATCGAGTCGAGAAGCACGCCACTTCCGAAGGATGGTTCAGCCAGCCACCGAGCAAGGCGATCTCCCGCTGGGCCGGCCGTGGCAGCCTGTCACTCATAGGCGGCGTCGTGGTCGTAATCATCGGCTTCAATCTGCCGAGCGCCGGGCTGACGCTGATGGGCGGGGCGCTGATTGCGGCCGGAGTGCTGCTGATCATCCTGTCGCGTGTGATGCCCCAGCGCACACAGGCCGGGGCGGTGATCTACGCGATGCTGGCGGCATATCGACGCACTCTTCAGGCCACCATGGAACAGGCTCGATCGATGAACCAGGTCGTCAAGGAAGCGAACCTGTCGTGGCTCGAGACGCCGGACCAGGCCACCGTATGGGGTGTCGCGCTGGGCTTGCAGGAGGACGTGGAGCGCGTCATCGAGCGCAGCGCCGAGGATGCCCAGCAGGGCGTTTCCACGTACAACCCGTGGGTGCCCATGTGGTATGGCACGGGCTGGTCGTCGGGTGGCTCAGGCAGCGGCTCGTGGGGCGTCGCGCCCGGGCTGTTCTCCGGCTCGCCCATACCGGACTTCGGGGGCATGTTCTCGGCGCTCAGCTCGATCGGAAACTCACCCAGCTCAAGCGGCGGATCGGGCGGCTTCGGCGGCGGCGGAGCGGGCGGCGGCGGAGGCGGTGGAGCCGGTGGAGGCTTCTAGCCCACCGCCACAGGGAGATCGGATTGCCCGCTAGACTCGGGCGCAATGGGTGCAGTTGAGACGATGGAGCAGTTCTTCGAGCTGCTCAATGCGGGCGACCGCGAGAACGCGGTCAAGCTCATGGACGATAAGGTCGAGATGCGTGTCCACGTGCTTGGCAGCAGCAGGCTGTTGCGTGGCATCGACCAGGTCAGTGGCTGGTTCACGAGAGCCGACAAGGGACTCAAGATGATCCCGGGAGAGGTTCGAGACACTGGCTTGAATTACGAAGCGGATCTGCTCGTTCTGCGGCCGGGCGCACCGTCACAGCACCTCGACGCGACCTTCCGCGTCGAGACGGGCAAGATCACCGCGATCAACCTCGCGCCACGCTGAATTAGCGCCAGCCGGCGTCAGGTCGCTTCGGGCGCCTGGTCCGGTATGACGATGATCTGACCGACGAAAATGTTGTTCGGGTTGGAGATGTCCGGGTTGGCGTCGAGGATGTCCTGGACACTGACGCCGAATTTGTTGGCGATCTTGGCCAGCGAGTCGCCCGCCTTGATCTTGTACAGATGCGGACTGCTTTCAGGGCCCTGTGACGCCTGCTCCGTGGGCGCAACGCTGGGACCGATCGACGGCGGGACGCTCGGCGGCGAGGTCGAGACGCCACTCGGCACGCTGGTCGGCACACCCGACGCAATGACGATCGATGGAAGTGGCGTTCTGGGCGCAGAGCCCTTGTTGAGCAGGCCGGGCAGGAAGATCACTGCCGCAACGCCAAGTGCGAGTATGGCGACGACGGCGATTGCGGTCAGGACGCCGTCCAGGCGGCTGCCGCCGCCTTCACTCGACGGTGGCGGAGGCGCCGCGGCGCCGTAGCGGTTGTCGATGTCCCAGGACGGAACGATGTCCTCGCGCGCAGGCGGTGTCGTGGTCGGTGGACGCGAAGATCGGCCGGCCAGAAAAGCCGGCACGGCGGCAGCTGCGGCGGCTTCATCGGCAGGCGCCGCTGCAGGCTGGGCCGGCTGCGGCCGCGTCGGGGGTGGTACGAACTGCGCGGATCCGGGAGCCTCCGGCGCCTGGGCCGCGGCGGCCGCGCCGGCATCGCCGGCGTCAGGCTCGCCGTGGGACGAATGCGGTGGATCGTCAGTTTGTGAATACCACGCCGGATTGAAGGCTGGCGCCTGTGCTTCGGCCGCACCCGCCGATTGCGCGTCAAAGGCGCTCAGCTGCTCGCTCTCGTGCGCCTCGGACTGCCAGTCGGTGGTCGCGAATGTCGGTGGCGCGGAGACCCCTGGTGAGATCCCGGTGGTCGCAGCGGCCGCCGCTGCTATCTCGGCACCGGCGGCGGTGACCGAGGCGTCCTCCGGCAGCTCCTCGAACACGGATTCGCTCGGCTGAGGCTGTTCCGATGTCTCCGATCGTACGTCGTCAAGGTCGTGATCGACATCGGGCTGCTGGGCACCGGCCACGGCGGCCGCCGAGGCTGCCGCGGCCTCTGCCAGCGCAGCGTCAGAGGCGGTCGCGCTCGAGCCAGATCCACTGCCCTCGAGCGGACGCGCGGCCGCCCTGACCGCCCAGTCCTGGAAAACGGGGCACGATGAAAAACTCGGTGAGAGGCAATACGCCTCCTGGTGGGCAATCGAGCGCGGCGCGGGCGTGGGCTCAGCGAAACAGCGATGGTTATAGTCGGGCTTGTCCGACCGTCGATCGCGGTCCTGCTCGAGAGCGACGAAGGGACAAGCGCGCGGAGATTCGAACGGTGTCCCAGGCGCCGTCATCGGGCCGAGTTTACGCGGCTGCGGGCTCCTCGGAGCGGTCATCTGCCAATTCATCGACGAGCGACGCTCCGCCCGTGCCCGGATCCACGATCATGCCCGCCCCGACGGTGTCATTTGTTGCCTCGTCGATCAGGATGAAGCTGCCCGTTGCCCGGTTGAGTCTGTACTCGTCGACCATCAGCGGCGTGCTCGTGCGCAGATGAACACGGCCGATCTCGTTCAGGCCGAGCGACGTCGCCGCTTCATCGCGGTGGAGCGTGTTGACGTCGATCCGGTAGCGCAGCTCGTCGATCATCGCTCGACCGGTCCGCGTCGTGTGCTTGATGAAGTAGCGCTTGCCTTCCTCGAGCTGCCTGTCGTTCATCCAGCACACCATCGCGTCGAATTCCTGGGTGACTGCCGGCTGGTTGTGTGGCCTGCAGATCATGTCGCCGCGACTCGTATCGATGTCGTCCTCGAGCTCGATCGAGACGGACATCGGCGGGATCGCCTCTTCAACCTCGCCATCGAACGTGCTGATGCGCGAAATGCGTGTCTGATGGCCAGATGGCAGGACGACGACGTCATCGCCCTTGCGGAACGTGCCGGTGGCAACCTCACCCGCGTAGCCGCGGTAATCGTGGAACTCGTCGGTCTGCGGTCGAATGACGTACTGAACCGGGAAGCGGTTGTCGATCAGGTTCTTGTCCGACGCGATGTGCACGTGCTCCAGGTGGTAGAGCAGCGTCGGGCCGCCGTACCAGCGCATGTTGGTCGAGTGCTGCACGACGTTGTCACCGTGAAGCGCGCTTATCGGTATGAAGGTTATGTCGTGCACATCGAGCTTGGCCGACCAGGCCGCGAACTCCGACGTGATGCGCTCAAAGACGTCTTCGCTCCAATCGACGAGGTCCATCTTGTTTATCGCCACGACGATGTGCGGGATGCCCAACAGCGCCGCGATGAACGCATGGCGGCGTGATTGCTCCAGCGAGCCCTGGCGCGCATCGATGAGCACGACGGCCAGGTCCGCAGTCGAGGCGCCGGTGACCATGTTGCGCGTGTACTGGATGTGGCCCGGTGTGTCGGCAATGATGAACTTCCGTCGTGGCGTGGCGAAGTAGCGGTACGCGACGTCGATCGTGATGCCCTGCTCACGCTCGGCGCGCAGGCCGTCGGTCAGCAGCGCCAGGTCAACCGTCGTGTTGCCGCGCCTGCGCGACGTCTGCTCGATGGCCGCCAGCTGGTCCTCGAAGATGCCCTTCGAGTCGTACAGCAAGCGACCAATGAGCGTCGACTTGCCGTCGTCGACCGAGCCCGCCGTCGAGAAGCGGAGCATGTCCATCTGCCCGGGGGCACGCATCATTGTGTCCATCTCTAGAAGTACCCCTCGCGCTTGCGATCTTCCATCGCCGTTTCTGAAAAGCCGTCATCCGCCCGGGTCGCGCCACGCTCCGTGATGCGCGCCGCGGCCGTCTCCATGACGATCGCGTCAAGCGTCGCAGCATCAGACTCGACGGCACCGGTGCACGTCATGTCACCCACGGTCCGATAGCGCACCGTCTTCTTGGTGATCGGCTCGTTCTCGCGCGGATGCAGGAACGGCCCCGTCGAGAGCCACATGCCGTTGCGCTTGAACACGTCGCGCTCATGGGCGAAATAGATCTCCGGGACCTCTAGGCCTTCCTGCTGGATGTACTGCCAGACATCCATCTCGGTCCAGTTGGAGATCGGGAAGACGCGCATGTGCTGGCCCTTGCGGATCCGGCCGTTGTACAGGTTCCACAGCTCCGGCCGCTGGGACCTGGGCTCCCACTGTCCGAACTCATCGCGAAACGAAAAGATGCGCTCCTTCGCCCGTGCCTTTTCCTCGTCGCGCCGTCCGCCGCCGAAGACAGCGTCGAACTGGTGCTCAGCGATGGCGTCGAGGAGCGTCGTTGTCTGAAGCCGGTTACGCATCGGATCCCAGCCAGGCTCCTCCTGGACTCGACCCTTGTCGATGCTCTCCTGGACGCTGGCCACGATCAGCCGCTCGTCGAGCTCCTGCACGCGCCGATCTCGAAACGCGAGGACCTCGGGAAAGTTGTGGCCCGTGTCCACGTGCATTATCGGAAATGGGAACCGCTGTGGCCGGAATGCCTTTTCGGCAATGCGCAGCAGGATGATCGAATCCTTGCCGCCTGAAAACAGCACGACGGGTCGCTCGAACTCCGCGGCAACCTCGCGCATGATGAATATCGACTCGGCCTCGAGGGCAGCGAGATGGCTCAATCCACCGTGAACCGAGCGCTCTGTGGAAGTCTGCGGAGGGGTCATCGGGCTCCTGTGCGGCGCAGCCAGCCGCGCATTTGTGGCCGCAATCCCACTAAAATAATGGGGATTGTCGAATTAGTCGGTATGACTTACTATAGCAAAACTGCGGAACCGAGGTTGAATGGCTGCTCCCTCGGAGTCCCCAATGAGACGCGGCCACCGCATTGACGGTGATGGAAATGACTGCTCCTACGCGCGCTGCCGACGGCAACGCTGACGTCGCAACCGCGCCCGAGGCGACCGGCCTGTTAAACCGCATCTCGGTCAGAAGCGGCATGTCGCCACGGACGCTGTTCGTCGGCGGTCTGTTGCCGGTTATCTCGACCGTGGTCATCCTCGGGGTCATCCTGGTGGCTCCGACCACTGAGAGATCCACGATCTTCCTCGCGTCGGTCGTGGCATTGGCCGCTGGTCTGTCGTCAACTGCGGTCGGCGTTTACGGCGGTGTTCTGGTACCTGGTCTGCTGCTGCTCGGTCTCGACCCGCGCTTCGTGGCCGCGCTATCCCTTTTCCTTCAGGTCCTCGTCATTCCGGTCGCCGCCGGGTCGCACGTCAAGCTAGGCAACTTTTCGCGGGCCGTCTTCATACCGCTGCTCATCGGCGGCGTGATCGGGGCGTTCGTCGCCCCGTTCGTGGCCGCGGTAATCCCCAAGGATCTGATCGCCCGGATCGTCGCGCTGATGATCATCGGCGTCGGGGTGATCGTGTTCGTCACGCTGCGCTGGAAGGGCCTGGGTGAAGTCCGGACCGAGGAGGAAACACCGCAGGTCAGAATCGGCGGCATCGGCCTTGTCGCCGGGTTTTCTTCCGGTATTGCCGGTGCCGGCTGGGGACCTGTGGGCATGACGATGCTCATCCTGTCGCGCATCGATCCACGCCGGGCAATCGGGGCGTCGCTGACGGCGCGCGTGTTCATGGCTGCGTCCGCTGTGGTCGGCTACGTAATCGCCGCGAGTGCCTTCTCCAACATCGTTCCGGATTGGTGGGTCGTCGTGCCGCTGTTCTTCGCCTCGATTGCGATGATGATCCCGGGCGCGATGCTCCTTGCGCGCCTTGGTCGAGAGCGAGCAACCATCGTGATCACCACGCTCTCAGTCGTGCTGGCAATCCCGACGTTGATCTGGGGCCACTAGAGCGGCACGATTTCCGACACAAAACACGCGCTTGCGCTAGGCCGCCAATCCAGCTGCGCGCGCAAGCGCGACGATGAGCACGGCGCCGACGAGACCGATCAGCAGGCTGCGCCGCAGCGCTGCCACCGCGACGCACAGAGCCACGGCCAGCCATTCGATGCCGATGTGGAATGAGCGCTCCGTCCTCGAGGCATCGACGACCACAGCGACGCTGACGGCGGCGAGTGTCGCGAGCATCGCCGGACCGACGAGCTTCAGGTAGTCCCTGACGGCTGGCGGCAGCCGGTTGACCTGGGGCAGCAGCAGCGGAATGGCGCGCCAGGGGTATGTAACGGCGGCCATCAGCAGCGCGAGTGGGACGAGGCCGAAATCCATTCTCGCTGCCAGCTCAGTCGGGCGGGCCGGCGGGCACGGGCATGGGCACATCTGTGTCGCCCTCGGGCGTACGCACCGCGACCATCGCCACGATCGGCCCGAACAGCCCGCCACTGACGATGCCGACGGCCGGATCGATGGCCAGCCCCAGGCCCACGCCGATTACCGCGCCCGAGATGGCAGCCACGAAATCGCGCCGGCCTGATATCAGCGCCACGGCGATGCCGGCCATCGCTGCAGGAAAGATGATGTCCAGTCCGAACTGCCTGGGATCCACGATCTGTCCGCCGACGAGCACGCCAGCGAGGGATGCGATGTTCCACGGAATGAACATCAATCCAACGGCAGCAATCCAGTACGCGCGGCGGTCGCCGTGGCCGATGCGTTTGAAGTGCGACATCGACATGGCGAACGCTTCGTCGGTCAACACGAAGGCCATCGCGGCGCGTGTCGAGGCCCGTTCGCGGCTGAAATACGGCGCGATGGCCGCCGAGTACAGGAAGTGGCGCGAATTCAGCAGTGCCGTCAGGAGCACGATCGTGATCCAGCCAAAGCCGCTCGCGACATAGCCGACGGCCGCGAACTGCGACGCCCCCGCGAACACGAACAGGCTCATTGCGCTCGCGTCGACGGCAGTGAATCCGGCCGCTCGAGCGCTCAGGCCAAACACGAAGCCAAAGCCGACCGCGGACAGGGTCATGGCCAGCCCGTCGAGGATCATTTTGCGCCGCGAGGAGCGCACAAGCTCGTCTGGAACAGGCTGCTGCACAGAGTCGGCCGTCACCGGGCTGATGCTATTGGCTCACTCGAGCACGTATCTGTTATGGCCTCTTGGCGCGCATTTGCCACAATGGACATCCAACCAAGCGATAAGGAGATGCCGATGTTCTCCCGACTGGAGCGTTTGATCGCGCCACGTTCGACGGCCTACGCGCACTGCGACATTCCGTGCGGGGTGTACGACCCTCAGCAGGCGCGCATCGAGGCCGAGTCCTGCTACAAGATCATCCAGAAATACAACGACTCGTCGGACGAGCTCTTTCGCACGCGTTGCATCGCCGTCAAGGAGGAGCGCGCCGAGCTCGCCAAGCACCATATCGACGTGATGTGGCATGACTACTTCAAGCCAGAACACCTCGAGAAGTTCCCGGATCTGCACGACGTGTGCTGGAAGGCTTCGAAGCAGGCGTCGCAGGTAAAGCGCACGACGGACATCGCCGAGGCGCAGAAGCTGCTCGACCTGATCGACAAGATCGACAACATGTGGCGCGAGACGGGCGGTCCCACGACGACGCGGATGCAGCAACTGCAACCCGTCGCCGCCTGAGCTGACCTCAAGCCGGCCGTGCGCCGCCTCGGGCTATTGCTCGGGGCGGCGCTTTTCGTTAGCGGTTGCGCTGCTCTGCTCGGTAGCCGCCGCTTCACCCGGGTCGCGGTGCGCGGGCATTCGATGGAACCCGGTCTGCTCGATGGCGATTGGTTGCTCGTCGACCGAACGGAATCTGTATTCGTTCAGAACGACATCGTTGTCGCGCGAGATCCACGAGAACGCAGCCGCTTGATCGTCAAGCGAGTGAGCCGGTCAGGCACCGACTCTGAGCTCTGGCTTGTGAGCGACCACGCTGCCCATTTCGACGAAGTCATCGGCCCGGTCGCCAGGTCGGACGTGATTGGGCGTGCGCTTATCCGCTACTGGCCGCCATCTCGA
>DATBFJ010000102.1:0-4642 GCA_036558545.1 Candidatus Limnocylindrales bacterium
AAGTTCAAGAACTTCTTCGCCTATCGCGGCGCGACGGTGTTCAAACCCAATCGCCGCGAGCTCGAGCTGGCGATGGGCGCGTCTCTGGACCTCGCGCACCCCGATGCCCTGCCCGACGCGCTGAAGAAGCTCGCCGTGGACAACCTGCTCCTCACCCTCGGCGGCGAAGGGATGATGCTCGTCACCAAGGACGAGTCGATCACGCGCATTCCGACGATGGCGCGCGAGGTGTTCGACGTCTCCGGCGCGGGCGATACGGTGACGGCGTGGGTCGGCACCGGGCTCGCCGCCGGCGCGACCGTCCGCGAGGCGGCGCACATCGCCAACTTCGCGGCGGGCATCGAGGTGGGCAAAGCGGGCGTGGCGACGGTCTCGCCCGCCGAGGTGCTCGCGATGCATGAAGCGTATTACGATCAGCTAGGCAAGTTGAGACGCGAAGGGCTGCTGTAACGCACCACAAATGTGCGCAAACCGCAGCTAGGGGTTGGCACGAAGAATCGTGCCGGCACCCACCGCGAACAGAGTGCCATCCGACGTTATCCAGACGCCAGTCAGTGTCGTGCTGGTGACGACAGGCTGTGGGACCCAAGTCCTGCCGTCGCGCCGCAGAATCGTCCCGAAATCGCCGACGGCATACACGTCGCCCGCTGAGGATCCGGAGATTGCCATAAGCGCCCCCTTCCCCGGCACCTCCGCAATCCACGAGTTCCCACAACGACGCGCGACTACCATATCCGCGCATTGCAGAGGCAAGCAGGTGGAACGGCTGCCAACCGCGAGGACGTCGCCCGCGCTGCTTCCCCAGACCGAGGTCATGGTTGGGATAGTGAAATGTGAAGTGTCCGGCCACGTGATCTCGTCGCCACTCCACCGACTCCCATCAAAGTGCCAGACGACATTGCCGGACCCGAGAGCATAGATGTCGCTTCCAGAGCTAGCCCAGATTGCCTGCACGAGGGATCCAGGTGTTATGCCTATCTGCTGCGTTGTCCACGCCGCACCGTCATAGTGCTGAAGCGTCCCGAACGCACTAATCGCATAGACATCCCTGGACGAAGTGCCCCACACACCGATGAGTGTCATGGAAGGTGAGAGCTGAGTTGTCCAACCAGTTCCATCATTGTGAAGGATTATGCCGCTGCCCACGGCGAACACGTCGTTCGCCGCACTCCCCCAAACGCCTGTGAGGTCCTGTCCGGTGCCGCTGGTCTCGACCTGCCACCCCGTCCCGTCGTAATGGAGGATCCCGCCACTGGATCCGACCGCGTATGCATTCGTTGCGGAGCTGGCCCAGACGCCCGACATGATCGACCAGCGGTAGGTGGTCCATTGCGATCCATCGTAGTGACCGATGACGGCGTGACGAGGGGGATCGTGTGGGTATCCTCCGTAGAATTGCACGCCAACCACGATGACCTCGCCGGAGCGTCCCCAGACGCCTGAGAGGTTGGCGCCGCCATACGGGACCGCGAGCCAAGTCGTTCCGTCATAGTGGTACGTGCTGACCGGAAAAGGCGCGCCCACGGCATAGACATCCGTCCCGGAACGGCCCCAAACGGCGGAGAGGGCCGCATTAGAGAGCTGTCGACTCCAGCTCGCGCCGTCGTAATGGAAGATCGCGCCGAATCCGACGGCAAACACATCGGTTGGCGAGGCCCCCCAGATGCCCTGCAGGGAGACGCTCTCGGTGATCTGCGGATTCCAGCTCGATCCATCGTAGTGCAGGATCGTCGTGCCGGCTGTGACGAAGATGTCGTTCGCCGCGCTTCCCCAGATCCCATTCAGCGAAGTGGTGGTCCCGCTCGTCTGCGTGTGCCAGCTCGCGCCGTCGAAGTGCAGTAACGCGCCCCCAGCGCCGACGGCGTAGACATCGGCGCTCGAGGATCCCCACACACCATGGAGATCTGCACTGGAACCACTCGCGTCTGGCCTCCAACTCACACCGTCGTAGTGCAGGATCGTCCCGCCCACGCCAACCGCATACACGTTAGTCGCGGAAGTGCCCCAGATCGCGTAGAGCTGCGCGTTCGTGCCGATCTGCTCGTGCGTCCAGACTCCCCCGTGGAGGCGGAGGATCACACCCGGGCCAACCGCGAAAACATCGCCGGACGGAGGCCCCCATACTCCCGAGAGGTTGCCTGGTGGGTTCTCATCGCGATCGACTTTCCAGGTGAGAACGGTGGAGTTCGCCGGTACGTTGACGCACTTCGTCGGTCCGACACCACCGTTCTCGGTGCATGCCCCAAGGACCAGCAACCCAGGCATAACGGCGCGGAGTTTCATCGAGTGCAACTCCATGACTCGGTGCGCCCAATGGTCATAGCAGATGCACTAATCTACATTGGACATGTCGTCGGGCCCTTAGCTCAGCGGTTAGAGCAGCGGACTCATAATCCGTAGGTCCCAGGTTCAAATCCTGGAGGGCCCATGAACTGCTGGACGCCTAGCCGCTCAGCCGCCGAGCCGCTGAGTAACTGCGCCTAGACCGAGCCTTCCTAACTGTTTAGGTTGTTGCCGTTACTCAACGGCTCAGCGGCTTAAGCGGCTGGAGCGTCTAGGTTTTCGGGGTGGCTAGCTCAGCTGGTTAGAGCGCCGGTCTCACATACCGGAGGTCACTGGTTCGAGTCCAGTGCCGCCCATTCTGCGCAGAGTCCTGGTACTCTCTCACACCTATCTGCAACCCGCCCATCGGGGAAAACTGCGCGCCCTCGCCGCTCGCGGGCTCGAGGTCACTGTCGCCATTCCGCAACGCTGGCGCGATCCCTGGTTCGGCCGGCCCATCGACGTCGCCTGGGAACGCCAGGGCGGCCTCGAGGTCTTCCCGATCCCCGCCCGCGGCATGGGCTCGAAGGGCGACGTCGCCAATGCGACCTATGCGCGTCGCGCGCTCAAAGCACTGCTGCGCGACCGGCGGCCCGATCTCGTCCAGATAGAAGAAGAGCCCGACACGCCTGCCGCCAAGCAGGTCTTTAACGCCGCGCGCCGGCTCGGCATCCCGGTCGTGATGCTCACCCATCAAAACGTGCCGCGCGATCAGGGCTGGTGGACGGCCTGGAAACAGCGGCGCATGCTGCGCAAGCTCACCGGGCTCATCGCGGGATCGGACCTTGCCGGCACACTCGTCCGCCGGGACGCGCCCAACCTCCCGATCGCCGTCGTCCCGCAGCTCGGCGCCCTGGCGCCGCCCGAGCCGCAGCACATTCCACACGAGGGATTGGCGATCGGCTTCGTGGGCCGGTTGGTCCCGCAAAAGGGACTCGATAGTTTGTTGCAGGCGCTCGCGCTGCAGCGCGGGCTCAAGTGGCGCCTCACGATCGTCGGCGACGGCCCTGAGCGCGAACGGCTGGAGAACCTCGCGACCGAGCTGCGACTCGCGGCCCGCGTGCGCTGGACCGGCGGCCTGCCGGCCGATCAGGTCGCGAATCTGTGGCCCGATCTCGACGTGCTGGTCATGCCGTCGCAGGCGTCCGACCGTTGGCGCGAAGCGAACGGCCAGATTCTGATGGAAGCGATGGCCAACGAAGTCGCGGTGCTCGGCACCGACAGCGGCGTCATTCCGGAGCTGATCGGCGATGCGGGGATCGTGGTGCCGGCGAATGAGGCGCAGTCGCTCGCGTGGGCGTTCGAGAAGTTGAGCGAACAGGCCGTGCGCAAAGGGCTGGCGCAGGCAGCTCGTGCGAGAGCATTGCGCTTGTACTCCGACGATGCCATCGCAGAGAGGACCCTGCAGTTCTGGCAACAGGTGGTGAAATAGACCAGTGGCTTCAGTTCTCTTGGTACCGGACCTTCCGCTCGAACGCTGGGCCTCGATGGACAAATACGCCCATCGGCTTCATGACTGGCTCGAGTCGAGCGATTTCGGCTTCCAGGTCCGGCTCGCTGCCCACATCGGCGCGCTGACGCGCGACTCGGTCGGCCGCCGGCCCAAGGAGCGCAGGAGCGGGCCGCAGGCCTTCGTGCGCTGGTGGACGCAGCCGGTGGATCCGTCGCGCGTCGTGCTGCCCGGCCCGCTGCACGGTCCGCAGCAGTGGGCCGCGCGCTACTACTTCTATCCGTGGCGCGTGAAGCGCGAGGCGAAGCGCGTGGATCTCGTGCACGTGCTCGATCACAGCTACGCGCACATGATCGAGCGCGCCGGTCGCCGGCCCGTCGTCGTGACGGTGCACGACCTGATGCCCATCGTGGTACTGCGCTCGCCCACCGAAAACTGGCGCGAAGGATGGCGCGAGGGCGTGCGCACGCGCTTCTTGCGTCAGGCGCTCAAGGCGTTGCGCCAGGCCGACGCCTACATCGTCGGCACCGACTGGCTCAAGCACGAGCTCGCCACCTGGCTCGGCAGCGACAAGAACATCTTCGTCGTGCCGTTCGGCGTCGATCGCGCCTTCTTCGGCGAATCGGCGGTCGCGCGCGACCGCGGCCGGCGTGAGTGGCGCATCCCCGACGAGGCGTTCGTCATCCTGCACGTCGGCAGCACGGTCGATCGGAAGAATGTGCCGCTCGTCATTCACACGCTGGCGCGGCTGCGCCAGCAGACCGACGCCTATCTCTTGCAGGTGGGCGGCCATTTTACGGCCGAGCAGGAGCAGCTGATCGACCGGCTGGATATGCGGAGCGCGGTGCGGAGCGTGGCGTCGGCCGACGA
>DATBFJ010000103.1:0-2263 GCA_036558545.1 Candidatus Limnocylindrales bacterium
GCGCCGTTCGAGCAGGCTCGCGTTCAACTGGATCTGGCCGCCCTGGCGCGCGCCCGCGGAGCGGTGGACGTCGCGGCTCAGCACCTGCGTGCGGCCTTGCACGCCTTCGCAGAGCTGCAGATTCCGGTCTGGGCTGAGCGAACTTACCAGCTCGCAGCCGAGCTCGGGATTTCGCTCACCTCGAGTTGAACGGGCCTCCGACCCGTACGGTCCCAGTTCGGCGGCGGTAGGTGTTGCCGGAGATTGCTCTCGGCGACGATCGCGTAGCGCGTGCGGCCGAGGCGCGTCGATCTACACCGTCGGGATCGGTCACCTCAGGTGCTTGTGGGGAATGAGCCCTGGCGCCCAGCGCGCAACCAAATCCGCCAGACTCCAGAGGCTCCAATACACTCCCGCCACCGCAATCGCCAGCGGCAGGGCAACGCGCGGCAGACCGACCTCCCGGTAGCGGAGTCGGATGCGGCTGAGCATTATGCGAAGGTTCAATTGAAAGCGCCAATAGACTGCCTTCAGACTTTGGAGTCGAGTCTCGCCCGGCTCGCGGGTGCGCAGAGCAGTGTCATGGCCGTTCACGATGGCGCTGCGCAGGAACACCGGAGGCGGGTGCGCGACGCGCGCATTCGGATTGAGATAGATGGGGACGTGGTTCTTGGCCAGGATGTCGCACCAGGTGACCCCCTGGTCCATGTACTGCGATGGCACGTGCGGAAACGGGTAACGTTCGAAGATGTGTCGCCGCATCGCCAGGTTGTTCGCCATCGGCATCCGCATCTGTACGATCGGGCCATCGGGCAGGCGGGCCGGGAAGTACCAGCCCGCCGCGAAGATCTTTGCGTAGAAGGTGTCCCGATCGATGTAGCTGTTGCCCGTCGCGACGTCGGCCTCCGGCCGACGGAAGACCTCCAGAAGCTGTCGGAGCCATTCGGCCTCCGGCAGACAGTCACTATCCATGAACAACAGGATCTCGCCCTTCGCCCGTCGGCCCCCTTCGTTCTTGAGCGGGAAGTATCCCAGACCCTGGGTCGCGACCAGCTCGACGGCGGGGCAGTCGCCCACAGCCATCGAGTCGACGATGCGATGAACTTCGGTCGCGGAGATCGCGGTCTCGTCGTACATCACGAGGATTTCCGCCCGCGGCACGAGTTCGTTTTCCCGGATCTGTTCCAGCAGCCGAGCGAACATCGTCCGGGCCCTGGCGGCCTCGCCATGGAGCACATTGTCAAGCTCCACGATGACGGACAGATAGGGGACGCCTAGCACGAGACGACGGTATCACGAAAACGCGCCGCCAAGCCTGCCGCTCCTGCTCGGTTGGGATCATGGGCGGCCGAGGGCCGCGGCTCACATCGCAGTGCAGCCGCCGTCGACGAAGAGCAGCGTGCCGGTGACGTAGAGCCTCAGAGGCGGGAAACCCCTCGACTTCCGATTCGGCCTGAGGATCGGCCGAGTCGCCGTCATCGTCCCATCGTCGCGCGGAACGACACGGCCGGGGTGTGCCCGACTCGAGCGTGTTCGTGATCACTCACGTACACTGCCGCGCATGCTGCCTCGATCGATGCCGGCAGACCGTCACGGCATCTTTTCAGCCGTTCGGCACAAGCGGTTTCGTCCGTTGTGGGCGGCGTCGATCCTGTCTTGCGTCGGCTACATGACGGCGCTCACCGCGTGCGGCTGGGTGGCGTTCGATCTGCACCACCACTCGAGCACGGTCGGCCTCGTGGTGTTCGCGTCTTTCCTGCCTTCGCTCATCATCACACCGTTCGCCGGCGTCTTCGCCGACCGTTACGACCGGCGGACCATGCTGCTCGCCATGAACGCGGTCGGCCTGTTGTCGAGCCTCGGGCTCGCCTGGGTCGCATGGGCCGGGCAGCAGAGCCCGTGGCCGCTTGCCGTGGCCTCCTTCGTGCTCGGCGCGGCCCGCTCGTCGAGCACGCCGATGGAGCAGGCGATGCTCGGAAGCCTCGTCCCTGCGCGCGATCTGCTCAACGCCGTCTCGCTGCTCCAGGCGAACCTGAACGGCGCACGGCTGCTGGGACCGCTGCTGGCCGCGCCGTTGCTTCACGTGGGCGGTGGCGCTGGAGCCTTCGTGGTGGCGGCCGGCCTCTTCGCCATCGCCTTCTGGGCGATCTGGTTGCTGGGGGAGGTCGGATACGGGCGGACCGGGTCGGCTCAAAACCCGCTTGTGCAGTTCGCACAGGGCGTCCGCTACGTATTCCACGCGCCGGTCGTGTGCTCGGTGATCACGCTCGTCTTCCTTCACTGC
>DATBFJ010000104.1:0-46717 GCA_036558545.1 Candidatus Limnocylindrales bacterium
TCGGGCGCGGCGTCGAGCTCGGCCTGCGAGGTGACACCGGTCAGCATCAGGACGGAGCGTGAGCCCAGCCGGATGGCGGCACCGATGTCGGTCTTGAGGTTGTCGCCGATTACCACCGCTTCCTGAACGGGCACGCCGGCGAGCGCGGCGGCAGCTTCGAACAGCAGCGGCTCCGGCTTGCCAACGACCATGTCGGGCTCGCGTGACGTCGCAAAAGCCACGGCCGCGACCATCGACCCGGCACCGGCCATCAGCCTGTCCTCTGCGGGGAAGATCGCGTCGCGATTAGTGGCCCAGAAACGGGCGCCGCGCCGGACTGCCTCGGCCGCCGTCGAAAGCCGCGAATAAGTCAGATCAAAGTCGACGCCAACCACCAGCGTGTCCGGCGCGGCGGCCAACCCCTCGTCGGTTGGCGGCACGACCGTGATGCCCACGTCCTCCAATTCGCGCGCGAGGCCCGGGCCGCCAAGGACCATCGCCACGCGACCCGCGGGTGACGCCTCTGCCAACAGAACGGCCGTGGCGCGGGCGGCCGTGACGATCGATGCCTCGGCTGTCGGGCTCAGCGGCACCCCAAGCCGCTCCAGCCTGGAGCGATACTCCTCGCGATGCGAGCGCGAGTTGTTGGTCACGTACACGATCCGATCGCCGGCGGCGGCACGCTGCCGGAGCAGCTCCGGCATGCCCGGCACAGGATCCTTGCCGCGATAAACGACGCCGTCGAGGTCAACGAGCAGAAGCACCGGCGGATGTTATGACGCCGCTCGACGGCATCGATCGCTTGCTCATCGACGGCAACAACCTGCTTCACCGGGTAAGCGGCAACGTCGATCCAGGATCGATCCGACTCCTCCTCGCCAGGCTATCGGGCGCGGTGCCCACGACGCTGCCGACGGTGGTCATGCTCGACGGTCATCCGGCGAGTGGCACGGACCGGCGGCAGCGCATCCGGCGCGGGCTCGACATCCATCACGCAGGCTCGCTGACTGCCGACGACGCCCTGCTCAACCTCGTGCGCGACACGGCACCGGGCGCTCGCGCCAGCGTGGTCATCGTCACCGACGACCGCGCGCTTACCGAAAAAGCCCGCCACCTGGGCGCGCGGACGAAGCGCCTCGACTGGCTGGAGCAGATCCTCGCCAGGCCACCGGCGCAGGCCAGCACAGGCTCGACTATCGGGAGAAAGGGAGTGTCGGCGCCCCCGTCTCCAACGGACGACGAGAAGGTGCCCTGGCAACCCGGCCGTGGCGCCACGAAGAAGCGCGGCAACCCAAGGAAGGGCCGGCCTGCGCGCGACTAGCTGGGAGGCGGCGTGCTGCTGACGACAAATGAGTACGTGCCGAGCCCGTCGGTTGTGAACGCTTCGATGGAATAGCCGCCGGCGCCCAACGAGTAAGCGCCAAGGTTGAAGCACAAGGCGGCGTCCTTAGTCCCGTCGTCCGCCGCGACGACGTTGCCACTGCTGTCGAGCAGGTGCCAGCGAATGGTCGTGTTGCCGCAGTTGCCCTCAGCGTCGATATAGACGGTCTGGCTGTCGGCCAGGTCGAACGTGTACCGGTCGGACTCTCCCGCGGCCTTGATCTCGCCAGAGACCACCTGACCCAGCGCGATTCCTGTCGTCTGCGGCGGAGGCACATCCCATACCTCGAAGGCGTAAGGGCCGGTGCCGTCTCCGGCCGTCACCTTGATCGTGTAGGCACCCGCCGCCAGGGAGTACGTGCCCAGGTTGAAGCACAGAGCCGAGTCGGTCGTCACCCCATCGTCGGCCGTGATCGCCTGGCCGCTCGCATCGTCCAGCTGCCAGCGGATGTCTGTCCCGGCACAGTCGCCTTGCGAATCCAGGAAGACGACATGAGGCTCGGAGATCCGGAGCGAGTACAGATCGACCCCGCCCTTGCCTTCGACAAGCCCGGTCACCGGTTGGTTCAGCGCAGCGTCGAACGTGTTGGTCTGAATCTTCCACACCTCGAACGCGTAGTTGCCCGTGGTTACCGTCGAGCTGACGCGGATCGCGTACTCGCCGGCAGCCAGGTCGTAGCGACCAAGATCGAAACACGTGCTCGAGCCGCCGCTCAGGCCCGTCGGAGGCGGCACTTCCACGCCGGCAGAGTCCACGAGCTGCCAGCGAATGGTCGTAACGGTGCAGTCGGTCTGGCCGTCGAGGTAGACCGACTCCGCGCCCGGCGCGCTGAACGTGAACAGATCCGACTCGCCAAGCTGCGAGATGTCGCCGGTCGTTGGCGTGTCGAGCTGCAGCTGCTGCGTTGAACCGGTCACCGCACGTGGTTGGGTCCCGCTCGATCCGGCTGCCGCAATCCCTGCCGCCGCTGCGTAATTTGGATCGCCCGTTTCTCCCACGTCCAGAACGCAATTCGCGAGGGTCTGCTGATCGGTGATGCCCATCGCCTGGCATATCGTTTCGGCGCCAGCCTTGGCGACGGGGTCGAGGTCCAAGGCAGAAGCGGCCGCACTCGGGATATCAGGCCTGGTGAAGGTCGCCGTGCTTTCTCCGGACAGATAATCGAACAGCGAATCGGCTTGAGCGATCCGCCAGCTGTCACCGAACGTGTGGTACAGGCCGTCGAAAAAGTCTCCCGAGGACGGGTCGACGACAGTTCCATCGGCCGCCTTGAGATCGTTCGACGAGTTGCCATCGTGGCTGCCGGCGAGGCCGACCATCGTCGGACCAATAGCTTCCGACGGGCTGAACGTGTAGTTCATGAAGTACGTGTACAGATGGAGCACGGCGACACCGCCGTCTGGCCAGGTCACGGTCGCTTGAGTCCCGTGCTTGTCGACCGTGCCGCCATGGGCCAGCTTGGTGCTGTAGTCGGTGGTGGTGATCGTCTGGCCGTTGACGATCAGCGGCCTATTCGGGTCGCCGTAGAACGCGACTCGGTCACCGGCAACTGACATCGCCAGGGCCGTGGTTCGAGTGACCGTCGTGCGCGCTCCGGCCGTCTCGAGACGTGCCTGTATTCCCAGCGAATTGTCGGCCGAGCGCGCGACCCAGAACTCGCCCGCGGCCTGAAACTCGACCGATAACCCGTCCGCCGTTATGAGATGGGGCTCGCCGTAGGCGCACACGACGAAACAGACGAAGGCGCCGTTATTGCTCGTTCCCGCGCAGTACCCAATGCATACGCCACCCGAACAAAATCCGAAACACTGACCAGCCTGGCCAGGCGCGCTACCGCTGACACCACCACCGGGCGTGTAGCAGCCGACGATGCAGATCGTCGCTCCCCCTGGTGAGCCCTTGCCCGGTGGCTGAGCGGGCGGCTGCGCAGGCGGCTTGCCAGGCTTGTCGGGCTGTTGCTCCTGGTGGCCTGGGTAGTGATCGTGATAAGGCGATGGCTTGGTTGAGCCTTTGCCGCGGCCGCGTCCCACTCCGCCGGACTTGCCGCCGCCTGACTTGCCGCCGCCGGGTCCGCCACGAGTGATGGCGGACAAACCTGTCGGATCGCTCAGATTCACCGGGTCGTCGAAGGCGTATCGATAGAGGTTCGGATCGCCGGCGTCATATCGGTTGGGATCTGGCTCGACCCAGCGCCCCGACCCGGGGTCGTACTCACGAGCGCCAAAGTGGACCAGGCCAGTCCGGTCGTCGACGAGCCCGCCGGCGAAGCCGAACGGAGTCAGGCCGGGCTTCGAGTCACTCAGGATCGCGCCCCAGGCGTCGTAGGCAATCTGTTCGGCAACCTTGCCGCTGCCCGCGTCGATCAGCGCGACCGGACTGCCGACGTTGTCGGTGATGACGACGTACTCGGACGCGCCGCGGTAGACCAGCGCGAGCTGCCCGTCGTCGTCATACGCGAACCGTTCGACGACAGCGCCACTGCCGTCGAGCATGGCGACGATCTCGTCCTGTGCGTTATACAGGTACCCATTCGTGAGCTTGCCGCCGATGATCCGGCCGATCCGGCGGCCACCCGCGTCGACCACGTAACTCACGGCCGTGCCACCCACCGAAGCCTCGCGCAGCGCACCGAAGTCATCGAAGGTGAACGCCTTTGAACCGCTCGAATCGGAGGTCGTCGCCAGCGTTCCGTCCGGCTTGTATGTGAACGTGGCATCCGCCAGCGTCACGAGCCGATCGCGGTCGTCGTACGTTGCGTTCAACGTTCGGTTGCCGGCGTCGTCGTACGCGTACGTGACGGGGCTGCCGGAATTTCCCGCGCTCGCAAGCCGGCCGGCGGCGTCATACGTGTACTCGGTGATCGAGTCGGTTGAACCGGCTCTGCGCTCGGCCCTGGTGATGCGGCCCAGGGCGTCGCGCGTGTAGTCGAGCTCGAGCAGCGGCGTGCCGTTCGACGTCGCGATGGCCGTTACGAGCAGGCCGTTCGTGTCGTATTCGTTCGAGGTCTGGACGAGACCATCTGACGCGGTTAAAGCCAGCCCAGTCGTTTGGTCTCGGGTGATCGACAGCTTGCCGATCGTCGTGAGGAGTCCGGACGCGTCGCGACCAAAGTCGACCTGGCTCGACCCATTGACCGTCTCGCTGACGACCTTGAGCTGCCCGTCAACGGTCTGCTGGACGGACCCGGCAACCTTGCCTTGCCACGACAGGCCGGACAACAGGTCCCCGGCGTAGCCGTAGCCCGTCGTTGTGCCGTCCGATGTCACGTTCGACGTGAGCAGGCCAGTGGATGCGTCGTAGCTCGACACGACGCTGCCCTGGCCAAATGTCCAGCCGCTCGCACGGCCTGATCCGTCGTAGCTGATCTTGATCGAGCGTTCCCCGGGTCCCGAGATCGTGTCAAGCTGGCCGGCCGCAGTGTGCGATCGCGTCTCGTATGCGTTGTCCGTCCCGATCGCAGGTTGGATGAAGGCCGTAAGCCTTCCTGCAGGTGAGTAGCCCTCCGACGTCGCGGAGTGGTCGCCCAGGCGAACCTGCAGGAGATTCCCCGACCGATCACGCTGGAGGGCCACCGACTCACCGCTTGTGGACGACGACCATTGGTTGCCGAAGCCGTCGTAGGTCAATTCATGCGTCGTCCCATCCGGCAAAGTCACGGTCACGGTTCCGGTGTTTTCGTCGTAGGAGTAGCCGGTCGTGGTCGCAGCGTCGGTCGGGCCGGTCGTCACGGACGTCGGCCGGCCCATCGAGTCGTATGCATAGGAGATGGTTGGCGCGCCTGGCTCACTGAACGACGCGATGTAGCCGTCCGATGTGTAGGTCGTCCTGGTCGTCCGGGCCGTGGGGTCGGTCTGGGTAAGAGTTCGCGTAGCCGGGTCGTATTTCTGCGCGTATGTCTGGCCGTTGACGACGTTGTCCGTCTCCCAGGCGCCACCCGCTGGTTCGGCCGCGCCGGTGGCCATCGTCGTGGTTGTCTCCACGGAATATGTGGTGCCGTCTGATCGAGTCTCCGTGTACGGCGTCAGCACCGGCGCGGCCATCCCCCCTCGTGGATGCGCCTGGGTGCCGATGGTCGTCACGGTGCCGTCTGGCTCGTTCAAGGTCATCGATCCGTCCGAGTCCGTGGCGAGCATCGTTGTCGTGCCGTCGGTGTCGACGAAGGTGCGCTTGAGGCCGTCCGGCGTGGCTTCGGTCGTGATCGTGGCGCTCGCGCCGGTGGCGTAGGTCGTCGTGACCTTCATGCTGTCGGCAGTGCCCTCGAAGGCAAGCTTGGCCTCCACGCCGTCCGCGTCAGTGGCTGTCGCGAGCCGGCCGGCGTCGTCGTAGGTGTACTTCGTGGCGCCACGGCCGGGATCCTGGACGCTGTCCAGCAACCCGAACTGTTGTGGTGCGAGATAGACGTATGTCTGGTCGGGTCGGGCGATGAGCGAGACGTTGCCGTTCGAATCGATCGACAAGCCAGTTTCCGTGTCGCCAAAGCCGGCCAGGTGCTCGGGCGTGCCGTCCGCGGCACGCTTCACGTCCAGATGCACTGCACCGTCGTTGATCTGGCCAACGACATTGGACAGGCGGTTGGCATCGTCGTAGGTGAACGTGAGCAGCGTGGCTCCGGTGATCGAGTCGACCGTGCGGACGTGCCGCCACGCATCGTCGAACACGAAATACTCGAAACCGTCATATGTCGGAATCGCATGCTCGCCGGGACCGATGTCGACCGCATCTGCGAAGCGCCAGGACCCGTCACCGTCGAGCACGACCTTATTGGTCGGGTCGTAGCGCTCCAGCACGTCGAGCGACCAGCCGCCAAGCCCCAGCGATGAAGCGTTCCACGCGGGCCGGTCGAGCCGTCCGTCCGCCCACTCGGTCGAATAGGTCAGCGACAGGCCGCTCCCGGCGATCGGCTCGGCGAGAAGGACCGCCTGCTGTTCGCACGCGACTAGTGCCTCCGGATCGCACGCGTCGAGCGCCAGGTTCCCGACAGTCTTGGGCGGAAGAGTCGGGCGGGCAGTTGGCGTCGACTGTGCGTTCGGAGTGCCAGCGGGAGTCGCCGTGGGCGATGCGCTGCCAGGAGGTGGCGTCGCTGCAGATGGCCCGGGCGCGGCCGTGGGCGGCGGCTGCGAAGTGCATGCCACCGCCACGACCGTGAGGAGGAGGACGAGAGTCCGCCGCATCGAACCAGTCAGCTGGCCAGGTAGTGAGAAGACGGCTCAGACGTGACTCAGGGTCACCGAAAGCTTGTCCCAGAAAGCCGCGCAGTCACCGTTGATCGTGTTGTAGCCGTCGGACCACATGTGGATGCGCAGGATGCGCGTGTTCTTGGGCAGGACCTTGGTGACGTCGACGTGCTTGTACAGCTCGTTCGTCATCGAGACCTTCTTGGTGATGCCGTTGGACGCGACGCCGTGGTTCTGCGAGTTTCGGAAGTACAGGTCGAGGTGGGCGTTGATGCCGGCCGCGCCGTTAGTGCCCATGTAGCCCTGCAGACGCACGGCGACGTGGCCGGTGTCGATCGCGCTGCCAATGCCCGTCAAGGTGAACTGCTGGTTTGCATCGGGGCACGTGCCGTAGGCCATGTCGTACGCGCCCGCTGAGAAGAAGTGGGCGCCTCCACCGATCTTTTTGGACGAGGCCTTGGACGGCTGGCCAAAGCCGGCCGGTCCGTACGGGAGAACCTGGAAGTCGCCAGGCGGGAACGTGTCCCAGTTATGCAGGCCGTTTTCAGCGCCCGGGTTCTTGACCAGGTTCGTGCCGTAAGGCGTCGCTGCCGCGACGGGTGATGCCGATAGAAGTGCCCCCACCAGAACTACGCCAGCAATGGCGCCCATCCGTAACCGGAACACGGGTAGACCTCCTCAGAGTTGTGCGTATGAAGTGACGTTGATGAGAACGTAGAGCGGGCTCGTTGCAATCCGGTTGCAACGGCGCGCGGGCGCGGTCAGCGCCCGCGCGCACTCACAGGTGAGCGGCTTATCATTCGGGCCGTGCCAGCGCCAGTTGATCCGTGGACCGCGTTTCTGACTTGGCTCCAATCGATCATCATTCCCGACTGGGGCGGCCTAATCGCGCTGCTGCCGATCCTGATCATCATCGGAGTGATCGGGCCTGCCCTGACGCTCATCGCCGCCTATTGGGTGTACGTCCTCGCGACCAATCGCCGAGGCAAGGTGCGCATCGCAGAGCCCGAGCCGGCTGAGGTCCCGCAACTCGCGGACGGCACGTACGACTACCCGACGAACGTGCCCTACTGTCCTACGCACAACCTGATGTACCCGGCCACGGCCCGTGAGTGCAACATCGACGGCGAGGAGCTCCAGGTCCGCTGTCCGGTCGATGGTTCGGTCCGCGTCGCGACCCAGCAGCTGTGCCGAACCTGCGGCACTCGCTTCCAGCTTGGCGCGGCACTCTCGCCGGTCGTTGTCACTCGTCGCGGCACGCCACCAGCCGGCGGCGCCGCAGTCGCTTAGGGGAACTCGCGATGTCGGCCATGACCTATTACGCGTTCGCCGTGGCCATGGTCACGCTGGGCATCGCGTTCATCCTCTTCTGCGTCCACACCACGCTGCTTGCGGCCGGCAGACGCGCCACGACCGCCGCAGCGAACGCCGGTGGCGGCACGACCACGACGACGATCACCACCCAGGATTCGGACAACTCCACGTCCGCCGGCAACATCGCCCAGGTCTTCACGTGGGTCAGCTTCATCCTCGTCGGCCTTGGCCTCGCTGTCCGTGCCTACCTGGTCGGCCGTGGCCCGTGGGGCAACCTGTACGAGTTCAGCATCGCCTTCAGCTTCGGCATCATGCTCGGCTACCTGTTCCTGAGCCGGCGCTATCCCATAAAGGCGATCGCCTTCATCCCGATCGGTGTCGCGTTCTTCCTGCTGACCTACGCGTTCACGCTGCCGGCAGAGATCAGTCCGCTGGTCCCGGCACTCAACAACCCGCCGCTGCTGACCATCCACGTGTCGATGGCCATGATCAGCTACGGCATCTTCGTCGTCTCGTTCGGCGCGGCCGTGGGTTACCTGATCCAGGGCAAGGAAAACCGGGTCTCGTGGCTGCCACCGGCCAAGGTTCTCGACGAGGTCGCCTACAAGGCCGTGATCATCGGCTTCCCGATCTTCGCCACGCTGATCATCCTCGGCTCGTACTGGGCGTCGATCGCGTGGGGGCGCTACTGGGGCTGGGATCCAAAGGAGACCAGCGCCCTCGTGACCTGGCTCATCTACGCGGTCTACCTGCACGCCCGCAGCCAGCGCGGCTGGGCCGGCAGGCCAGCGGCGCTGATCCTCGTCATCGGCTTCGGCGCGATGATGCTCACCTACCTCGGCGGCAACCTCTTCTTCGGTGGCCTCCACTCGTACAGCGGGTTGCAGTAAGCCGTGGCAGCTCGGCGCATCGGCATCCTCACCGGCGGCGGTGATGTCCCCGGCCTGAACTCGGTCATCAAGAGCGTCGTTTACAACGCGACCGAGATCGGCTGCGAGGTCATCGGCATTCGCCGCGGCTGGGAAGGGCTGACCCACATGAGGAAGGCCGACGACCTACTTTCCGCCGGCGGCCGATACGACGCCGACTACATCCGACCATTGGACCGCATCAACACGCGAACCATCGACCGAACGGGCGGCACGGTGCTCCATACGTCGCGCACCAACCCCTCGAAGATGAAGGCGGCCCGACTGCCCGCCCACATCGACTCCGACCGACTGGCGACGATGCAGACGTCGGAGGACGTTTACGACCTGACGCCCATCGTGCTGAGCAACATTGACTACCTTGGCCTCGACTACCTGGTCACCATTGGTGGCGACGACACGCTCTCGTATTCCGCCGTTCTCGATCAGGCCGGCATCCCGGTCATCGCGATCCCCAAGACCATGGACAACGACGTCCAGGGCACCGAGTACTGCATCGGCTTCTCGACCGCGATCACCCGTGCGAAGGAGGCGATCAACCGCCAGCGCACGACGCTCGGCTCGCATGAACGTATCGGCGTCTTCCGCATCTTCGGCCGTGACGCAGGCTTCTCTGCGCTGTACACCGCGTACGTGGTGAGCGGTCGGTGCGTCATCCCAGAGGCGCCGTTCGAGCTCGATTCATTGCTCGACGTGCTCATGGAGGACAAGCGCGCGAACGTGTCTCGCTATGCCTTTGTCATCGCATCGGAGGGTGCGATGTGGACTGGCGGCAAGCTGGGCGAGTTCGGCGAGGCCGACGCCTACGGCCACAGGCGCAAGGTGGACGTTGGCTTTGCCCTGGCAGAAGAGATCAAGAAGCGCACGGGCGAGGAAGCCGTGAATTCCGAGCTGACCTACGACCTGCGCTCGGGCGAGGCCGACTCCCTGGACCAGATGGTCGCGATCACCTTCGCCAACATCGCGGTCGACCTGATCCGCGACGGCCACGAACACGGCCGGATGATGGCCATCGTCGACGGCAAGTACGCGCACGTGCCCATCCCCGAGCCGGGCAACCCACGCAAGGTCGATGTAGCAACGATGTACGACCTGTCGCGCTTCCGGCCGCAATACCACAATCGACTCGGCCGGCCGCTCCTGCTGGGAGCTTCGCTGGGCATGCCCGCCGAGTTGGGCGATCCGGTCCTCACGCACTAAAGTCGCGCCGTCGCGGCGTCGGTGAGTTTTCCATCTCCGGCTCCGCTGTGAGTCGGCTCTAGCGATTCCCACGATCAGGGCCAGGCGCGTCGCCGACGCCATGAGTCGGCCCCAAAGATTCCCGATGGGCGTGGCGCCCTCGTCCGCCGCCCGCAGTCGGTAGCAAAGATTCCAAGCGGCTCCGAGCGCCTCCGGGCACGTTCGGGAATCTGTAGAGCCGACTCGCACCGACGATGTCACCTCTTCGCGCGCCCGGGCAGCCCGGCGGAGTGCCGAGCGACGGCAAGCCGACGGCTCAGGCCGTCTTGAACGCCGCGCTCAAGTCCTTGGCCGTATCGAAGATCCTGTCGGCACCGATCTTGTTCGTCAGCTCGTAGGCATCGAGCAGCTTGCGCAACTGCGGGCTCACGTCACACAGACTGAGCGTGATGCCCTTGCCGGACAGCTCGTCGACGAGCTTGCTGATCGCGTCGGCGCCCGAGTAGTCGACGTCGCCGATCGCCGAGCAACTGATCGCCAGCCAGCGCAGCGGCGGGTCGGCGCCCTCGACCAGGGCCATGAGCTCTTCCGTGAAGCGCGCCGAGTTGGCGTAGTACAGGCTCGCGCCAAATGCGTAGATGGCCAGGCCTGGCTCGGCCTGAGAGTTGGTCGCGAGAGGCTGGAACGCGCGCGAGCCGTCCTTGTCCCACGCCAGCAGGTTGTCGAAGGGTCTGTAGCTGTGCGAGATGTGCTCGATCACCGAAAGCGCCATGGCCACGATGATGCCCTGCTCGACGCCGATGACCACGACAGTTGCGGCAGTGATGAGCGCGACGATGAACTCGCCGAAACGCAGCCGGTAGATGTCGAGCATGCCGCGGATGTCGACCAGCTTCAGGCCGATGATGAACACGACCGAGGCCAGAACCGCGTTTGGCATGTAAGCCAGAGGCCCAGTCAGGAAGAGCAGAACCGCGATCACTATCACGCCCGTCGTGAGCTGCGCCACCTGGCTGCGGCCGCCGGCGCTGTCGACCATCTCCGTCTTCGTCGGGCTGCCATTTACGACGAACGTGCCTGACAACCCAGCGCCGGCGTTTGCGAGGCCCAGGCCAATCAGGTCGACGTTCTCATCGAAGCTGTCGCCATAGCGCAGCGCGTAGGCGCGCGAAGTGGCCGCACTCTGGGCCAGGATCACGACGACGATCGAGATGACCGTCGGCAGCAGCGTCGAGATGTTGTCGGCCGTGATCACGCCGCTCGGCAAGCTCAGCGAAGGGAGGCCGCCGGGCACAGGTCCAAGGGTGCTGACACCGCTTGCCGCGAGATTAAACGTGTAGCTCAGCAGGATCGAGCCGACCACCGCGATGAGTGCGCCCGGGATCCGCCTGGCGACTCGTTCAAGGATGACGATCGTGGCAATGACGGCGATCGAAACGATGAGCGTCGGCACGTTCGTCTGGGTCGGAACTGCTGCCAGCGTGTCGAGGAACTTCTGCACGGTACGGCCGGTCTCGCCACTGATTCCGAACATGCCGCCGACCTGGCCCATAGCGACCTGAATGCCAACGCCGGTGAGAAAGCCGATCAGGACGCTACGGGACAGGAAGTTCGCAATGAAGCCCAGCCTCACGAGACGGGCAACGACGAGCAACACGGCGCACATGAGCGCGACGAGCGACGCCATGGCCACGTAGGTAGGCGAATCCGCAACCTGGCCCATGGCCAGCAGTCCCGTGGCAAGGATCGCTGCACTCGCCGAATCGGCCCCGACGACGAGATGGCGTGATGAGCCGAACAGCGCGAACAGGAATACCGGTAGAAGCAGGGTGTACAGACCGGTGATCACCGGCGTGCCGGCGATCTTGGTGTAGCCCATCACCTCTGGGATGGCGAGGGCCGCGAGCGTGGCGCCGGCAATCAGGTCGAGCGGCAGGCGCTTCGAGTCCAGTGGCAGAAGTCCCCCGAGCATGAAGGTCGGGCGCTTCGGCAGGCGCGACCTGGCTGCTGCGGTCATGTCGCGCATGGTTGTTGGCGGTCAGAGGCCGAGCGTCGTACAAATCGGGCGGCTTGCAGTGTCCGGCGACTGCAATGGCCGCGGTCAACCTTCGTGAAAGCCTGTCAGCGGAAAGTCGGTACCCTCACGCGCAATGACTTTCAAACCAGGTGCCCGGCTGGATCCGGGCGAGGTTCGTGACGAACGCGGCTCGAGCGGCGGTGGCGGCGGCGGCTTCAGCTTCCCCGGCGGTTTCGGTGGCGGAGGCCGAAGCCAGGGCGGCGGCATTGGCACACCCGCCGGCGGAGGCATTGCCGGCGTCGTGATCCTGGTGGTCATCATTGCCGTCTACTTCGCCCTGAACAGCGGCTCGACGGGCGGCACCAATTCCGGACCGGTCAGCTCCGACCTTGCGTCGTGCCAGACCGGCGCAGATGCAAATGCGCGCGAGGACTGCCGCATAGTCGGCTACGTCGACTCCGTCCAGGCGTACTGGACCGCGGAGTTGCCCAAGTTAGGCAAGCAATACACCTTGGCCCAGACGGTCCTCTTCAGCGGCTCATACAGCACGGGTTGTGGTCAGGCCGATACCAACACCGGGCCGTTCTACTGCCCCGAGGACAAGAACGTCTACCTCGACACGGACTTCTTCAACGTGCTGGACACGGAGCTCGGTGGCACGAGTGCACCGCTCGCCCAGGCATACGTCATTGCCCATGAGTACGGCCATCACGTACAGGACCTGCTGGGCGTCCTCGCCCAGAACCAGAGCAGCGACACGGGCCCGACTTCCCCGAGCGTGCGCATCGAGCTCCAGGCGGACTGCTACGCGGGCGTGTGGGCTGCCAACGCCGTTTCGACCGGTTATATCGAGCCGCTCCAGCCGTCGGACGTCAACGCCGCCCTGACCGAGGCGAAGGCCGTGGGTGACGACTGGATCCAGCAGCAGTCAGGCGGGACCGTGAACCCCGACCAGTGGACGCACGGCTCGTCCGACCAGCGCGTTCACTGGTTCACTGCCGGTTACCAGGGCGCGGACCCGTCCAGCTGCGATACGTTCTCGACTAACAATCTCTAAGGGGACGCGCGCGGGCAAACCATCCTCCGTGAGTCGCATTTACAGATTCCTGAGCGTGGCGATGGTCGCTCACTGCCGTGGGGAATCTTTTCCGCCGACTCACAGCCGTCGGGGCGAGGCTTCCCACGCCGCGGGAATCTTTACGACCGACTCAACGTGGTGCTCGGGGCGCGCCCTCCACGCACGAGAATCTCCAGACCGGACTCACAAACCACCAGGCCGACCCACCGCGGCCGCGCGCTACCAGTCGATCATGATGCAGTCCTTGTTGCCGGTCACCTCGCCGGCGTGACCCGGCTCGATGATCACGAAGTCGCCTTCGCGGCAGTGGACTGCGGTGCCGTCTTTCATCCGGTACGTGATCGCTCCCTGGACGACGTACTCGTTGTGGAACGCGGGGCAGAATTCGAGGCCGCCCATGCGCTCCTTGGCATTTTTGTCCCAGCTCCAACCCGGCTTCAGCGTGGACCGCCAGACGACTGTGTCGCCAATCTGCACGGCCTCGGCGACGCCGTCGCCGTCGTATTCCTCCATCGCCTCGGGATCGTCGAGGCTCTTGCGATAGACGCCCATTCACTTCACTCCAGCGTGTAACTTCAGTTGATGCTAGACGGCGGCACCGACTCTCCGCAGCAGACCGACTCACCGGGCGTCGATACCTGTACCGCCGACTGCTGCGTCGCGACGTCCAAGATCGCCGCGCACTTCGACGTCCGCATCGCGGAGCTGACCGCCGACGGCGACGACCTGCCGGAGATGGTCGATGTCTCGGCGATGCTGCTGAAGCTGATGGGTGACGTCGGCGCGGCCGCGCCGAGCGTCCTGGAATTGGGCTGCGGCTCTGGGGCACTCACGGTGGAGTTGCTGCGGCGCGGCGCGACGAGTGCGGATGCGATCGATCTCTCGCCGGACATGCTGGACGCCGCGAAACGCCGCGCCGCAGAGGCGGACGTCAGCGATCGGGTCACGTTCGAACAGGGCGATGCATCCGTGGCCACGCTCGCCGCTCACGATTGGGTCGTGCTCGATCGCGTCTTCTGTTGCTTCCCGGATGTCGACCGGCTGCTGACGAATGCCCTCAACGCGGCCAGCCGTCGATTGGCCTTCAGCGTGCCCAATTCGCGCGGTTGGCGCGGCCTGATGAACCAGGTCATGTGGCGCTCATCGAACCTGCCGCTGCATTTCGGCGGCAGTGGCTGCCCCGGCTTCGTCCACTCGATCGACCGTATTGAGGCGCGCCTCGCCGCCGCCGGCTTCGCCCGGCGCGACTCGGCGCGCCTCGGCCTGTGGTACGCCACCGTCTGGGATCGCCCGGAGCCAGCCACCTAGAGCCGCCGTCGCCCGTTTACGTCAATTGGCGGTATCTCATCCACCGTTTCCCAGAATCGACCCTGACTTGCCCAAAAAGCGCCGATACGGTCCAGGTGACGGAAGACAGCGAAATCGTGGATCCATTTCGGCCAAATGACGGGAATTGCAGCGACGAAAACCGTCCACGTACCGTCCCCAGACGCTCCACGAACGCTCCACCGCTGGTCCACCGCGATTTGAAACGCGCCACAAGGGCTGGGCCCACGACACAACGAAGACCACCAGATGTTGTGGTTTTAGGCTTGACACTGCCATCCGCCCGGCCTAGCATTGACCGGTTGCGAGCGCCGCCAGACGACCCCAGTCGAGCCGGTGCAAATGGATGGGAGAGGGCGACACAAATGGGTCGAGCGGCAGCCGCGGACGCACACCAGACCACAGATGACGGGACCAAAGTGATCGCCGCGAACCCAGCTCTCAAGGGCGTTATCAAGTCGAAGAAGCAAGGCCCAATCGATGCCGAGGGCCGCTTCACCGGCCAGGGCGTGAAGGGCCTCACCTTCGAGCGTCGGTGGACCACGCCGGGCATCCACCCGTACGACGAGATCACCTGGGAACTCCGCTCTGCAGAGATCAAGAACGAAAGCGGTAAGACCGTTTTCGAGCAGACGGACATCGAGGTGCCCTCTTTCTGGAGCCAACTCGCGACCAACGTCGTGGTCAGCAAGTATTTCCGCGGCCATATCGGGACCCCCCAGCGCGAGCGCTCCGTCAAGCAGCTGATCGACCGCGTCGTCAACACGATCGCCGCGTACGCCTCGACGCAGCACTACATGCGCTCAGAGGAAGATCTGCAGACCTTCAAGGCGGAGCTGACGCACCTCCTCGTTCACCAGAAGATGAGCTTCAACTCGCCGGTCTGGTTCAACGTAGGCGTCGAGGAACGGCCGCAGTGCAGTGCCTGTTTCATCAACTCCGTCCATGACGACATGGGCAGCATCATGGATCTGGCCAAGACAGAGGCCATGCTCTTCAAATACGGCAGTGGCGCGGGCGTGAACCTCAGCCCCATCCGCGGCCAGAAGGAGAAGCTCAGCAAGGGCGGCATCGCCTCCGGCCCGGTGAGCTTCATGAAGGGCTTCGACGCATTCGCTGGCGTGGTCAAGTCAGGCGGCACGACCCGCCGCGCGGCCAAGATGGTCATCCTCGACGTGACTCACCCGGACATCGTCGACTTCATCGACTCCAAGGCCAGCGAAGAGAAGAAGGCCTGGGCTCTTATCGAGCAGGGCTACGACGCCAGCTTCACCGGCGAGGCGTATGGATCGGTCTTCTTCCAGAACGCCAACCACTCCGTCCGAGTCACGGACGAGTACATGCGCGCCGTTGAGAACGACTCAGATTGGAAGACGACCAACGTCACGGACGGCCAGACGGCCGGCACGTACAAGGCCAAGGAGATCTTCCGCAAGATGGCGGAGGCCGCGTGGATCTGCGGCGACCCTGGCATCCAGTACGACACGACGATCAACGACTGGCACACGTCGGCAAACACGGACCGCATCTATGCCAGTAATCCGTGCAGCGAATACATGTTCCTGAACGACACGGCGTGCAACCTCGCCAGCCTCAACCTGATGAAGTTCGTCAAGGACGACGGCGAGTTCGATCCTGAGGCATACCGCTACGCGGCACGCATCACCATCACCGCGCAGGAGATGCTGGTCGACAACGCCAGCTACCCGACTCCCCAGATCGAGCTGAACTCACACCTGTTCCGCCCGCTGGGTCTCGGCTACGCGAATCTCGGGGCGCTGCTGATGAGCCGTGGCGTGGCATACGACTCCGACGAAGGTCGGGCAACCGCAGCTGCGCTGACCGCGATCATGACCGGCGAGGCGTATGCCCAGTCGGCAATCGTGGCTCGCGATCACGGTGGTCCGTTCAAGGAATACAAGAAGAACGAGCAGCCGTTCCTCCGCGTAATCAAGAAGCATCGAGCCGCCGCGTATGCGATCCCCGCTTCGCATGCGCCGGTGGAATTGATCGACGCGGCACGGTCAACCTGGGACTCCGCTCTCGAATTGGGCACGCAATTCGGGTACCGGAACGCCCAGGTGACCGTGCTCGCGCCGACTGGCACGATCGCTTTCATGATGGATTGCGATACGACCGGCGTAGAGCCTGACATCGCGCTGATCAAGTACAAGAAGCTGGTCGGCGAGGGCTTTCTCAAGATCGTCAACAAGACCGTTCCAAGTGCCCTCAAGAAGCTTGGCTACTCCCCTGCTGAGGTGGAGGAGATCGTCAAGTACATCGACGAGCGAGAGACGATCGAGGGCGCGCCGGCGCTCAAGCCAGAGCACTTGTCCGTGTTCGACTGCGCCTTCAAGCCGGTCAACGGGGAGCGCTCCATCCACTACATGGGCCACGTCCGGATGATGGGCGCGATCCAGCCGTTCCTCAGTGGCGCCATCTCCAAGACGGTCAACATGCCAGAGGCGGCGACCGCTGACGAGATTGCCAATGTCTACATGGAGGGCTGGAAGCTCGGGCTGAAGGCCATCGCGATCTATCGGGATGGTTCGAAGCGCTCGCAGCCTCTCTCCACAGGCAAGAAGAAGGAAGACCCAAAGGAAGCAGACGGGGGCGCGGAGATTGCGACGGCCGGGGCCGCGGCGCCGATGAAGGCAGAGCTCGCTGGGGAGCCGAAGCCATACCGGCGCCGCCTCCCGGATGAGCGGCGAGCCGTCACGCACAAGTTCCAGGTGGCCGGCCATGAGGGATACATCACGGTCGGGCTGTACCCGGATGGTCAGCCGGGCGAGATCTTCCTGAAGATGGCCAAGGAAGGCAGCACCATCAGCGGCCTGATGGATTCGCTGGCGACGATGACCTCCATCTCGCTGCAGTACGGCGTGCCGCTGCGTGACCTGGTCAACAAGTTCAGCCACATGCGCTTCGAGCCCAGTGGCTTCACCGGCAACAGCGAGATTCCGATCGCCAAGTCCACGGTCGACTACATCTTCCGCTGGCTCGGCTCGCGCTTCCTTTCGAAAGACGACCGTGACGCGCTCGGCATCATCTCGCAGGACGCCTACGTGTC
Source organism: Candidatus Limnocylindrales bacterium (assembly GCA_036558545.1). Lineage (GTDB taxonomy): Bacteria > Chloroflexota > Limnocylindria > Limnocylindrales > CSP1-4 > JALYGJ01. Next base: position 17,448 of record DATBFJ010000104.1, read on the forward strand.
GGAGGCGCCGCCGCCATCGGCCGGTCAGTTCGGGGCTGGTCTCAGCTTCGACACGCCTGCTGGGAGCGCGGAAACTTCGGGAGTAGACTTGACAAAGGAGCCCGTCGGGGAGGCCGGTGGGCCCAAAGCGTCAGCGGAAAACCTGGCTCAACCTCCTCGAGCCGAAGGCGTTGACGGCACCGACCTCCCCGTACTCTCCAATGGCCATTCTGCGAACGGCCACGGAACAAACGGCCACACCAACGGCTCGTCCGTTGCGCCTGCAATCAAGCCGCTCGACCTGGGCGCCGGCACTAAGGTCGCCTTCTCAGTGAGCGCCGACTCTCCGTCCTGCTCGGACTGCGGCTCGATCATGGTCCGCAACGGCAGCTGCTACAAGTGCCTCAACTGCGGTAGCACCTCCGGCTGCTCCTAGGCGCTCGCCTGGAAAGAGGAGTTCAGCAGGGCTGTGGGCGCTCAGCCGGCTTCGGCGCGGTCGATTGACTTTCGGTAGACGTCGCGGGCCATGAGCTCGTCCGCGTCGGCGAGGGCGACCTCGGCATCGGCACCGATCAGGTCTGAGGTCGTGGCCTCCACGATCAATCGCGCACTGGCCGCGGTACGGCTGGCGGATGCCTCGGCCGCTGTGGCAGCCTCGAGCGACGCTTTGGCGGCCGCTGCCGTCATTGCCGCTGCTTCCTGGGCGTCCTCGGCCGCCCTGACGGCGGTTTCCGCCGCCAACTTGCCGCGTCGGGCGACGGCAGCAGAGCGCTCCGCTTCGCGCCACCCCTGAAGAGCTTCGGCCGCCGTCATGGGCTTCTCTTCATCGGCCATGATGAAACCCCTTTCTACAACAAAGAGCCGCCCGCATCACTGCGGACGGCTCCCTGACTTGACCAGGGTTGGCCTAAGCGGCTGAAACCCGATTGGCGCGCGGGCCCTTGGGGCTGTCCTCGATCTCGAACCTCACGGCCTCGCCGCCGCTGAGGCGGTCGAAGTCGAGGGTGGAGTCGAGCGAGTTGCGGTGGAAGAAGTATTCCTTCGCGTCCGACGCAGTGATGAAGCCAAAGCCGCGATCGGCGACGACCTTCTTGATAGTTCCGGTGGTCACAGTGACCCTCCAATTGCTTCCCGAACACAGAGCACAAACGCACGATCTGTTCGAGAAGAGGCGATCACACGGCGCCACCGCGCACTGCGGTGTCCGTACAGGATACGCCACTCTGGCCCAAAAGTCGAACGTCTGTTCGACATCTGCTAGACTGTGTTCTCCTCGTGTTCGTAGGGCGCTCCGGTCCGCGCCCCGGTACTTTCCGTTCGACCCCGACCATCACATTTGAGCCCTGACCGGGCCCCGCTCAAGCGGGAGGGCCTCGTCAGGAGCTAACCACTCGTGTCTTTCGACAATCTCGGGCTGACGCCCGAGCTTCTCCGCGCTGTGACGCAGCTTGGCTACACAGAAGCCACGCCCGTACAGCGCGAATCAATTCCCCTTGTTCTGCAAGGACGCGACCTGCTCGCGGGCGCGCAGACCGGCACGGGCAAGACGGCCGCGTTCGTATTGCCCATTCTTCAAAAGCTGAACGCGCGTCCCAACCAGGGCCGCCAGCCGATTCGCGTCCTCGTTCTGACTCCCACCCGCGAGCTCGCGCTCCAGGTGGAGCAGAGTGTCCGAACGCAGGGTCGGCAGCGCCCGGTCCAGTCGGCCGCGATCTACGGCGGCGTGGGCTTCGAGCAGCAGGTCCGCCGGCTACGGCAGGGCCCGCCGATCGTCGTCGCGACGCCCGGCCGGCTGCTCGACCACGTCACGCAGCGGACGATCGACCTCTCTCGCGTCGAGATCCTCGTCCTCGACGAGGCCGACCGGATGCTCGACATGGGCTTCATCCCGGACATCCGCAAGATCCTCGCGCTCCTCCCGGCAACAAGGCAGAACCTGCTCTTCTCGGCGACCTTCTCGCCGGAGATCCGCAAGCTTGCCGCGGAGTTCCTGAAGGATCCGGCCTTCGTCCAGGTCACGCCAAAGAACACCGCACCAGACCTCGTCAAGCAGGTCGTCATCCCCGTCGACAAGCGCCGCAAGCGCGAACTGCTCAGCCAGCTCGTCAAGAGCGGCCGCATCTACCAGGCGCTCGTCTTTACGCGCACCAAGCACGGCGCCGATCGTCTTGCCCAGCAGCTCGAGATGGATGGCATCACCGCGGTCGCGATCCACGGCAACAAGAGCCAGCCACAGCGCGTGCGTGCGCTCAACCAGTTCAAGCAGAACAAGGTGGCGATCCTCGTCGCGACTGAGGTGGCCGCGCGCGGCTTGGACATCGAGGCCCTTCCCCACGTCGTCAACTACGAACTGCCCATGGTGGCGGCCGACTATGTGCACCGCATCGGACGCACCGGTCGCGCGGGCACGGACGGTGACGCGATATCACTCGTGTGCGTCGACGAGCGGCCCCTACTCGCGGAGATCGAACGGCTCCTGGGCCATCGCATCGATACGGAGATCGTCGAAGGCTTTGCGCCAGACCCGGCCATCCGCCCAGAGCCCATCCAGCGCCGGTCAGCCAACAACCACCGCCGACCAACCACTAATCAGCCGCGGCTTCGCGGTGACGCCGAGTTCCGGCATGGTGGCGATCGCAACCGCCGTCCAGAGTGGCGCTGGCGGTCCGACCGTCCGCAAAACCGGCACCAAGGGTCAGTCGGCCGTACGGCTGCGATGCCCGGGGAGCGCCTCGCCCGCGGCTGACCGAATCGGCCGGAAGGCCGAAAATTGAGGGCATGTCGACGAAGACTCTTCGAGTGCCGTGGTTCATGCCCGTCTTCAACGCACTCGCCAAGCCGCTGATCAAGACTCCCCTGCCGATGGGCCCAAGCGGCCTTCTCACAGTCCCCGGCCGCAAGAGCGGCGTGCCCAGAACGACGCCCGTCGCGGTCATCGACTACCAGGGCCGGCGTTGGGTGTGGGCGCCGTGGGGCGAGGTCGATTGGGTCAAGAACCTGCGTGCGGCGGGCAAGGCGACCGTGACGATCCGCACCCGCAAGCAGGAGGTCAAGGCGCGCGAGCTTGACGAAGAACAGCGCCGAACCTTCTTCCGCGAGGTAATGGGCGCCCAGGCTCGACGCGCCAAAGGACTTGGCTTCCTGTTCTTCCGCATGGCCGACGGCGTAGACCTGCACCAGCCTGACGAGATTGCCAAGGATCGGCCAGTCTTCGAGCTGACGCCGAATGGCGGCCAATCGGCCTAGGATCGGGAACATGACGACTTGGGCTGAATTCGAACAGGCAGAACCAAGAATGGCCGCGCGCGGGCGCGACCTGTTCTACCGCTCAGGCGAGGGCGAGGGACTGCTCATCACCGCGAGTGCCGATCAGCCGCCGCGCGCACATCCTGTCAATGCCGCGATCATCGACGGCCACCTGTACACCTTCGTCCAGGGCAAGAGCGGCAAACGCAAGGACCTCGACGAGGACGGCCGCTACGCGTTCCACTGCCACGTCTACCCGGACGCCCCTACGGAATTCCTCGTCCGCGGCCACGTCAAGGAGATCACCGATCCAGCCACGAAGCAAACGATCGCGGACCAGTGGTTCTGGACGCCCGACCACTCATACCCGCTGTACGAACTGCTGATCGAGCACGCGCTCCTGGGCGAGCGCCCGACTCCTAACGACTACCCGCCGATCTATTCGAGCTGGAAGCCTGCTCAGTAGCTGCGCGACGGCCGACGGTTGTTACCGCGGAACCAATCCCAGACTTTCTTGAGCATCCACAGGCGAAAAAGAAGAGCAATCACGCATCGATTGAACCGCGTGTGGCGGCTCAAAGTCCCCGGGTCTCGCGACGGAGATGACTCATTTACCTCTCAGATGCCGACGGGCTGGCGCACCAGGATGACCTGCGTGCGGCCCGGGAAGTAGTCCCGCTCCATGATCAGGATCCGCGCGAGAACGGTTCCGATACCGGCCTGCTCGCGCAGTCGCAGATCTTCGTAGGGCTGAACGTGATCCGTCACGCGGCGTAGCGCGGCATTCAGATCCGGCACGATCTTCTGCGCGCCAACGACCAGGATCAGCTCTCCGGCCGCGCCAGAGTACGGACCGATCTGGCTGCCCGTCGCGGTGCCCACGACCATCTGGCCGGCTTCCGTGATTGCGTTCACGCTGCCCAGTTCGTAGTCGGGCGCGGAGAGCATCTTGCGGATCTCGCGGGCGTGGGTCTGGCGATCCATGGCGTTCGCCCTGCGCCGAAGCATGTCGTACTTGTTCGAGGTCATGAGTTCGTCGAACACGCCGATCTCCTCGAGCGTGCGCGACTTGGCACTGTGCACCTCGGCACCTTCAGGGATTCGCGCGAGGACCTCCTCGCCCGCCTCTTCTGCGGTGTCCACGATCACGACGTCGAAGTTGCGCGCGCGGAGGTTCTCCGCGACTCGTTCCAGCGTGACGTCATCCGCTGGCTCATTTAGGTCGCCCACCGGCTTCCAATCGGGCGGCAGAGGAGCAAGGGTTAACGAGGTTGGAGAGATAGTTGACACTTCAACAATCTAACCCACAACCGTCTAGCCGTCAATTACAATCGACACGTGACCTCGCCCGCCAACCAGGACGTCTTTCGGCTGATCGTGCAACTGAGTCGACAGATGACCTCAGAGTTCGAGGAGCAGCTTGCTGAGCTGGACCTGACCGGGCCCCAGGCGCAGCTCCTGCGCCAATTGGATGAGCCTCTGCCAATGGTCGGCGCCGCTGAGCGCCTGCACTGCGACCCGTCGAACATCACCGGCATCGTCGATCGACTCGAACGGCGTGGCCTGGTCCAGCGCAATTCGACTCCCGGTGATCGGAGGGTCAAGGAGCTCGAGCTGACCGCTGAAGGTCGCAGGCTCAAGATCAAGGTGGACGAGATACTCAGCGGGATGTCGGCCCTCGAAGGCCTCAACGCCGGCGATCGCGAGGCGCTCGCCTCACTGCTCGCGCGGAGCCTCGCCGAGTCCGAATAGGCAACAAAAAACCGCCCGCATTGCTGCGGGCGGTTTCGCTACTGAGTCGGACGCTCAGGCGGCGCGAACTCGAGTCGCGGCGGGCCCTTTCGGGCTGTTCTCGATGTCGAACTCGACCTTCTCACCGCCACTGAGGCGGTCGAAGTCGAGCGACGAGTCGAGCGAGTTGCGGTGGAAGAAGTAATCCTTCGAATCCGCGGTGATGAAGCCGAATCCACGATCGGAGACGACCTTCTTGATAACGCCGGTGGCCACTTTGACCTCAGCCTTTCGTTCTCGAACTAGGGGGCTCTGCGCACGATCCGTTCGAGAAGAGGCGATCACACGTGGGCACCGCACAGCGCGGTACTGCGGATCATACGCTACACGCGGATGCCTGGGTGTCAGGCTCCCTCGCCCCGGTCGGGCCACGAAGCGATACACACCCTGTTGCCGGACTTGTCGGTGAGGATCCAACCACCCGGGTAATCCTGCGTGTGAACGATCCTGCCGCCCGCGGCGAGGGCGGCCTCCAGCCTCGCCTGCGCCTGCTCGCGCGGAACGGACACGTCGATGTGCATCGCGTGACGCAACGTCTTCTCCGGTTCGATGTCCTGCATCCACACCGTGGAGCTGTGACCGAGCGGGTCGATGCCGTTGTCCGGAGCCATCGTGTCGTAGCCAAGGACGGCGCGCCAGAAGCCAACGTCGATCGACTCTGGCTTGGCAGCGACGGCGAACTGGACTTCCTGCACGGCCGATCGATCCGCCGTTGCCCCGTGCTGGCGAGCTACTGCAGAGATCTCACGAGCGATCCCGATGTGGCGCTCCTCGATTCCCCACAGCTCCCGGGTGAGGCGCACCGTCAGCCAGCGCGTCGTCGCCGTGAGCGCCACATTTGGCGCGGCAAGACGTTGGACCTCCGCCACGGCAGCGGCCAATTTCGCGGATTCTGCCAACGATCCCGTCCGGAAGGCCGCGACCGGCCCGCCGTGAAGCACGGCCCAGTCCTCGACGCCATCCGCGGCAAGAAACGCGCGCCAGCCTTCTTCACTCATGCAGCTATTGAACTACGAGCCGGGCGGCTGCCGGAGGAGAGCCGGCCTAGATCGCGACGAGTCCGGCAGCGCCGTCGGGCGTGGGAACCCAGCCGTCAGCAGTGAGCGAACCGTCGGCCGCGACGTCGAAGATCGTGACCGTGTCCGATCCCGCGTTGAGCACGTACATGTGCCTGCTCGAGAAGTCGAACGTGATGTCGATCGGCCCGGCACCGGTAGTAGCCGTGACACCGTCCGAATTGAGCAGCGTCAGGTCACCATTCGTGCCGATCGAATAACCGCTGATCGAAGCGCTGCCGTTGTTCGTCACGTAGGCGAACCGGCCGTCACGCGTGATGGCAGTCCAGCACGCGGCGGTCTCCGTGGTCGCCACCGGGCCGTCGAGCAGCCTGAGATTGCCGTTCGGTCGGAAGTGGTAGCTCGACGCCGAGCTGCCATCGACGGCACCGCCGGCTGCCTCTGACACGACGAGCGTGCCGTTGCGCGAGAACTCGAAGCCGAACGGGGTCTGGCCGGCGGAAGCGCGCCAGTGTGGTCCGCTCGCCGAGCCATCGGCGTGGACTCGGTAGTAGTCGATCCGGTTGGTGGCCTTCTCGGTAACCACCAGGTGGCGGCCGTTGGGCGCGAACTCGATCTGGGCGGGTCCGGGCGCGGGCTGGCTCAGCGGCAGGTTCGAGCCGTCGATGTCCTGCAGAATTCCTGTCGCGCTGCGCTGGAAGCCCTGGATGTTGCCGTCGCCGCCCGCGTTGAGCACGTACACGAGCTCGCCGTGCGCCGTAATGCTGATCGGCATGTCGCCGCCACTCGGCGCGACTTCCATCAGCTGCAGGTGCGTGCCGTAAACGCGGAAAACGGACACTTCGTCGCTGCCCGGGTTGACGGCATACAGCCAGCGGTGGTTGCCGGACAGCGCAAGTGCGCCCTGGCTGCCAAGACCCGCGCCCGTCCCGGTGCCGCCGGTCGATACAGCACCCACTGCCAGCAAAGCGCCATTCGGCGCGCGCTCCCACACCAGCACCCGGTTGCCGGCTGGGCTGTTCGAAAGCGTGAACACGGCACCTTGCGGACTCGGCGACGCGGCCGCAGCTCCGCCGGTCATCGCGGCCAGGGCAAGGCCGGCCAGCGTCAATGAAAGGAAGAGACGTCTCACTGGGATCCTCCCGTTTGCCCGGTCCTCTGCCGGGAACGGGCTCACCGTGACAGCGTGCCGTGACACCCTGATTGCGCTTCTGTGACAGCGCTATGACGAGAGGCTGAACCAGAAACGAGTTCGACCATCCGCCGAGTCGGCGCCGACCCTGCCGCCCGCGGCCTCGACGAGGTTCTTGACGATGGCGAGGCCAATGCCCGCACCGCCGTGAGCGCGGTCACGCGATTTCTCGACGCGGTAGAAACGTTCGAAGACGCGGCCAAGGTCCTCTTCAGGGATGTTGTCGCCGGTGTTGATGACAGATACGAGCAGATCATGCGGTCTCCGCTCAGCCCTGACCGTGACCATGCCGCCAGACGACGCATAGCGGACGGCATTGGACAGCAGGTTGGCCAGCACCTGGGCGAGGCTGTCTGAGTTGGCCCGCGCAAGTAGCCCTTCTGGCACGTCGACGGTCAACTTGAGACCGGCCCGTTCGATCTGCGGCTGGGCGATCTCGACGGCGGAGCGGATGGCCGCAGTCAGGTCGACCTCCTCGAGCGCCGGCGGTCGGTCGGCCGAATCTCCCTCCGCGAGCGCGTCCAGTGAACGCGACAGGCGAACGAGCCGCTCGGCTTCCTCCCAGAGAGATTCGTATGTGGCGGAATCAGCCTCGATTACCCCGTCGCGCAGCGCTTCCAGGTAACCCTGCAGGTTGGTCAGCGGCGTGCGCAGTTCGTGCGCGGCATTGGCTATGAAGTCGCGGCGCACCTGCTCCTGCTGGTCGAGGCTCGCGGCCATCTGGTTGAACGAGTCGGCCAGGTCGCGAATCTCCTCTGGGCCCTCGCGCGGGACGCGCACCGACAGGTCGCCCTGCGCAAGCTGCTGCGCGGCGGCACTGACATCGGCCAGCGGCCGGGCAAGACGCCGCGCGAGAAAGAGCGATATGACGATGCTCGCGAGCACGGCCAAGACAACCGCCATGAGAACTACGTTGGTTACTGACGCGTCGAACATCTGGCGCGCATGGGTTGCCGTGTCGCCCGCCTGGACCATGAGCGCCATGAACGCGTCGCCACCCACGATCAGGACTCCGACGAGCACGATGGCCAGGCCAACCGCAGCCGAGATCAGCGCGGCGAGGAAGATGCGGACGGCGATTCCGCGGCCGACCATCACGTCCCCGCCGGCGCGGCGCGATAGCCAACGCCACGCACGGTCGCGATGTAGCGGGGCGAATCCGGGTTGTCGCTGAGCTTCTCGCGCAGTCGGCCGACGTGGACGTCGATCGTGCGGTCCATGACCTCTGCCGCGTCGTGGCCGTAGACCGCGTCGAGCAGCTGATCGCGCGTCATGACCCGCCCGTCGGCCTCGAGCAGCGTCAGTAGCAACTGGAATTCGACGCGCGTCAGGTCGACCGGCTCGCCCGAGCGGCGGACTTCGTATCTGGCAGGATCGACGACCAGGTCGCCATGAGTGATCGACGGCACATCAGTTTCCGGAGTCGCGCGGCGCAGCACGGATTTCACGCGCAGTACGAGCTCTGCGGGCGAAAACGGTTTGGGCAGGTAATCGTCCGCACCGTCCTCGAGGCCGCGTATCCGGTCCGCGAGCGTGCCCCGGGCGGACAGCACGATGATCGGCGTGCGCACGTCACCAGCGCGCAGCTCCCTGATGACCGCCAGGCCATCCATCTCGGGGAGCATGAGGTCGAGCACGGCAAGTGAGGGTCTGTGCCGGGCGATCTGCTGCAGTGCGGACACTCCGTCCGCCGCCGTTACGACCGAATAGCCGTCGCGCTCGAGATACGTCTTGACCAGGCGAACGATCTTCGCGTCATCATCGACGACGAGGATGGGATGGCTCGAATATGCGCCCGCCATGTCGCGATCGTACGACTGTCTCGTGACGAAGCTGTGACGCGCGCCATCGCGGCCTGCCGCGACAGGTTTGTAAATGACTTGCACACATTCCGGCCGTCCTGCCGCGTCATGTGCCAATGATTTGCAAAGTTGTCAGCTTCGCGTGTGGTTCGGCCGCTGAAGTTGCGCATACGAAGGTCGATCCGCCTTCGGCCGACTACGAAGCCGACGTTTTGGCCGGATGTGTGCAAATGACTTGAAATCTTGCCGCTGGGGCCCCGCCTAGCCAGCACGGACAAGCTTGCGCCAGCCACCAGCGCGATTGTGCTCGACGATCTGGCGAAACATCGCCAGCAATGGCTCACGCGGAACGGCATCACCTTCGCGCAGCGAGATCTGGCGACCAGTCGAATTCCCCTGGCCGGCGGTGATGATCCCGGCCGGATCATCAAGAAGTGGGTCGTACACGAAGATCGTCACCCAGTCGCGGGCCGCAAGGAAGGCCGCGACGTTGCCGTGAAGCACGAAATACGGCTGCACGGACCGCTTGATCGTCTCCTCGATCTCCGGATCTGCTTCGTGCAGCAAATCGCGCACTTCCAGGAACTTTTCGCGCTGCCATGCGGGGAGCGGCGCGAGGTAATCATCGACCCGTGAATCTCGGTGCCCCAAGTCAGACTCGGCGCGCCTTCAGCTCGTCGACCCAATCCTGCAAACGGGGCAGGTGCTCCCCGTAATGCTCGCCGCCCGACTTGTTGACCCACCACGCCGACTCGGCGTCGCGATTCGGCAGCGCGAACCAGTCCTGGATCATCAGCGTCCGTGCCGCGTTCGCCTGCGACCAGGCCATGTCGAACGGCATGTCGTGAGTCGCCTCGAGGAACTGGGCATTGAGCGCGTCGACATCCACGTCGTGGCCGGAATACGTCCCGCCGCGCATCCGCTCGAGCTGGACCTCCGCCTCGGCCAGCCACGCGCCGATATGCGCCACCAGATCGCGCACGCTCCAGTCTGGATCCTTGTAGTAGCCGGGTTCGAGACACTCCTCGACGGACAGCGAGCGGACCAGTGAGACCAGCTCGTACCAGCCACTCCGCTCGCGCTCGATCTCCTCGGACCAATCGCCGCTCTCGGGCGCGACAGGCAGCCCAGTTTCCGAATGCGTCATCCAGCCCTCTCTCCTGTCCCTGCCACGGCCGCCAGCGCGTCGGCCGACGGAATGAAGTAGTAAGCACCGGTGAGCGCGCGGGTGAAAAGCGTCAGCGCGTCACGTGGTCCACCGTCCAACCCGACCATTGCCTCGAGCATCGAGGCAAGAATGTGTTGCCTGGCACAGAAACCTACAAAGATCGTTCCATGGTTATGCACGTCGCCATACGCGACGTTGCGCCGGAAGATCTTGCCCAGCCGGTCCTGATCGTTGCGCGCCACGTGCGACGCCGGTGGCTTGGGCGATAGCTCCTCGGAATCCGTCTTGCGCCGACCCATTGCCTGCTCCTGCGCGGGCACCCCGAGCCCTTCCCAGGCTGGCACGTCGTGCTCCCACTGCTGGAGCAACAAGATCGACCCGCCCTCCCCTGGCTGGCCGGGCGGGATGACGGCCGCCCGCGTCGCCTCGACCAGCGGCGGATTCTCTGTGCCGTCGATGAAACCGGTCAGGTCGCGGTCATGGTGGTACGGCCAACCGACAACCTCGTGCACCAGCTTCGCGTAGCCGGCGAGGGACATGACCACGGATCGCGAGAGGTCGAAGACGACGTCGTACGACGGCCCCGACAGCCACATGACCATGTCGTGCTGAGTCGCTGGGAGGGTGTAGCCGCCCGCGCCCACCACCTGGGAGTTGAAGCCGCTCAGGCCATCGGGCACCGACTGTCCGCTCTTTGCCCACAGCTCAGGTCGGAAGCCTGCGACGAGGTTGCAGCCTCCGATGGTGGTCCGTGGCTCGCGTAAGCCCGCGGCGGTGGAAAGCGCCAGCGCGGAGCTGGTGCCGGGCAGCAGGTCCAGCTCCAGGTAAGCGTGCGAGCTCGTCCCCAGCGCGAAGATCCCCGGCTGCGGCAATGCCATGTGCAGAGGCTACTGCGTGCCGCGAAGCATGATCCTGCGGGTGCCATCGGGTTGAGGGGCGATCCCTCTAATCTGGACTCCGCGGCTCACGGTCAAGGAGGTCTTGGGGTCACCGCCCTTCGCCGAGACGTCAGCTTCGACCATGGTGCCCTTGGTCGCCTTGTAGTTCTGCAGAGCCTTGACGGCTTCGTGCGTTGGGCTCGAGCCAAGTCCGATGATGAAACCCGTGACGATCACGCCGAGGCCGGCGCCCAGGTAGCCCGCGTCCGGGCCCAGGACAGCGGCAAAGATGTTCAGGCCGAGGAACGCGGCCGCAAGCATGCCGAGACTGCCGCCCACGAGGATGCTGGTGATGCGGCGGGCCGGATTGTCGGAGAACGACTGGGCGACGGTCATTGCCACGTCGACGGCCTGTTGCGCCTGTGCCAGCCGAAGTTGAATCTCCGCCGAAGTCTCGCCGGCAAGATCCAGTGCCGAGGTCAGGCTGTCGTTCGCGCCGGTGGCAATGCCGGCCAGGAGTGCGAGCCGCTCGCTTCCAGGCGCGAGGCTCTGTGCTACAGCGAGCTGCTTGTTCAGATCCACCTGGCCGGCCTTGACATCGGCGAGCGCCGCATCCACCTGTTTGGCCTTGTCTGTGCCGGCTTTGGCCGCTGCCCTGGCTTCCTCCAACCGCTTCTGGGTATCGGCCAGGATCGGCCCAAGCAACGCGTTGGTCTGCGTCTCCACTGTCGAGAACGCGTCCACTACGGGCTTGAGCGGCCACCAGCCGCCAAGCGTGCCGCCGAGCGTGGTCCAGGCAAGCTCGATCAGCCGCTCGATTCCCACCGCGACCATGGCCGCGAGCGAAAGGACGGACGCCTGATCCGGGATGCCGGCATTGCTTCGTGGAGCAACCACGAAGCCAACCGCCGCGCAAGCCACGAGAAAAGCGCCGAGACCTATCCAGACGCGCAATGTCAGCATTGCCTTTTCTCCTTCCCTGCCTATTGGTCGATGAACGGCGGCCCGATCTGTTCTCGATCGACGAGAAGCAGGGTCATTCCCCGAGCCCCGTGGATCCTTCGGGTGTTGACCCAAACGCCGGCGAACTTACCGTCCGTCGATCGGCCGGCCAGACGGAAGTCGTCCGCTCCTTGAGCACGGGTCACCACCTCGAGCGTCGTGGGATGCAGGAAGGCGGTGCCGGCGTCGACGTGTGCAAACTCGTCGGGTCGGTAGCGGGTGAGCACCACCGGCCCGTCAGGAACAGGCTGCGCCAGCATGTTGCCCGCCAGCGCGCCCTTTCCGGTGCGGATGACCTCGTCCGGTTTCTCGGGAAGAGCGGCGTCCTTTTGGCCGAACGCGACCTGGACCTTTCCCTCTGTACGGACGAGGGCGTCCCTGAACCGGGAGAACTCGATGTGCGTTCCCGAATAGCCTGGCTTAGGCCGGCCCATGGGATCCAGCCACAGGACCCTGAAGTCGCCGCCGGGCAACGGCGTTGCCTCAGCCAACGCGACGGCATGCTTACCCTCGAAAGACGGGCGGAAGTGCTTCTTCAGCTCGGGATCGAGATCCGGGCCGACGCGGACCATAACGCGCACGACTATCTCGCCTGCAGCGATGCGGCTGAGCATGCTCGTCTCATCCATCGCCGTGAACTGGATGGGGCAGTCCGGGATCAGCTTCTTGAGCGCGCGGCGTGTGTCGGCGGTGCTGGTCGGCTTGTCTTTGTCGACGCCCGACGCGTCTCGCAGACGCTGTACGAAGTCATCCGGCAAGTCGTATCCCATGAACGAAAGGGGCACGCACACGGCCGCGAACATGCAATTCGTATACGGCTTGGGCCGCTGGCTGAACCAGCGCGCCTCCCCATGAGTCAGCAAACCAACGGGCGCTGCCGGACTCATTGGCTGGGTCCAACGTCGTCCGGCAGATTGGCCAGCTCGTCGGATTCCTGTGGGATGTCGTCCGTGTCCTCTTCAGCCCACGGCGGGAGCTCGTCGTCGAGCCCAGAGACCTCGTCGTCGTCGTCGGTCATGCACTGGCCTCCCTCTGCGGGTCAGGATCGCTTTCAGGCAGCTCACAGGCAATAAGCATGTTGTGGGAGGTCATACGGGCGGAGCAGACGAGTCACGTGAATAATCTCGCTTCGATGCTTCATAAGCTTCGAGGCCACGGATGATCTGGCGGCGTTTGGCCTCTGGCAGGACCTGCACAAATAGAGTCACGACGACGCCCGTCCACATTGCCCAGCCGAGCGCGTAGAGAAGGTCGACGGCAAGGCCGTAGAGGTCTGCGCCTGCATTTACCTTGAGCAGATAGCCAACGACCTGGGCAAGGAGCCCAAGAACGAAGGCGACGATCAGATAGAAGCGCAGGATGCTCTGATCTGACAACGAACGCCTGATCTCAGGCAGGTAGTCGCCTATCGCGTCGAGCTCCTGCCTGGTGAACTCCTGGCGGGCCGTGAACTCGGGTGATTGCTGGTTCATGGGCGAACCTCCTGTCACTTCGTGCTTCGAGCCTACGCCCAAATCCCTTAGCCTCTCGCCGTGGCCGAAGCTGCGGGCAAGGGTCAGACAAGCGAGGCGAGTGCCGCCGCGTGACGAGCCGCGTGACGTCCGACTTCCGGCGTTGGTTCTGGACTCGCCCGCGGGCACATGGCGACGTCATCGAAGGCCGGCGGGTCAGCCCGATCGAGTTGCTCTACGACCTCGTGTATGTCGCGGTCATCGCGCAGTCGACGCACGCGCTGGGCACGAACATCACGCTCGAAGGAGTGCTCGACTTCGTCGTCGTCTTCAGCCTCGTCTGGATCGGCTGGATCAACGGCACGCTCTACATGGAGCTGCACGGTCGCGAAGACGGCCGGACGCGGACCTACGTCTTTCTGCAAATGGCGATCCTGTGCCTGCTGGCCGTGTTCACGGGTAATGCCGCCGGATCGAGCGGCACAAATTTCGCGCTGACGTACGTCATCTTCCTGTTGGTGATCGGCTGGCTCTTCTTCACGGTCAGCCGCGTCGATGAGGGCCCCCAGGCAAGGGTCACCAAGACATACTCGTTGTTCCTCTTCGGCTCCGCCGCCGCGATCCTTGTCAGCGCACTCCTGCCGTCGAACTACCGACTGGTCCTATGGGCGGCTTTCGACCTCCTGTGGATCGTGGGCATGCTGGTGTTGGGCGCCCGGCCACGGACCTATGCCATAGGTATTCCGCCCACCAACTCGCTGGTGGAGCGACTCGACACATTCACCCTGATCGTGCTGGGCGAGGTGGTCGTTGGTGTGGTCAGCGGGCTGACCGTGGCAGCGCAGGAAGCGCAGACGATTGCGACCGGGATTCTCGCCCTGATCATTGGCCTTGGCTTCTGGTGGATCTATTTCGACGTGGTTGGCGGCAGGCCGGCGCGCAGGGTCGGTGGCGCGATCGGCGTGTGGATCATTGGCCGCTTGCCGATCGTCATGGCAATTGCCGCGGCCGGAGCCGCGATGGTCGGCCTCGTCGAGCACGCTGGCTTGCCCGTGACGCCGCATGAAACAGCGTGGCTGCTGGCTGGCGCGGTGGCCGTTGTCCTGCTGTTCGAGATCGTGTTGTCGTGGTCGTTCCTTGACGGCGAGCGGCAGCGCTGGGTCTACCGGCCGCTGCTTTGGACGATGTTCCTTGGCGCTTTGTTGGCCGTGGCCATCGGCTTCCTGCCGCTCGCGCCGTGGGCGCTCGCGCTCGCCCTCAACGCCCTGTTATTGGGCATCTGGATGGTCGCGGCGCTCCGTTTCATGAAAGCCGGCGCCTGGCCGCCGGGATCGGAGAGCGTCAGCTAGTCAGTCGAGGTGGGTCGGCGGTGGCATGTAAATCGGCCGCGCGATGGTCTCGGCCGGGCTTCGCGTCCAGCCGATCAACGACGCGCCCAGCGCGATGATTGCTGCGACCGCCACGACCCCGGCCGTCATCGTCGGAGTCACAACGAAACCTCCGATGATCACGCCCAGGCTGAGGTTGGACGTCGTGGCAAGCGTGGCCAGGGTCATCAGCGCGGCGAAGGCTGACCAGACCGCACTGACTGCGAAGAGGGCTCTGCCCTGGCGAAGCACAAGGATGACCGCCAGCAGCAGGCCGACCACGGCTGTCGCTACCGCAACCAGGACCAGTCGCTCGAGTGATGACACATCAGGCGCGACTGTGCCGGGAAGGTGGAGGCCTTCGACAAAGTTCGCTTCCAGCCGGGCTTCCGCCGCAAAGGCCGTGAGCGCGGACGCGGCGACGATGATTGCCGCTGCCGCCACGAGGCGAATCCTGATGCTCACGCTCAAGACGATGCGCGCCGTCGCGCCGTGCGTCAAGGCCAGCCGACGCTGCGGCGCCACTCTTCAAAGCGTTTGTAGTACGCGCCAAGGTCGGCAGGCCTCCCGGGTGAGTCGCGAAACATCTCGATGCGTCTGGCGAGCGGCTCCATTCCTGCTGCCG
Source organism: Candidatus Limnocylindrales bacterium (assembly GCA_036558545.1). GTDB lineage: Bacteria > Chloroflexota > Limnocylindria > Limnocylindrales > CSP1-4 > JALYGJ01. The sequence goes on from DATBFJ010000104.1 coordinate 32,965, forward strand.
CGCGACGCTCGTCGACATGCTCCGGATCGTCAATGGTCCACGGCTCGAGCTGGCCGCTTTCGGCCCAGTCGAACTGACTTCCGTAGCGCTGCGGCCGGCGTTCCATGAACGCGATCTTGTCCTCGAGCATCGCTGCCATCACGGGATCGGCGTCGTCACGCGCGACGGCATCTTGCAGCAGCGGAAGCGCGCGGCGCTGAACATCCGGCAGGGAAATCGCGTGAATCGCCGCGAACCAGGCCGCGTGCGCGCCGTCATCGCCAACCAGAGAACGGCCCGGCCAGCCGAACTCAGCCATGATCTCGTCGAGTCGATTGCCCTGTGCCGCATTCAACGTCTCGAGTCGCGGGTGGTAGCCGCCGTAGATCTCACCTGACTGGCTCAGCTCGGTGTGGAGGTCGTCTTCCTGCTGGCGCATCCGCAACAGCTCGGCGCGTAGCGCCCCGTTCACCGTCGCAGCCTAGCCGCTACGGCGCCAGCGGGCGGGCGCCAGGTGACGAGCTGATCGACCGGCAGTCGAGCCTGGCGCCGGCGCGGAACGGGGCAATCGCGCCGCCTCAGCTGGATGGCCATTCGCAGGGATAGTGTCTGTGGCATTCCGAGCCCGGCCATGCGCCGCAGCAGAGGCTCGTCGCGCACAGCCACGAAGCGCCACGGCTGAGAGTTGCTGCCGCTGTCCGTCCAGCGCGCGACTTCGCCGAGTCGCGCAACTGCTCTTCCGGCACCGGCTTGGACGTGAACTCGCGGTAGCGTGCCTCAACGCGCTGAAGACTGGCTCACTCGAAACCGCAACAAATCGCTCAATCCCGTGTAGCCCAGGCCGCGCAGCAGCGAATGCACCGGTGCGTCGCCGCCGCTGTCAAGCGAGGCTGCACGCTCCTCGCGAACGGCCGAGGCGACGGCCTCAGCGACCCGGCTGCCGCCCGCCGCGCACTCATCGAGTCGGGCCAGCACCGCATCGAGATCCGACCAGCGGCCAAGCATCACCTCGGCGATCGCCGGGCTCAGCCAGGGAACATCCCATACCGCCGCGCGGTCGTACAACCCGAGGTCCGATTCGTACGCGGCCAAGCCGTCATCGAGCGCGTTCTGGTTTCCGCTCATCACCTGCGCGAGCATGATCGATGCCGCACAGATCCTTTCGGACTCCTCGAGACGCCGAACCGCCTCCCGAATATCGGTCGTGACCGGTTCGCCACGCTCGATCTGCGCCACCGCTCCGTACCCGATCGTGGCTGTACCGAGCAGGCAAAAGCCGGCGTCTGGGTTGCGCGCAATGAGCTCGGCCAACGCCACCCAGCGGTCCTCGACCAGAGGCCAATCGCCACGGCCAAAGGCGATAAGCGCCTGAAGCGCGATCACGTGACTGTGCGTGTGAACGCTCCGGCCTTTGTCCGCATCCTCGGCCGCCCGTGCGGCGATCGACGTCGCCAGCTCGAGGTCGCCCTCGAGAAAGGCCGCCAGCCCGTACCACGAAAGTGCCTCGGGCTCGTTGAAGCGGCCTCCCCTGGGCGCGAATTCGTCGAAGACCAACGAGTACAGGTTGGCTGAGCGCCGAACCTGGCCAGCCCACAAGAGGATCATGGCGCTGCGATGGGCGGCGTCGGCAAAGCGAACGCCGTCGTCAGACTGGGCGAGGCGAACGACCTCTTCGATGCCCGATACATCTCCAGAGAATGCTGCTCGCTCAGCCAGCAGGCGAGCCAACGAGACATCGTCACCCGAGGCCCGCGCCACGCGCTCGCCGTCCGCAAGCAGACGCATGACTTCATCGTCGCTGGGCAGGCTCTTGAAGTATCCCCAGTTCATGGTCGCCAGCTCGAGCATGTCCGCGTACAGCTCGGCCGGCGGGTCCACGGCCGCTTCGCCATATGCGGCGAGGGCAGCCGAACGCTCGCGCCATGCGTCGTCGCCGCGGCCCTGCCGGGCCAACGCCCGGCCCATCTCGGATCGCGCGAGGCCCAGTTGCTGCGGGTCCGTAGCCAACTGAACTGCGTTTGCGTATGTCGTCCCGGCACGCTCGTACTGGTTCTGCGACTCGAGGCGGGCGCCAGCGTCAAGCTGTGCCCGGAACGCGCGGGCGCGCAAAGAGGCCAGTGCTTCGGCGTCCTCCCAAACCCATTCCGCGTCGGGTGGCTTGACCGCCTCCCACAGGTGGAAGGCACGCGACTCGATGTCGTCAGGCCTGGCGCCATGGTCGGCGTAGCGCAGGTGGAGGGCCATTCGCTTATCCACCGGCAATCGAGCGTAAGCCACGTCGCGAACGAGCGCGTGGTGGAAGCGATACCGAGAGCCGACCGGCGTGAGGAAGCCAAGATGCGTGATACGCCCGAGCATCGCAGCGATCGCAGGGGTCTCCCGGTCGTCGAGCAGGGCAGCATCGCGCACGTCAAACGACTCGCCGACGACCGAAACGTGCTGAAGCAGATGGCGATCGTCTGGGGCCAACTCATCCAAACGAGCAGCGATCGCCGACTGGATCGTCAGTGGCAGCTCCGATGCCACCGCCTGGGATCGCGCCAGTTCGACGATGAACAACGGATTGCCGGCCGCCTTGTCCAAGCCTGGCACGGCTCCTCGCACGGCCCGCGCAAGCTCCACGGCCGCGGCCTCGTCGAGCGGCTCGAGCGCGATGGTCACGCGCCCTTCAAGGGATCGCACATGCGCGCTCTCGGCGAACTCGGGGCGGGCTGTGGCGATCACGAAGATCGGCGACGGCAAGTCGTCGGTCAGGTGATCGACCATGCGCACGAGGACGGGATCCGCCCAGTGGATGTCCTCGATGAGAAGCACGAGCGGCTGGTCCGTCGCAATTCTGGCGAGCGATCGACGCCAGGCCTCGGAGATCAGCTCGCGCTGCTCGAAGCGAGTCACCTTGAGCAGCTCCGGGTCGGGCGTGACGCCCGCGCTATGGGCCAGAGCAGGAAGCTCGGACGAAGGCCCCAGATCAATTGCGTCAAACAGCTGCCGGAGGGGTGAATTCGCGCCGGCTTCGCCCTCCGGTCGACAACGCAGCTCGATAACGCGCACCGGCCTTCCCGCGCTCACGCCAGTCGCGACCTCGTTCGCCAGCCGGCTCTTGCCAAGACCTGGCTCGCCAACGATCACGGCCAGATTTGCTTGCCCGTCCCCCAGCGCGTGCTCCGCCGCGTTGATGAGCCGCGCGCGCTCTTGGGCCCGACCGATGAGCGGAATCTCCGCCGCCAGAGACATCGACGAGATTGCGACGAGCTTCCATGTCTCAGTCTCGCCGATGCCCTTGAGTGCCTTCGTACCGAGCGGTACGAAGGCACCCAACGTCGCGGTGGTTGCGTGGCATGCCGGACCCACCAGGATCTCGCCAGGCTCGGCCTGCTGTTGCAGGCGCGCTGCGATGTTGACTGGCGCTCCGATCGCCATGCGTTCTCGTCGTTCGAGAGCGGACATGTCGACCAGCGCTTCGCCAGTCTCCAAGCCGACTCTTATCGCCAGCCGATCCGGCGCGATGGCCTCAGTCGACCAGTCCCGACACGCCAACGCAGCGCGCAGGGCACGCTGAGGATCGTCGACGTGCGCCGCCGGGGCACCAAAAATGGCGAAGATCGCGTCACCGACGAACTTTTCGACGGTGCCGCCGTACTCCTCGATGCGCGCGCTCATCTCTTCGAAGGCGACGCCGAGCCGCCTGCGCATGACCTCGGGCCCAACGCCGACGAGAACGTCCGTCGAGCCGACGACATCGATGAACACGGCCGTCACGACTCGGCGCTCGGTATGGGCGTCCATGTGTGACTGATTGTCCACGTACGTCAAACTTGACGAATGGATGACTTCAAGTTGGGAGTTCTGCTCTGGTCGCAGGGGTCAACATGGCCGGAGTTCGAGCACGCGGCCAGGATGGTCGACGACCTGGGCTACGAACATCTGTGGACGTGGGATCACCTGCACGCGATCTTCGGTGAGCCGCAACAGCCGATCTTCGAGGGTTGGATGTCCCTCGGCGCGTGGGCGAAGGTAACCACTCGGGTTCGCCTGGGGCTGTTGGTCGGTGCCAACACCTTCCGCAATCCGGGGCTCGTCGCGAAACTGGCCACGACGCTCGACCACATCTCGGACGGCCGGGCAATCATGGGCCTGGGCGGTGCCTGGTTCGACTACGAGCACGAGCGCCACGGCCTCGATTTCGGCCACAGCGCCGGCGAGCGGCTCGACTGGATGGACGAGGCTGCTGCGGCGATCAGGACGCTGCTCGACGGCGGCGAGGTGACCTCTGTGCCTGGCGGCCGCTACCAATTCGACCATCTGCGCCAGGAGCCTCTGCCAATTCAGCAGCACGTGCCGCTGATGATCGGCGGCAGTGGCGAGCGCAAGACGCTGCGCACGATTGCCAAGTACGCCGACATGTGGAACGGCATGGGCAAGGTCGATCGGATGCAGCACAAGATGGAAGTGCTGATGGCGCACTGCCACGACGTCAACCGCGACCCCAACACGATCGTCAAGACGACCGCCCTCAAGCCGGTAATCCGCAACAGCGAGGCCGAGGCAGAAAAGGTGATGCGCGCGCAGCTGGCGCACAACCAGACGCCCCTTGGCGATGTCGAGGACGACGTCACCTTCGTCAACGGGCCAAGTGAGCTCATCGCGGACTACCTGATTGCGCGGAAGCAGATCGGCTTCACGGAAGCGATCGCCGAGATGGCCGCGCCGTACGACCAGGAGACGCTTGAGCGCTTCATCGGTGAGGTGAAACCGCTCGTCGACCAGGCCTGAGCGCACTGTGCGCCCGCGGCGAGGGCTGCGCGGTAGCCGACATTTGCGCGACGGCTCAAACTTGAATGGGTGGACAACCGATTTGACCGAGCTGCCCTTGTAGTCGTCGACGACCAGAAAACGACGCGCGAGCGCGTCCACAGCATGCTCGAACGTCGCTTCGGTCCCGATTACGAGGTCATCGCCTGTGCGACGGGCGTGGACGGCTACCAGACGCTGTTCCGCCTCTACCAGGAGCAGCGCGAGGTGGCACTCGTCCTGGCGCGCCAGGACATCGCCGATCTGCCCGGCATCAAGGTCCTGCTCAAGAGCTACAAGGCTTTCCCGGATGCCGGGCGGCTGGTCCTGTGCGGCATTCGGCAGCTCTACTCCGCCCGCGAAGAGATTCTGCGGGCCGCCTCCGCGGGCGTGATCGATTCGTTCCTGTCGATCCCCGAGCACGAGCACGACGAGCCCTTCTTCCGCGCGGTCAGCCAGTTCATCGAGGACTGGGACCGCGAGCACCGGCCGCAGACCGAGGTCCTGCGCATCGTCGGCGATCCGTGGGATCCGGCCTGCCAGCATTTGCGCGATTCGCTCCAGCGGAGCGGCGTTTTTCACGGTTTCTATCCGGCCGACTCTGAGCGCGGAAGGGAGCTACTCGCTTCGGTCAACTGCGAAGGCCCACTGCCCGTCGTGATCACGATCGACAACGAGGCGATCTCGCAGCCTACGACCGCCGAGGTTGCCGAGCTCCTGCAGGTCAACGTCGCGGCGGACGGCAGGGACTACGACACGGTCGTGGTTGGCGCTGGACCGGCAGGCCTGTCAGCCGCTGTGTACGCCGCTTCCGAGGGTCTGGATTGCCTCGTCGTCGAGGGCGAGGCTCTTGGCGGCCAGGCGAGCACCAGCAGCCTGATCCGCAACTACCTTGGCTTCCCGCGCGGACTTTCGGGCGCCGAGCTTGCTTCGCGCGCGTACCTCCAGGCGTGGTTCTTCGGCGCCCGCTTCAATCTCGGCCGCCAGGCGACCGAGATCCGCGAGGAGGGTCCGTGGCGCGTGGTCGGTCTGCACGATGGGTCCGAGGTCCGCGCTCGAACGGTCGTGCTCGCCGCCGGCGTGAACTATCGGCGCCTTGGGATCGAGAGCGTGGAACGCTTCGAGGGTCGCGGCGTTTTCTACGGCGCGCCGGTGACCGAGGCGTGGGCCGTGGCCGATGACCACGCCGTGGTCATCGGCGGGGGCAATTCGAGTGCCCAATCGGCGTTGTATCTGTCGCGCTGGGCCAATGACGTCACGCTCGTGGCCCGCCATCCAGAGCTTGACGAGATGTCGCAATACCTCGTTCGCGACATCGAGGCACATCCCAGGATCAAGGTTCGGCTCAGCACGCTCGTGCTCGGCGCCACGGGCGAAGAGCGACTCGACTCGGTAACGCTGCAGGACCGCATCACCGGCGAGATCGATGAGGTTCCGGCCGCTGCCCTGTTCATCATGATCGGCGCAGAGCCCGGCACGGACTGGCTGCCGCGCGACATCCTGCGCGACGGCCGCGGCTACGTGCTGACGGGTGACGAGGTCGCGCGCCGCATGGATGGCCGGCGCGCTCCACTGCCGCTGGAGACGAGCATGCCCGGCGTGTTTGCCGTTGGCGATGTCCGTGAGGGCGGCATGAAGCGGGTGGCGTCTGCCGTTGGTGAAGGCTCAAACGCGATCCGCCATGTCCACACGTATCTTGCCGATCATTCGCGCGAGTTCGTCCCGGAGCTGGAGCCGCAGCCCGATCCGGCGTAGCTCGTCTACCCGGACCATCCTTGGTGGGGGTCCATCCACCGTACGTGACTACCGCAGTCAGCCTGCGTGGATGGACCCGCGTGGGGTGAGTCGGGGCTCAATCTCGTCAGATCGAGCGCTGGTAGCTCCGGAAGGTGAATGTTGCCCAGGCCGTGGTGACGATGGCCAGGACGGCCAGCCCCGCGATGCGTGGCAGGACGAAGGACCAATCCGGACCTTCCGTCAGTGCCTGACGGCCGGCCTCGACTGCCCAGTTGACCGGGTTGTACGCAGCGATCGTGGCGATCCACGAGGGCGCGAGGTTGAGCGGCATGAACGCCGCGGAGAGGAACGTCAGCGGCAGGGTCAGCAGCGTGTTGATGCCTATCACGGACTCGCGCTGCCTGAGCGTCAGTGCCATGGCGTCAGATACGGACGAGACACTCGCGCCGACGAGCATCGCGCACAGCGTCAGCACGGCGAAGCCGGAGACCCCGCCCGGAAACTTGGCTCCAAGCATGAGCGCGAGCGCGCCGATGATCAGGGCCTGGATCGCGAGCGCGATCACTTCGTAAAGATTCAGGCCCGCGATGATCGCGCTGCGGTGGATGGGCGTGACCAGGAACCTGGCCATGATCGACCGATCGAGGTCCTCGATGATCGACATGCCTGCCCAGCCGCACGAGAACAGTGCGGTCATCACCAGCACGCCCGGTACGAGGTAATCGAGGTACGAGCCCTCGAAGGCAAAGCCGGGAATGTTGATGACGTTCTGAAACAGCGCACCAAACAGCAGCAGCCAGATGACCGGCTGAACGAGAAATATGCCGATGAAGTACGGCTGGCGCGAGAAGAACCTCAGGTGCCGGCCCGTCATGCGGGTCGTCTCGACAAGCGCGGTCACAGTGAAACCTCCTGTGTGACGGGCACGTACGCCCGACCTGTGTGCTGGAGATAGACGTCGTCGAGTGACGGCCGAGCGACGGTCACCGAGGCTACGGAGATGCCCTCGGCATCGAGCGCCGCGAGAACCGCCGGAACGGCACGGGCCCCGTTGTTGACGCGCGCCCGAACCGTGCGCCCATCGATGACCGGCTCGCTCAACTCGAGGACGTTGCGCAGCGCGCCGCTCAGCCGGCCGTTGAGCGCGGCGGCGCTGGTGTCGGCCAATTCGAGGACTATCGAATCGCCGTTGAGCGCGCTCTTCAGCTCGTCCGGCGCGCCGCGCGCAACGATCTTGCCGCGGTCGATGATCGCGACCTGACCCGCGAGCTGGTCGGCCTCCTCGAGATAGTGGGTCGTGAGCAGGATGGTCAGGCCCTCGGCGTTGAGTCGGCGAACCTCTGCCCACAGCTCGGAGCGCGCTTCAGGGTCCAGGCCGGTCGTGGGCTCATCCAGAAACAGAACCCTTGGCTCATGGACCAGGCCAGTGGCGACGTCGAGCTTGCGCCGCTGGCCGCCGCTCCAGGTCTTGACGATGCGATTGGCAGGCTCCGTGAGACCGAACGCCGCCAGCAGCGCGTCGACGCGGATGCGCAGCTGCTTGCCGCCCATCCCGTACATCGCGCCCTGGAGCATCATGTTTTCGCGGCCGGTCGCCTCTGGGTCTACCGCGCCGTTCTGGCCGACGACACCGATTGTTCGGCGAACCTTCTCCGCGTCCTTTACGACGTCAGTTCCCAGGACCCTGGCCGTGCCCCGGTCCGGCCTGGAGAGTGTCGTGACGATCTTGACCGTGGTCGACTTGCCCGCACCGTTCGGCCCGAGCAGCGCGTGGATCGCGCCCCGATCGACCGTCAGGTCCAACCCGTCGAGAGCGCGGACGTCCTTGCCATATGTCTTTACCAGGCCCCTGGCCTCGATGGCCGGGCTATCATTCGCGAGAACCATGCTTGCACTCCTAAATATCTTAGTTGCTAAGATATCGGCATCATGAACGATCCCTTGCGAACTCGTCAAGCCCTGCGCAGCGCGACGTACGAGGAAGCGCTGGCCGAACGTCTCCGGCTGAACGTCACCGACCTGCGCGCCCTGGAGCTGGTCCTTGACGAACCGGGCCTTACCCCCGGGAGGCTCGCCGAACGCTCGGGCTTGACTACCGGCGCAGTTACTGGCGTTGTCGACCGACTGGAAAAGGCCGGTTACGTGGAGCGCAAGTCCGATGCGAACGACCGACGCCGCGCGGTGCTCAGGCCAACGGCGGCGGCGGACGAGGTGCGCCAGGCGATTGCGCGCATCGATCAGACGGTCGAGTCGCTGCTCAGCGGCTACCTGCCGGAGCAGCAGCAGGCAATTCGTGCGTTTCTTGACGCCACGGCGAGCGCCGTCAGCCACGAAACTGCCACGCTCCGCGCGAGCGTCCGCGGCGGCTTCGTGGGCAAGCAATACCAGGCGCCGTTGGGCGATGCGGCGCGTGGCCTCTTCTACTTCGCCAGCGGCGCGCCGCGGATGTCGATGAACATCGCCCCGTTGGGACCGCGCGCCGCCGCGCGCGTGATCGTCGAGACGAGCGCGACTCGGCTGCGCTTTGGCGGCTCGGCTGCCCAGGGCAACCTGCTTGGCGCGACCTTTGATGGGCCGCTGCCGGACGTCCGCGCCGCGACGGGCGCGGTCCGCGTCCGCTATTCGCGCAGCGCAATGTCGGCGGTGACCACCCGCGAGGCAAAGGTCGCGCTGAGCAGCGCTGTCCCGTGGGCCATCGAGATCGAGGGCGGTCTTACCGATCTCGTTGGCTCACTGGCGGCCGTCTCGCTCGATCGACTCGAGCTCGACGGCGGGGCCAATCACATCGACCTGGAGCTGCCCAAGCCGTCTGGCACGGCCGTCATCCGCATCCGGGGCGTGGTCAGCAGCGCGCGTTTCGTCCGGCCGCGCGGCGCGCAGGTCGCGTTGCGCGTCGACGGCGGGATCTCGCACCTGACCTTCGATGGCAGGTCGTACAAGAACGTGTCCGGAGCGCGCCGCGTCGCGTCCAGGGACTTTGCTTCTTCCGAAGACCGTTACGAGATCGACGTCCGTGGCGGTGCCAGCTCGCTGGAGATCGTCCAGCGTCGCTAGCAGTTTCGGACTAGTCCGCTGCGGTCCGGTTGGGCTGATCATCGGTGCCATGAGCGATCCCGCGATCGCGGAGGACGTGCTCGTCTTCCGCTGGGCGCCAGACACCTTCAGACTGATCGGCGGCCGCGGCCGCGGTGCGGGCTGGGCAAACATCGTCGAGGTCAGCCCCGCCGACAGCCCGGCCATCCAGAGTGCCTGGCGATCGGGCGTGCCGGTCCGTGTCAGCGCGGACGCCAAGGTCAACGTCGCGGGGCCTTACTGGGCGGCCGAGGCAGTTGTCGTCCCGCTCGGCCAAGAGCACGTCGTGGTCTTTGGCGGATCGAGCGTCGCCAGCAGCCCCGACGGCGCCTTCGTCACGGCCGCGGCACGTGCCGTCGCGGATACGGGCGACGTGTCCGCGGAAAAGCTGCTCGGCGACGAGCTAGAGGTTGTGCACGCCGTGCGCGCGCTTACCGCGTATCAGCCGGTCACCGTCCGCGACACGGCGCGCCACATCGCCAAGGTTGCCGCGCGCGCCCTTTCGTGCGACGTCGCCGCCGTGCGCGTCCATACACCGAGCGAGGCGACGCTCGACATACTGCAGCTCCAGAGCGGCGACCCGGTCGAGTCCACGCCATGCCAGGTCGGGCGCGACGCGGCCCCGTTCCTCGACGCTGCCTCGAACAACACGAGCCCACTTGTGGAGCAGACGGTCGGTCCAGACCCCGAGGTCTGGACGGCGCCGGTCGTGTCGCGCATGACACTCCCGATCGGCCGGGCCGGGCTGGGCGCGATCTCACTCGGGCACGCGGAGGGCCACGAGCGCGGCTTCACGTCGCTGTGCCAGCGTATCGGCCGAGCCCTCGCCGAGTCAGCCGAACCGCTGCTCAACCAGGCGATTGCCCTCGAGACCCTTGCCACGGAACGCGAGAGATACGAGCGCGCAACCAGGTTGGATCCGCTCACCGGCGTCGGGAACCGCGCGGCCTGGGAGTCGATCAAGGCATCGCCACCGACTCTCGCCACCAGCCGAACGCGAAAGCCCCTGGCGGCCACGTACGCCGTGCTCAGCGCCGACGTCGATCACCTCAAACAGGTCAACGACCGCTACGGCCATGCGGCCGGCGACTCAGTCCTGCGCACCTCCGCCGACATGCTCCGGCTGAGCCTTCGCCCGACGGACGTGCTGTGCCGCGTCGGCGGCGACGAGTTCCTCGCGCTGCTGCCGAACGTCGACGAACGCGGCGCGCGCCGGATCGTCAAACGGATCGGCGAGGCCATGGAAAACTGGCGGCCGACCGAACACGGCATTACCCCCGCACTGTCCATTGGTTGGGCGCTCTTCGAGGGTGACTGGGACAGCGCAGTCAAGCTGGCCGACGACCGCATGTACGCGAACAAGCGCAAGCGCGAGACCGCCAATCGGCAGCGACCTTCCGCGACAGCGACGACGGCCGCGCCCCGACCGCGCCGCCGGCGAACGGATCCGGTAAGGACAGCCTGATATCGGTTCAAGGACAAGTCGAAGGGCAGGCGCTTCGACCTCAGGCGTCCAGAACCGCGAAGTCGATCAGAGCCAGCCGCTCCGGGTCGGCGAGGATATCGATCTCGAGGATGCGATCGTCGCGCACTGTGAATGCCAGCACGGCATAGGGACGATCGCCGGCAAAGACGACGAGCCCGGGTGTGCCGTTGACGATCGCGTGTCGTGCGCCCGGCGCGAAGCGCCTGAACAGCAATGCCTGCTGGGCGACTGTCTCCGCGCCGCGCGACTCGGTCACGCCCGCAACGGCCGAGCCTGAGTCTGCCGGCCGGCCGAAGTCAGCTCGAACTACGGCTTCCGGATCGAGAGTCGCCACGAGGGCCCTGAAGTCGCCCGCGCGCGACGCCGCGAGGAACGCCTCGAGGACCCGCCGTTGTACGGCGACATCGACGTCTGCCTTTGGAGCGGCGCCTCGAACGCGGCGCCGCGCGCGGCTCGCGAGCTGCCTGGCCGCCTCGGGCGATCTGTCAACGATCGGCCCGATCTCGTCGAAGGGCACGGCAAACACGTCGTGGAGCACGAACGCCAGCCGCTCCGGCGGCGTCAGTTGCTCGAGGACGACGAGCATCGCCAGGCCGACCGCGTCAGCGAGCAGCGCCTGCTGCTCGGGATCCGGTCCGCCGACGCCGCTCACGAGCGGCTCGGGCAGCCGGAAGCCGAGCAGATCTTCCTTGCGCGAGCGGCGCGCGCGCAGCGCGTCGAGGCACAGCCGGGCGACGACAGTGGTCAGCCAGCCGCGCAGGTTCTCGACCTTGCTCGTGTCTGCGCGTCGGTAGCGCAGCCAGGCCTCCTGGACGACATCGTCCGCTTCGGTTACCGAGCCGAGCATGCGGTACGCAACGGCGCGGAGGTGCGGTCGCTCGGCCTCGAATGTCTGCGCCTGTTGGTCGGTCACGTCGTCTCCCTTGCTTCCGTCAACCGATTGACGAAAGCAATACCGAAGAGGTGACCAGGTGATCCAGGCAAATCTTGACGCGACTCCTTCGCGCGCTCCGGGACTGATCCGAATGCCCGGACCGGTGGTCAACAAGCTGCTCGAATGGGGCGCGCCGCTGGGTCCCAACGTGCTCGTGACAATCCGCGGTCGGAAGAGCGGCGAGCCACGCACGCAGCCCCTGGCGATCTTCAGCGACGGCGGTCGGCGCTGGCTGATCGGCACATTCGGTGACACGAACTGGTGTCGCAACCTGCGCGCGAACCCAGACATCGACATCCGCCACGGCCGCCACCATGAGCAGCTTCATGCTCGTGAGCTGTCGCGCGAGGAAGCCGAGCTCTTCTTCAGCCACGATCTACCGATGGGCATCAGCCACCTGCCGCTATACCTGCGGGTTTTCAGTCGCTTCTTCCTGCGTGCAACCGCGCCGGTGATGAAGACGGACCCGATCGCCGCCGCGGCGACTCACCCGGTGTTCGAGCTCGTTAGCCCTGACCGCCCATCTGGGACGAGTCGAACGGTGTGACCAGCTGGAAGTAGTTGCCGTCCGGATCTGCGAGGGTCGCGATCCAGTAATCGGGGTACTCGTCGAAGTTGTACGGCTCGCGGATGACGACCGCGCCCGCGTCGCGCATGCGCGCGAAATCCGCCTTCACGTCGTCACTCTCGATGTTCAGGATCAGGCGCCCGGGCTGATCGCTCTTGCCGTGTACCTCGGAATGAGGCCCAATCGACAGGGAGCCGTTGCCCAGCAGCCACGTCGTGTAGCTGGCGTCGCTCATGCTCGGTTCGCCGAAAACCCTGGTGTAGTAATCGACCAGTGCGGGCGCGTTGTCCGTGCCCATCAGGATGCTGTTCAGGTTCACTCACGGCCTCCTTTGCGCCGATTATTCGCCGATGCGCGAATCCCGGCATTTCAAGGCGGCGATCCTCGATCTGGGCGGGGTGTTCATCGACTGGAATCCGCGCCATCTGTATCGCAGCTTGTTTCCCGATGACGAAGCCGGCATGGAGCGCTTCCTGGCGCAGGTAACCACCGCAGCGTGGAATCACGAGCTGGACGCCGGTCGGCCGTTCGCTGAAGCGATCGCCGAGCTCCAGCGTGAACATCCTGACAAAGCCGATCTCATTGCCGCCTACCGGGACCGCTGGCCGGAGATGCTCGGCGAGGTAAACCTTGAGACGGCGGCGATCGTGCGCGATCTGCGCAGTCGCGGGCTGCGAGTCTTCGCGTTGAGCAACTGGTCGGCTGAGACCTTTCCGCATGCTCGTGCGGTGGCCCAGGAGCTGGCGCTCTTCGACGACATCCAGATATCCGGCGAAGCCCGCATCACCAAGCCCGACCCCCGTGCCTTCGAGCTCGCCGTGACCCGTTTCAAGGTGGATCCAAGGGAGACGCTCTTCGTCGACGATATGCAGGCCAACGTCGACGCAGCCGCCGTGCTCGGGTTTACGGGGATCCGATTTACCTCGGCGACAGCGCTGCGCGACACCCTGGCCCGCCTGGGCGTCCTCTAAACCGCGCGCCTTGCGCTCTGATCGTATTGACACCCTCATGGATATACGTATACTCATACCCATAACACCTGCCGAAGCCGGGAGATACGATGAAGTCGTGCCGAACAAGACGATCTATGTCTCCGATGGAGACCTGTCTCTCTTCCAGCGCGCCCAGGAGTTCGCCGGCGGAAACCTTTCGGCCGCAATCTCGGCTGCGCTCAAGCGCTATGTCG
>DATBFJ010000105.1:0-3147 GCA_036558545.1 Candidatus Limnocylindrales bacterium
GAGGGGATGCGCAGGCACAGCAGGAGTGTATCAGCCCCGTCGATGGCGTCGCAAGACGACGAGAGGCTGGCGACGGGATGCGTCGCCAGCCTCGTGAGAGCGATTGTGCGCGGGCGCTCGAGGCCCGCTCGCGAGAGGATGGTGCGAGCGTTCTACCGGGACAGAATCGGAATGTCCCCGAACGAGCCCCACTGATACGTGCCCCACGCGCCGTAGTTCGTGGTCGACTTCAGGATGAACCAGTTGGCGGTCGAGGCCCGATAGACTGCGATATCGGTCCTGCCGTCGCCGTCGAAGTCGCCCGGCACTGGAACGTCCGCACCGGCGCCCCACGCGTAGCCGGCTCCGGAGGTGTATCCGCTGCTCGAGAACGCGAGATACCACGTGCCGTTGCCAGGTCGATAGACTGCGAGATCGGACTTGCCATCGCCGTCGTAGTCGCCGACGACCGGGATGTCATTCGGCACGCCCCACTGATAGGTAATGGACGTCGTGAAGTTCGTGCTCGACTTCTTGATGAACCAGTGGCCATCACCCGGCCGATAAACCGCGATGTCGGTCCGGCCGTCGCCGTCGAAGTCCCCCTTCAGCGGCATGTCGCCCGCACCGCCCCATTGATATCCGGCGCCGCCGACGTATCCGGTGCTCGACAGCAGGATGTACCACGTGCCGTTGGAGGGCCGGAAGACCGCGGGATCGCTCTTGCCGTCGCCGTCGTAGTCTCCAGGCACTGGAATATCGCCCGACGAACCCCATTGATAGGTGATCGACGTGGTGTAGTTCGTACTCGACTTCAGCACGAACCAGTGGGCAGTCGCCGGGCGATACACCGTGATATCGACCTTGCCATCGCCATCGAAATCACCGGGCACGGGGATGTCGCCATAGCCGCCCCACTGATAGCCCGCGCCGGTCAGAAACCCGCTGTTCGACCGAAGCAGGTACCACATGCCGTTGGAGGGGCGATACACTGAGATCTCGCTCTCGAAATCTCCGGTGAAGTCGGCGGCAACGGAGTAGGGCACACCCACGCGGCGTGACACCTCGGTCGACGGCGCGCTCAGCATGCCTCCGGAGTTGTACGCCCGCACGATGACGTAGATCGGCGCGCCGTTGGGCAGGCCATTCAGCTGATACGTCGTCCTATTGCCTGCGTCGACGCTATTGGGATACACACCAGACTGGCTGCCCCAGTAGACCCGGTACCCGGCGGTGGTCCCGTCGGTGTTGGCGTTCCAGGCCAGCGTCAAAGAGGCAGCGTGGACCGTGGCCGCCGCGCACAACAGCGCGAACAGGGTCAGGGTCCCCAGCCGAAAAAATCGAGGCGTTTCCATGGTGCCGCCAGATGAGCAACGGATGTGCCACGGGCCTCAGCAGTATCTGTGCAGGTAACCACCTGTGCAGAGAGAGATTTACGGCGACCACGGATTTGTGCGAGAGAAAACGGTTTTTTGCGACCTCGCAGAATCGTTGTAACACTTACACTATGGCAGTTGAGGCCGGAGTTCTCCGCGCGTGACGGTCGCCGTCTTGATCGTCAACTGGAACGGCGGTCCGCTCCTCCGTCAGTGCCTCGAATCTCTCGAGCAGCAAATCTGCCGGCCCGATCGCATCATCGTCGTCGACAACGGCAGCACCGATGATTCTTTGGCGCTCGCGGCGCGGCAGCTCCGCCACGTCCACCTGATTCGGCTCGACACGAATGCGGGATTCGCCGAAGGCAACAACATCGCCGCGCGCGCGGCGGCGGACGTCGACGCTCTGGCGCTGCTGAATCCCGACGCCGTCGCCGATCCCGGCTGGTTGGACGCGCTCGTTCGAGCGGCCGAGCAGGAGCCGACCGTGGCTGCCTTCGCCAGTCAGATCCGGCTGTCGGCTGAACCGAACTACCTCGACGGCGCCGGCGACAGCTATCACGTGTCCGGACGCGCGTGGCGTAACGGCCACCGCGTATCCTTTGATCAATGGCCGGCCGCCGACGTCGAAGTCTTTGCGCCGTGCGCCGCGGCTGCGCTCTACCGGCGCGAGGCGTTCGACGAGATTGGCGGCTTCGACTCGCGGTTCTTCTGCTATTTCGAGGACGTGGACGTCGGCTTTCGCCTCCGTCTTCGCGGTCATCGGTGCCTGTACGTGCACTCGGCAGTGGTCCGGCACGTCAGCTCGGCGCTGAGCGGCTATCGCAGCGACTTCGCCGTTTACCACGGCGAACGAAATGCCGTTTGGACCTTTGTCAAGAACATGCCAGGGCCGCTCTTCTGGTTGTACCTGCCGCAGCACGTCGCGCTGAATCTCGCCGCGCTCGCCTACTACCCGTGGCGGCGGCAGGGCAGGGCCGTGTTGAAGGCCAAGATCGACGCGTTGAAAGGCGTGCCCGAGGCGCTCCGGCAGCGGCGCGTCGTTCAGAGCGGGCTGCGCGCTGATCCGTGGGTCATTCGCCGAGCGATGAGTCGGGGCCTCGCCGCGCCCTACCTGTCGCGGTACTCCGCCGCACCGGTCGGGCGACGTTGAGTCCGGGCCTTCACGATCCGACGCAGCTTCGTCCGCGTTCGTGCAACGCCATCCGTCTGACCGGTCCGGTACGTCGCGTTTGCGTACGCAGTCGTGAAAAAAATTACACGGCGGTGGCTCCCAGCGTGTAGATTCCGATGGCGGGAAACGCGGTGTGACGTCTGTTTACGGCTCGGCAAATGATGCTATAGACTCGGGCTTCAGCATGGGAAAACGGGCACTCATCAGCGGCATCACCGGCCAGGACGGCTCGTATCTCTCGGAGCTGCTCCTCTCCAAGGGCTACGAGGTCTTCGGCATCGTGCGGCGGGCCAGCACGACGAACTACTGGCGCATCGAGCACCTGCTCGATCGAATCACCCTCAAGCCGGCCGATCTGCTGGACCAGCTGTCGCTGATTCGGGTCATCGACGAAATTCGACCCCACGAGTTCTACAACCTGGCGGCGATGTCGTTCGTGCCAGCCTCGTGGGATCAGCCGATGCTGACCGGGGAGTTCAACGCTCAGGGCGTGACGCGGGCGCTCGAGGCCGTGCGGCAAGTCGATTCCGGGATCCGGTTCTACCAGGCCTCGTCGAGCGAGATGTTCGGCAAGGTCAGGGAAGTGCCACAGACGGAGACGACGCCGTTCTACCCGCG
>DATBFJ010000106.1:0-7104 GCA_036558545.1 Candidatus Limnocylindrales bacterium
CGATCTTCCGGCGGCGGTAACGGCAGGGGTATCGGGGATGGTAATATTGAGGTTTCCACCTGCCCGTTGGGAGGTCGTTCAACGGTAGGACACGTGGCTCTGGACCACGTTATCGGGGTTCGAATCCCTGCCTCCCAGCCAGCCTTCGCTCGCGCTTCGCGCGAGCTTCGGCTGGGGCGGCGGCGCCTTCGGCGCGCCGACCTACCACGGAACGAGCTCCCATACACGCGAAGGCTGTCCCGCCGTAGCTGCGCTCAGTTCAGGCAGCGAAGGCGGACCTCCCGCACTCGCAATCTTTCCTTTCTTGGATGAACGCACGTTCGGAGCGATTTCTTACAGGGCGGTACTCGGGCGAATATCCCGTCCGCGCCTACCTGTCGGTGATTACCGTCAGTGCCGCATCGATGAACGGATCCCGTCCGGGCGCGCCCTGCGCGACATCCACAACGACCTTCGGTTGGAACGCCTCTCGAGGCATTCCGTTCACATGGAAGAGGCGCTCATAGGGCAGATTGATGCCGATGCCCGTGCGCGGCAGCATGATCGGCGTCGTCGCGCCGACGAGGCCTGCCATCGCGGTACCAACGACAAAGCCGGTCCTCGTCGCGTCGAATCCGATCGCCAAACCTTCACCCATGCTGACGGTCCAGCGGCCCACGAGTACCGCGACGGGCTGCGTATAGGTGAAGGGCGGGCGCGGCGACACCTGCGCGAACCAGCTTCGACCGACCGCGGCTGTGCGCGATGCCGATGGGTATACCGTTGACTGCTGTCACGACGCCGCCGGGTCGGAGACCGGCTCGTGACGCGTCGGAGTCGTCGCGCACTTGCGTGATCGTTGCCTGGTCGCCGCGCTACTCCGCCCACAGATCCGTGCCAGATGGCACGAGGCGCGACGAGCCTTCGAGGTGCGTGTTCAACTGCGCGTGGGGATCGTAGATCTCGTCGACGACGCGCTCGAGTAGCGCGATGAACTGGTCGCGGCTCTTCACGGATCGGAGATCCGGGGCATACCACGCCGGCACATCATCCCAGTGTGTGGCTTTCGCATGGAAATAGGCGTAAGTCTCGTCGATGCGTCTGACGGCCTCGGCGAAATGGTGCTGGCAGTCGTTCGACGTCTGCGCAGCCAGGCACGAGGCCGCGGCTGCTGCGACCGCAACTATCGTCAGGCGTGATTCGCACAGCAGTGACTCTCAACGACCTATGCGCTTCCATATCTCATCGATGGTCGACTTTCCGTCACCCAACGTGCCCTTGTGATGCCGCGTGTCACCGTCGACCTTGTAGCCAAACGATTGCGTCGTTCCTTTAACACGATTGAAGACGGCCCCCACGCCGAATGAGGTTCGGCCGCCAGTTGGGCGGCGCTGCCTGGCGTGGAGAGCGTGGGAGGGACCTGGGCCCTTCCGCTCCCGCGCCAATACGAGCGCGCCATCGATCCCAAGAAATTTGTCGCACTCAAAGGTGCGGCTCATGCGCCGGCGATCTTCCTCACACCTGAGGGTGATCGCTTGATGCGCGAAGTCTTGAAGTTTCTCGATCCGTAGCGATATTAGCCGACTCCGCGAATGTTGGACCTGTGAGGGTTAGGATGCGGATCGACTTGTTTGGCGTTTTTCGGATCTCGGGCAGGATGTCGCGGATGCCTCGCGTGTGTTCGCCTGGATGACGACGACGAAATCTCGAACTCGACCCAGCTAGTGTTGGCCGGGTGTCGCGTGTCGCGATCGCCGATCCGCGTGAAAAGTACCCGGCGCAATCTGGGGCACCGATCGGACCTGCCCGTGCAGGGTGTGCACATATTGGCCGCCAGACTCAGCACGGCCGCTGCCAACGCTCCGCCGGAGGCCGACGTCTAAGTCCGTGGCCCCCACCGAAACGGTGCAATCACGAGGCTCACGATGCGATACCTGCTGCGCGACATGCGCTTCGGCCTGCGGCTGCTGCTCAAGAACCCGGGGTTCACCGTCGTCGCGGTCCTGACCCTGGCGCTGGGGATCGCGGCGACGACGGCGATTTTCAGCGTCGTCCATGCGACCTTCTTTGCGCCGCTGCCGTACCGCGACGCCGATCGGTTGGTGATGGTGTGGTCGCAGCGCGAGGGCGGAGGGCGCAACTCGAACTCGCCGGCCGACTACCTGGACTTCAAGCGGGAGACGTCGGTGTTCGAGGACCTGAATGCCTGGACTGGCCGCTTCGTCAACCTCGGGTCGGGCGGGGCGCCGATGCAGCTCGAGGCCGGAACGCCGGCGCCCGGCTTCCTGCCGATGCTGGGGTTCGGCCACCCCTTGGCGATCGGCCGCGATTTCCTCGAGGCAGAAGGGACGGTCGGGCGGGAGCAGGTCGTTATCCTCAGCTACAGTCTCTGGCAGGAGCGCTTCGGGGGTGACCGCTCGATCCTCGGACAGGCGATCCGGATCGACGGGAACCCGTACGAGGTGGTCGGCGTGCTTGGCCAGGGGCCGGCCGACAACATCCAGTTTCGCCTCTGGATCCCGTTGGCCTTCCCGGAGGCGGTCGCCGCCGACCGCGGGGCGCGCTTCCTCACGGCGTTGGGGCGGCTGAAACCGGGCGTCACGGTGGCGCAGGCCAACGCGCGACTGAAACTGGTCGCCGAGCGGCAGGCGGCGGAATTTCCCGATTCCAACCGCGGCTGGACTCCCAGCGTCGAGCCGTTCCGCAACAATTTCCTGAGCCCGGCCACGAAGAACTCGCTGTGGCTGTTGCTCGCCGCGGTAGGCTTCCTGCTGCTCATCGCCTGCGCCAACGTCGCCAATCTGCTCCTCGCGCGCGGGACTGCGCGGCAGCGTGAGGTGACGGTGCGGACGGCGCTCGGCGCATCGCGGCTCGAGATCGTGCGGCAGCTCCTGACCGAGAGCCTGGTGCTGGCGCTGGTCGGCGGCGCCATCGGCGTCGGGCTCGCGGCCCTGGTGATGCGGGTGGTGGTGGCGCTGATGCCGCGGTTCATGCTGCCGTCCGAGACGGTGATCGAGCTGAACCTGCCGGTGCTGCTATTTACAGTCGCGCTCTCGGTCGTCTCGGGCGTCCTCTTCGGTACGGCTCCGGCCTGGCAGGCGGCCCGCCTCGACCTGAACGAGATGCTCAAGGAGTCGGGGCGCGCGGTGCAGGGCGGACGGCACGGCCTGCGCCGGGCCCTCGTCGTCCTCGAGTTCGCGCTCGCGGTCACGCTCCTCACCGGCGGCGGTGTGGCCCTCTGGAGCTTCACGTCGATGGCGCGGGCCGAACTGGGCTTCCGCACCGATCACCTCCTCACCTTCTCGCTGCCGGTGGCGCGCGAGAAGATGGTCGAACGGGACACCATCCGCGCCTTCTACGATCGGATGCTGACCGGGGTCCAGGCGCTGCCCGGGGTTCGCGCGGCCGCGGTGTCCACCGGCCTGCCACTCCAGGGCATGTTCGGGATGCCGTTCTCGATCCCGGGCCAGCCGCCCGTAGACGCCAAGAGTCGTCCCATCGCGCGGGTGAACGTCGTCACGCCCGAATACCTCGGACTGATGGGCATGCGCATCACGCGAGGCCGCGGCATCACCGCCGCCGACCGCCAGGGTGGCCAGCTCGTCGCCGTGGTCAACGAGACGTTCGTGAAGCGCGTCTTCGGTGCCACGGATCCGCTGACCCAGCGTCTCGAGCTGGGACGGTTCGTTCCGGGGGCGAACCAGCCGGGCGAGCCCCAAGTCTGGCAAATCGTCGGCGTCGTCGCCGACAGCCGGAGCAACGGCGTCAAGAACGACATCAACCCCGAAATCCACCTGCCGTTCGACCAGTCCCCCCTGCCTCGGGTGCGGATGACGGTCCGCAGCGAAGGCGATCCCGCGG
The DNA here is from genome assembly GCA_036558545.1 of Candidatus Limnocylindrales bacterium. Taxonomy (GTDB): domain Bacteria; phylum Chloroflexota; class Limnocylindria; order Limnocylindrales; family CSP1-4; genus JALYGJ01. Next base: position 3,841 of record DATBFJ010000106.1, read on the forward strand.
CGCTGCAGAAAAGCGTTGCCTCGGTCATCCAGCGCCTCGACCCTGACCTGCCGATGGGCAACGTCCGGACGATGGATCAGGTCGTCGCGCAGACGCTCGTCGGCGATCGATTCACGACCGCGCTGTTCGCGGGCTTCGCCGCGGTCGCGCTGATCCTGGCAACGCTCGGGATCTACGGCGTCATGTCGTTTGCCGTGGCGCAGCGGACGCACGAGATCGGGCTGCGCATGGCGCTCGGGGCCGGCCGGGGCCGGGTGCTGTGGCAGGTGCTGCGCGAGGGGCTGCTGACGGCGCTCGCGGGCACGATCCTCGGATCGGCTGGTGCCTGGTTGGTGGTGCGCGCGCTCCGGGGCATCGTCTTCGGCGTCAGCGCCTTCGCGCCGGCGGCGTTCGTCGGGGTGACGCTCGTGCTGCTCGCCGCCGCGCTCGTCGCCTGCCTCGTGCCGGCGGCGCGCGCCGCGTCCGTTGATCCGATGGTTGCCCTACGCCAGGACTGAGGCTCGACTCCCCGGGCCGCCGGAGTGCGCGGCCGCCATGCTGATGTCGTCGGCGGGCGTCTTCCGGGCTCGTCCACGCCATCCTCGCTCGGCACGAACTGAACAACGCTTCCGAACCGCGCGTTGTCACACTCACGACCATGCTGAGTCACTCTGTCTCCGTCGTAGCCCTGGTGGTCGCTGTGTCGCGCCCTGGATCCGTCCAGGCTCACCGCTGCCCGTCAGGTTGTAGTGGCGACCGGGCGCGTGAGACCCAGAACCGTGAGGTCTCAGAGGCTCTCGGTCGAGCGCTTGCCGATCCGAGGCCGGTCGGTCTAGCAAACCGCTACGCCCAACAATTTCTCGGAGGAGGCAGTGCGCAGACTCCGAGTCTGGAATCCGTCCGAAATCTGCCTACATCAACGCGCGTAGCGCGCCAGATGGGAAGCAGCGCCGCCAGCGGGACGACCCTCTACCGTGATTGGGCCGCCTCGGCTGAGCAATGTGTGTGGCGGGAACGAGGTGCCCGTCGACGTCATCGATTGTCGCGCGTGGCCGTAGTCGTAGCCGACCCATCCGCTGGCCGGTGCTGCTAATCCCACGGTCCCGTTCATCGCCATCCTCCGTCGTTCATCACATTGGCGTTCTGGCTGGGCGGTGCGTTGGTCGCATCGTGGGCTTCCATGAAAACGGAGACGACAGCGTCGTGATCACGGCTGATGGTGAACGGTTGTTTGTCACACGTGAACGTCAGAAATCACCGCTCATTAACCGCAGCGACGACAGATTCGAGGCGGAAAGCGCCAAGCGGAACACTCTCTTCTGTTCGAGGCCCATTAGAAGGCGCTCGAATCGACGCTCGTGCAGCTGTTGGATCAGCGGGCGAGTTGTCGTGCTTGTTCGAGCGCACTGTCTCGGTTCGCAAGGATATCGGCGATCCGACGTTCGATTGCCACGTCCGGCGCAATGCCCACGCCTTCGAACGCACTGCCGTCGGGAAACCGATACCGAATCGCGCCGATGGAGACCCGCATGCCGTTGCCCAGATCGACACGACGGGGGTTGCCCGAGCTCCCAGCCGTGAGTTCCCCGACCACCGTGCCGCGCCCCGTGGTCTTGAACGGCATGACGAAATCTTCGCAGGCCGATATGCAAAACCGATCGACGAGGACGAACACGCGCCCGTGATACGCGTCAGCAGATGGAGATTGCAGGACGTTTTCGCGACCGACTTGAAGCGGGGCGAAACCGTCGGCGCCCCCAATCATCGCGTCCAGCAACACGAGCCGTTGCGGCGAAGATTCGATCCACCATCGCCAGGGACGGTTCATCAGTGCTCCGATGAGCTGACGCGGGGTCGTACCGCCTCCGTTTCCGCGGACGTCGACAATCAGGCTGTGAGCCGTCGCGAATTGTCGAACGAGCTCGAGTGCCGCGCGCTCATTGGCGAGATCGCCGAACGACGATATGCGGATGTACGCGACCGCGCCCTCGTGCAACCATCGGCCTTCCACAGGCTGCGGCGCCACGAACGGCACATCCGGGGGCACGCCCCGATCAACGTCGACCGTCCGGTCGTCATCGAGTCCGAGGGCTATCCGGTCACCGAACAGGAGCGGATAGTTGAAGACGCGCGTGCGCGCGAGGCGCTCGTTCGAGGCGTCGACGTACGCGGACTTCTCGCGCACCCAGTCGTCCACGGCAATTCCATCGATGGTGTGGATCACGCTGCCGCGCAGGAGACGGCTGTCCTGGCTGCCAATGACGACCCAGCGCCCTTCGACCTCGAGCAGCCGGAACTTCAATGGTCGGCCATCAGCCTGCGCATCGGTGAACTGCGTGTGGCCGTTGTGAAGGCTGGCGACAAAGCGCAGCGTCGCCAGATCAAAGTCACGCCGCGACGAGCCGTGCACCGCCTGATCAACGTACAGTCGATACGCGTCCTCGACGCTGCTCCGGGAGGCGCCCTCCCAGTGGGCGAAGAACTGCTGCACAAGAGCGTAGATGCGGCTGGCGACAATAACGCGATCGGTCGTATCGAGGTCCGTACTTTGTGAGCGGCCGATTGCCGTGGCGATACTGGCTCCCGCAAAAACCAGCGCCAGGCGCGTGCGCGTAGTTAGCATCCGCCGCACGATACAGCGAGCGCTGCTTCTCGGCAGAGCCAAAGTTACGAGTGGCGGAATGGAAGCATGAGCACCGGCTAGGCAAGACGAACGCCACTGCGACGGGCGCGGCCAACCACGAACGCTGGAACCTCCGCGCTATCGTGCTCGTCTCATCGCATGCAGACTTGGTGTTGACAGTCGACACCAAGATTTTGTAGTGTCGACTGTCTACACCATGGCGCGAACACCCGATCTGCTGCCCGGCACGCTCGATCTGTTGATCCTGCGCACGCTGCAGAAGGATGCCCTGCACGGCTGGGCCGTCTCCGAGCGCGTCCAGCAGATTTCCCAAGACGTCCTGCAGATCAATCAGGGCTCGCTCTATCCGGCCCTCCATCGTCTCGAGCACCAGGGCTGGATCGAGGCCGAGTGGAAAGTCTCGGAGCTGGGCCGCCGCGCCAAGTATTACCACCTTACCGCGTCGGGCCGCCGTCAACTCGCGGTCGAAGCGCGGGAATGGGAACGCATGGCAAACGCCATCGGCCGCGTGATGAAGCTCGCATGACATTCAACGACCTGACACTGAGGGTACGTGCGTTGTTCAGGCCCGACCGCGTCGAGCAGGAGCTCGACGCGGAGCTCGCCTTCCACATCGAGCGCGAGGCCAGAAAGCTGATCGA
>DATBFJ010000107.1:0-27935 GCA_036558545.1 Candidatus Limnocylindrales bacterium
TACTGCTGCGAGCCGTCGGTGCGCGCCTCGCCTCCGACCCGGGCGACCCGCTCGCCGATCATTGATCTACCGGCGGCTGCGGCAGGTTGGTCTCCTCACGTGGCGCCTCGTCCGGAAAGTCATCGCGCTCCATCTTCGACGCTGCCTCGATGGCGTCGACGATCTGGTAGTAGCAGCCGCAGCGGCAGAGGTTGCCGGCTATGCCTTCCTCGATCTGGCCCCGCGACGGGTGCCTATGTGTGAGCAAAACGTCGTGGCCCGCCAGCAGCTGGCCCGGGATGCAAAAGCCGCACTGCACGGCGCCGTGTTCGAGAAACGCAGTCCCGAGGTCGGGCAAATCGTCGTCGTCGAGTGCGTGGGCGAGGCCCTCGACGGTGAGAACAGAAGCGCCGTCGGCCTCGACCGCGAGCACGAGGCACGAGTCGACAACTCGGTCGTCTAAACGCACGGTGCATGCGCCACACTCGCCGACGAGGCAGCACTCCTTCGTGCCGGTCAGACCCAGGTCGTCGCGCAGCACCTCGAGCAGCGTGTGGTGCTCCTCGACATCGACGGAGCGATGTCGCTCGTTGACCCAGACGGAGATCCGCATCAGGCGGCCGCGTCCAGGCGAACGCGCGCTGACGCCAGTGCCCGCTGACCGAGCACTCGCAGCATCGCAAGTCTGTAGTCGGGCGACGCGCGCATCGAGGTTGGCGACGGCGCAGCTCGCGCGAACCAGTCCTCCAAGGGCGGCTCCCCGCCGTCAGAAGCAAAGGCCCACGGCCGTGGCCCCACGCTGCCGTACGCCATCCGAACCCGGCCGGCCGCATCGACCGAAACGGCCATCGTCACAGATGCCAGGTCGTGTCCGCGTCGCCGCGTCCTGCGGGCAAATGCGGACCCAATCGGTATCTCCGGAATGGGCACCTCGATGGCGGTCACGAGTTCGCCCGGCTGCAGGTTCGTCACGCCGGATCGAACGAAGAAATCATCCAGGGCAATCCGTCGCTCTCCGCCCAGGCCAACGACGACCAGTGACGCTCCGTACATCAGCAGCACTGGAGCCGTGTCCGCCGCTGGTGACGCGTTGCACTGATTGCCGACCAGCGTCGCGCGGTTGCGGATCTGGATCGAGCCGATGATCGAAGCCGCTTCGACCAGCGCCGGAAACCAGCGCTGGACTTTGGCATCCGCCATCAGGTCGGTCATCGTCGTCCCGGCGGAGATCCGGAGCTTGCCGTCCAAGTCGGAGATCGAAGGCGCGAACTCGGCCAGTCGTTTGACGTCGACCACTACCGTTGGCTTCAGCGTCCGGTCGCGCAGTCGGATGATCAGGTCCGTGCCGCCGGCAAGGACGCGCGCGTCCGAGCCGTGCTCATCGAGCAGTGAGACCGCCTCGTCAAGAGTCTCGGGTCTGGCGTAGGCGAACGGTCGCAAATCGGTGGCCTAGAGGACCTTCTCGACCTCGTCCATCAGGACCTGCGGGTTCGCGGCCCGGATGAAGAAGTAGGGACGGTTGCTGAAGCGTTCGACAAATTCGGCGCGCCGACGGCGCAGATCCTCTGAGTCGATCAAGGGCATCGCCCAACCGGGGGCAAGCAGCTCGTTGAGCAGGAAATAGTTCTGCAGCGAATGAAGGGTCTGGAACTGACGCTCGAAGGGATTCATGTCGTTGGTCGCAGCGTCGTAGTTGCCGTCGATGGCCGGCACGATGACCACGTCCACCGGCGCCGGTTGTGCGTAAAGTTGCCACGTTGGCATCTCGCCGAAGAACTTGGCCACGCCGACGTTCACGCCCGCCTTGTCGGAGCGCTCGGTGCCCTTTGCGCGCTTCTTGACGTACACGTCCCGGGAGCCCATCCGGACCACGCCCTCGTCGTCGATGACCGTTGTTTCGGTCGATACGAGGAGCGCGCCGCGTCGGTTTGCCTCGAGCTGGCCCATCGACTTGCCGTGGTTCGACTCGCCGCCCAGGAACAGGACGTTCTTATCGCGATAACGGACCGCCGAAGCATGAAACGGGTGCCAACCCTTGGCCTCGAGGCGAAGGGCGAGCATGGCGACGATCACCTTCTGGATGGGGCCCTCGTCCCACGGCCCGGAAAAGGTCATGACTGACCTGGCGCTGTCGTAAGTCACCGACTTTTGGCCGCCCGCCCGCCATACGATGTCCGCCTGCGGCAGGCTGGCGCCCGTCGAGAGCTGAACGTCGGCGAGTCGGTAGTTCATGAAGTTCATGTCCTCGAGGACATGCTCGCGACGCTCGCCGCCAAAAACATCGATGCGGATCCGTGCCGGACCCGCATTCATCTCCTCAGACAGCTGCGGCGTTTCGTTCAACCGTTTCCTCCGCCTGGCGCGCGTGGACGCGCATCTGCTCAGCCGCGCGTTCGGAGTCCCGAGATTCGAGGGCGTCGACGATCGCGACGTGGCGCTCGGCCAGCCAATGCAGGTCCGCGCCGGGCACGGTCGCGGTCAGGTACGTCCGAGCGAACGGCTCGAGTATCTCCCACAGCCGTTGGACCGTTCGATTGCCGCTGGCATTGATAACGAGCGTATGGAACTCGGAGTTCGCCAGGGCCTGGCCATGCGCATCGCCTGCATCCGCGCACAGGCGCATCCGGTCGATCAGCGCGCGCATTTCGCGCAACGTCGTCTCGTCGACGGCGCGCGCTGCTTGCCGGGCGGCAATTGCCTCGAGCTCGCCACGGACCTCCATCGCCTCGATCAGCTCTTCGGCCGCGGGCTGGCGAACGCGCGCGCCACGGAAGGGATGCATCTCAACGAGCCCGAGGGTGGCGAGATCACGGAGCGCCTCGCGCACAGGGGCCTGGCTCGTGCCCAAGCGGCGCGCCACGCGCGTCTCGATGACGCGCGATCCGGGCGGCAGCTCTCCCTCGAGGATCCAACGCAAGAGCTTGTCCTTGACCTGGGCACTCAGAACGCTTCGCGCGAGCGGCGTCAGCTCCTCATCCGCGCGCAGTGCCACGGTCAGTCGAGCGGCTCGTAGAACTTGGCAAAGCGCTGTTCCAGCCGGCCGTTCGCCACGGCGTCGTCGAGAACGTACCTCTTGAAATGGTCCGATTCACGATGCGCCTGAAACGCGGCTTCATCCTCGTAGATCTCGTAGAGCAGGAACGTCCGGGGCTGGTCCCTCTGGCGATAGACCTTGAATTCGCGACAGCCCGGCTCCGCCTCGCTCGCGACGGCGTTCTCGCGCAGGATGCGCGCGACAGTGTCCTCTTCGCCTTCCCTGGCCACCCATGTCGCGATCACGTTGTAGGTCATGCTCGGGATCAGCTCCGGATGTCCGGGTTGGGCAGCTGGGCGTCAGTCACCGCCGCGAGCAGGTCGTGGTACGAGGCAATGAACGCGCGCAGCGTTCGAACCGTGGGCGGGTATGTGTCGAACTCGTCCAGGGTCAGCCCATCTGGCTCATATGCCTTCACGAAATCCGGAAACGCCGAACTTAGCTCTTTGATGTAATCGGGATCCACCGGATCGTCCATCCGCTCGCGCACCCTGACGTTCGAGGCGTTGAATTTCTTCTGCCAGGAACTGGGCAAGGTGATGACGACATCGCCGCCAACGAACTCCGACCAATGCAGATGGTGCCGAATTGCCGCGGCCAGCAGCCGGGCGCGGAAACCGCGTTCTTTGAAGATCCCATACGCCCTCTTGAACACGGCCACACCGCTGTAGGCCAGGGCCGATGGATGGACGACGATGCCATCGCGGTCGACCAGCACACGCAGCCAGTCCTCGATCCGACCGACCATGATCGTGATAACCGGACCCATGTCGTCGGTGCGCAGGCCCTCTGCCTCGCGTCGCTCGAGGCCGCGCTCCACAGCCTCGGCAGCGGCCACTGCCTGCGCGACGCTGAACGAAACCGTGGCGTTGATTGACACGCCGCGGTAGGTGGCTTCCTCGATAACGGCTATGCCGGTCATGGTCGCCGGAAACTTGACGATGATGTTCGGTGCGACCTCCGTGAAATGGACGCCTTGCCCCAACATCGGCTCGTAGCTGCGCCAGAACGTGGGATTGGTCTGCATCGAAAGCCGCCCCTGGCGCCCGCCGTACTTCTCGAAAGCCGGCAGCAGCAACGCTGCTCCCTCCCCCGACATCTCCTCGACGATCGCCCAGGCCAGGTGTGTTTCCGTTGCTCCGGGCATGGCATCCGCCAGCTGGCGAACTCTCCGCGCCCACCGTCCGGGATCCTTCTTCCAGACTTCGTGAACGATCGTCGGATTGGCCGTGGCTCCGACCGCTCCGTGGGCAATGGCGTATTCGAGCTCGTCGACCGCGCACGAGTCGTTCCAGATGTCAGTGGCAGTGGCAGCAGTCTGCAGCAGCGGACTCAGCGTCGTCGTCGCGGTCACATTCATGCCCGCATCAGGTCCTCTTTGAACTGGGCTGCCCGATCGAGGATGTCGACAGTTCCAGTCGTTCCATCGACGCGCACTCGATCGCCGTTGCTTATGCGTGTCGTCGCGTCCTGCGTGCCAACGACCGCCGGAATGCCGAACTCGCGGGACAGAACTGCGGGATGAGCCGTGAGTCCACCTGCGTTGGTGACAAGCCCTGCGATCTTGGTAAAAAGCACGACCCATGCTGGATTGGTCATGTGGCAGACGAGTATGTCGCCGGCGCGGACGTCGTCGAACTGGTCCTCGCGCAACACCACGCGGGCAGTGCCCTCGACGATGCCTGGTGATCCAGCGATGCCCTTGAACTGGTCTGTGACCTCGCCGGCCTTGCGCGTGAACTTCTCGGGGAATCCCCAGTTGACGAGGTATGGGAAGTCGAGCTGGCTCTGCGTCGCAGTCCCGATCCATGCCCGCGGCCGGAACTCATAAGCCCTTTCGCGCTGGGCCTTGCGTTCCGCGATGAGCGACCTGGCGTCGAAAATCCTCTGATCTCCGATGAGCGGACGAAGCTCGTTGTAGCGCAGGAACATGACGTCCTCGGCGTCGTCGATCGCGCCCCGCGCGGCAAGCTTCTTGCCAATTGCCACCAGCACCAACCGGACGTGGGCGTTCGCGCCCTGGTCGATGTAGAAGTGGTGATCGGGGGTCAGCGGCGCCATGCGCAGGTTGACCTCGTTGGCCGCGCTCATCTGGGCGAGGTTGTCACCGCTCAGACCTTCGAGGATCTCGCGCGAGGCGGCCTCAATGTCGTCGCGCAGCGCGCCCATCGTCGACGGATAGTCGTAGTCGGTCTCGATGTAGCCACGGACGAGCTCGACAACGGGCTCCATCTTCTCGAACACCGTCGGGAAGATGAACTCGTGGCTCCACACGGCGTGCCACCCGAACTCGCGCTGGTACGGCCTGATGCGCTCCTCCACGAACTGCTGGCCCCGGGCTGAGACCTCCAACGCGGCAATGATCTCGGCCGCCGTCTCATGGGCAAACGCCGCGGCCAGGTCCGAATCTGCCGCGGCCTCCTGCTTCATCGACCAGAGGGCTTTGATCGAGTCCCAGTTTCGGTCGTTGGCGCTGTTCTGCAGCCGGCCCAGCAGCCCGTCGTCGACCTTGCCATGCGTCTTCTCCATGACGGCACGCAGGTTCAGCGTGGCCGAAAGCTGGGCGAAGTTGAGCATCCAATGGATCTTCCAGTGCCGGTCGTGAACGTCGATGGCGTCTTCGAGAAGCACAGCCACCTCAGGTAGCGACATTTCGTTCTGCCGATCAAGCTGCTCTTCGAGGAATTCGAAGTTGCGCTTCATCTCCGGCACAAGCCGGTTGTTCCACCAATCGACGAAGTGCTCGCCATATACCGGCAGAGTCGCGTCAAGCCACTTGCCAATGCGCTGGTTGAACTGCGCATCGAGAGGCACCCGGGCGCCGTATCGGGCGCCGTATTCCATAGCGTCCACGGCCCAGCTCGGGTCAGCTGGCACGGCCGCCGTGTACAGGAAGCCGTTGACGTTCTTGATGATCCAGTCAGCGGCGAAGGGCGTGCCGAAACGGCGGAACATGTGGTCGCAGGTCAGCCACCAACCGCCGATTTCCTCGAACATCGGGCTCAGGGGATGCGGGCAATGCAGGTCATCGAAGACCCAGAAGAGCTCTTTCTCGAGTTCACTCCGCCACTCGATCGGGAACTCGTCATCGCCCAGGAACTGTTCGAGAATCGGCTCGCCGGTGTGGATGGTGGGAGCGTCAGAAACCGTCATCTGGTGCTGCGTTTCGACCGCCATCAGCTCCGCCTCTCTCGTCCGTCGGATGCCTATCGATGATCGATGATAATGCAGCCGCCGATGCTTCCCGACGTGCCGAACGGACGATGAACGCCGCCCATTCGACCCGATTTGTGTACGACTTCGACGCGCCGCCTTCGGCGTCCGAGGATGAGCGTCTGCGACTCCTGGGAGGCAAGGGCGCGAATCTCGTCGTGATGGCCACGGACCTCGGTTTGCCCGTGCCGCCGGGATTCGTGGTGACAACTGAAGCTTGTCGCGCGTTTCTGGTGGGATCGTGGCCGGACGGCCTCTCCGAGGAGCTCGTCGCAGCGATGGGGCGTTTGGCAGCGCGCGCAGGCAGGCGATTCGGCGATGCTCAGGATCCCCTGCTGGTTTCCGTCCGTAGCGGAGCGCCCGTGTCCATGCCCGGGATGATGGATACAGTGCTCGATCTCGGTCTCAATGCACAGACGTTCGCAGGCCTGTCGCACAAGAACGGCTTGGAATTCGCCCTGGATTGCCGCAACCGTTTCCAGGAAAGCTACGCATCGGTCATTGGCCGCCGACCGCCTGAAGATCCGTGGGAGCAACTGCGCGCGGCAATCGAGGCGGTGTTCAGATCCTGGAACAGTGACCGCGCGCGTGCCTACCGTGCACGCGAGGGCATCTCTGACGACCTGGGCACCGCCGTGACGGTCCAGGCGATGGTGTTCGGCAACCGCGGATCGTCGTCAGGAACCGGAGTGCTGTTCACTCGCAATCCATCCACCGGCGAGAACGCCTGGTTCGGCGACGTGCTGTTCGACGCTCAGGGCGAGGACGTGGTCGCCGGCACGCACGCACCGTCGCCAATCGCTGAGCTCGACGCGCGCTTGCCGGAAGTGGCGCAGGAGTTGCGTGGTTACTGTGCCGTGCTGGAGAAGCACCTGCGTGATGTCGCTGACATCGAATTCACCATCGAGGACGGCAGGTTGTGGATGCTCCAGGTCCGCGCCGGCAAGAAGTCCCCGCGTGCGGCATTGCGCATGGCATCCGAGATGGCCGCCGATGACGAGTTCCCACTCTCGAAGGCAGAGGCGGTTGAACGGGTGATGCCAATGCTCGCGGACCCACCGCGCGTCTTCGTCCGAGCACCTGACATCGCTTCGCCGATTGCCCGCGGCCTGCCGGCCTCGCCGGGAGTCGCGGTAGGTGCGGTAGTGACGACGTCTGACCAGGCGGTCGCGGCGGGCGACCGCGGAGAGTCGGTGATTCTCGTACGCGACGAGACTTCACCCGATGACGTGCGAGGCATGGCGAAAGCCGCCGGCGTCCTGACCTCGCGCGGCGGACTTGCCTCACACGCCGCGGTCGTCGCCCGTGGCTGGGGCATCCCGGCAGTGGTTGGCGCGGGTGAGTTGTCGCTGGCTGAAGGAAAGCTGATCTCGATCGACGGCTCGACCGGCGAGGTGTTCGATGGAGCGCTCGAAGGGACATGGGAGCAGGCCTCCGAGGCCGCGACGTTGCTCGCGTGGGCGCGGGAGCTTGGTATCCCGGTTTCGACACAGGCTGCCGGCGAAGAATCCGAGCGGCCCGTCTCTTTCGAGTCGCCTCTACCGATTCAGGCCCACGACGTGGTGCGACGTCCGGCCGACGACGTGGTGCGAATTCTGGCCGTTCGAGGCTCTGTGACTCCGGAGCAGCTCGCCGAATCCGCCCTGGTCGACTCGCGGGTGATCAATCCCGTGGTCGACGAATTGGTCAACTCCGGTGCGGTTGAGAAGGCCTCCGGGGCGCTGCGGCTGACGGCACCTGGAAAGCTTGCCGCAAGCGAGCTGTACGCGGCTGATCGATCAGCCGTGGGCGACGAGCGCGCGGCTCAATTGCTCGACGAGTTCCACGCCTTTGACGGCCGGATGAAGGCGCTCGTCACCGCCTGGCAGGTGCGTGACCTGGCCGGCGAGCAGATCGTTAATGACCACTCGGATGCCGCGTATGACGGCCGTGTCATCGACGATCTCAACGTACTCCACGGAGACACGACAGCTTGGCTGGCTCCCCTGGCGAACGATCTCCGTCGTTTCGATGTCTATCGAACTCGATTAGGTCACGCCCTCGAGCTTTCGCGAGGTGGCGACCAGCGCTACGTCGCCTCGCCCCGAGTTGACTCGTACCACTCCGTCTGGTTCGAGCTGCACGAAGATCTCATCCGTCTATCCGGTAAGAAGCGCTCCGAGGCGGCGCCTGGTTGAGCGCGTTGACGATCTGGCCAGAAGCGGAAACAATAGCGGCAACATGTACGGAAACTACCAGTCATGACTCAGGCGTCCGCCGTCGGTGTCCCCACCGTGGCGAAGCTGAGACGAGCAGTGGCGGCCAACGAAATCGTTCAATCGCTCGAGACGATCGGGTACACGCAGAAGCAGATTGCGAACGCCGCTGGCGCGAGCGATCGGAGTGTCAGGAACTGGGCCGCAACGGGAGCAATCCGGCCAGCATTCAACGACCGGATCCGCGAGCTCTTCCAAATCTCGCTCCTCCTTGCGGACACGCTTACGTGGCGCGGCGTTACGCAATGGATGTCGGCCCGAAACATCCTGCTTGACGACCAACGACCTATCGAACTGCTAGCTCGTGATGAAAGCCAGCGAGTCCGCGGGGCGGTGGAGGCGTTTCTCGAGGGCTATTACGTCTGAACGCTGGTGATCGACGCGCGCAATGGTCGGAGTTCATCGAGGCGCAGCGAAAACGCACGCGGCCCAGGACCTTCACGGCCTGGCGGCAGGTTTCACCGGGCCGCGGGATTCTTGACGTTCCGGATCCACCGCTTGGCGAAGGCAGGTATCACCGGCCTGGCGGCTCGCCGACCTGGTACGGCAGCTCGTCGGAAAGCGGCGCTTGGGCGGAATTCAGGCACAACCCTGCCGCCGGCGTGGACGTGGCTCAGTCACGGCGCCGGCTGGGTCGCGCGACCTTTGACGTGACCGCCCTCGATCTGACGGATCCGGCTGCGCTGACGGCGCTGGGAGTAACGACCCGCGACCTGACCTCCCGTGATCGAAGCGTTTGTCAGGAACTTGCCCAGATCGCGGTGGCCGCCGGCTTCGATGCCGTGCTCGGTCCGTCCGCGGCATCATCCGGAGACGAGACTCTTGCCGTATTCGGTTCGGCCATCAGGAAGAAATCGCGCGATGTCCAGGACAAGGGAGTGCGAACCCCGCCGCCCTCTTGATGATTGCCGCCACGTCCTCGTCTACGGGTCGGTGATAGACCAGCCCCCGTCGACGTCGATGACCTGGCCCGTTACCGTGCGCGAGTCGTCGCTGAGCAGATAGAGCGCTGTCCCGATCAGGTCGTCGGCCGTCAAGGCGCCACCCGACAAAGGCTGCTTGCGCCCGACGAAGTCCATGATCTGGGCGTCGGACTGCGCCCGCGCGCTCATCGGAGTCGCCACGAGAGCGGGCGCAATGACATTGACTCGAATTCCCTGCGGCGCGTAGGTGGCCGCGATGGAGCGCGAGAACGCCTCGATCGCACCTTTCGACGCGGCATAGGCGTGGGTGCCGAAGAACTCCGGTGAAGGATGGCGGGCCAGCACGCTCGACATGTTCAGGATCACGCCGCGTTGGCCGTTGGCTGCCGGCTCCTGCTTGAGCATCTGTTGAACCGCGGCACGGCACACGAGCATCTGCGAGGTGAGGTTGCTCGTGATCACGGTTTGCCAACCCTCGAGCGTCAGTTCGTGCAGCGCGCCGTCGCCAAATCTGCGGCCGCTTATGCCGGCCACGTTGTAGACGCCGTCGAGGCGGCCGAACCTTGCGACACAGGCATCCACGACCGACCGAGCGCCATCCTCGCGCGTGAGATCGGCGGCCATTCCCGCCGATCGGACGGCGAGCTCCTCGACCAGGTTGTCGACGTGGTCCGCAGTGCGCGAGGTAACGAAGACGATCGCGCCCGCGTTGATGAGCGCCTCTGCCGCGGCCGCCGCAATCCCGGTCGAACCGCTGACGAGAACTACCCGGCCGTCGAATCGAGTCACCGCACAGACTGGATGAGCAGGCGTCGTTCTTCTGAGGTGGCCCGAACCAACGCGCCCGACAAACCGACCGCCACCGCGCCCGAGTCCAGGAAGGCCCTGGCGTTCGACGCATCGACACCGCCGCTTGGCACTATCTGGATGTCCGGAAGGGGACCGTGCAGCTCGCGAATGAACTGTGGCCCGACTGCGCTTGCCGGGAACAGCTTGATGAACGTCGCGCCAGCATTCCATGCCGTGTTCATCTCGGTCGATGTCATGCCGGTGGCGGTGAACGGGACACCCGCGGCAAGGGACGCTGCCAACAAATCAAGCTCCAGCACGGGCGACACGCAGAACTGAGCCCCGGCCGCGACCGCAGCGTCCAGTTGCTGACGGCGAAGAAGTGTGCCCGCACCGAGGAAGTAATCGCCGTCACCACGTGCATCGAGTCGTTGTCGAAGCGCTGTCAGATCGTCCGCCGCAGTTGGCGAATCGAACGTGATCTCAACGATCCGGACACCAGCATCTGCGAGCTCATCGACCAGATCGAAGAGCGCCTGCTGAGGCTCGACGCGACGCAGGATTGCGATCAATCGGTGCCTGCGGACGGCGCTCGCGAGCGATCCGTTACGAAGGTCGGTCATAGGTCGAGGATGGCTCCGTCTGTTCGTAGTCGGGAGCGCAAAGTATCGGCCGGAACGTCCCGCGGCAGGCAGTTTCCGGCGGCGGCCAACGCCGCGGCAGTGCCGGCTGCCTGGCCCATGGCCATGCACGTCGCCATCGATCGTGCCGACGCATGGGCGTCGTGCGTCGACGAGAAGCAGCGGCCCGCAACGAGCAGCCCGTCCAGCGACCTGGGCAGCAGTGCGCGATACGGAATGCCATATACGGCGCCGCCGGCAACGTACTGCCAGTCCGTTTCGCCGCCGGCGCCGTGGTCCTCGATGGGCGCGCCGCACAGGGCAATTTCATCGTCGAAGCGGCGCGCCCCCAGCACGTCCGAGCGGGTCAGCTGATAGTCGCCAACAACGCGCCGCGACTCGCGGATGCCGATCGATGGGCTCGTCCCGACCACGACCGACTCCTCGAATCCGGGCACGCGGTCGCGCAGAAAGCGGTGATACTCGCGAACCTGTCGGCGCCCCTCGACTTCCGCGGCCGTCAGCGCAACAGGATCCGTGGCGTCAACGTTCGGAATCCTCGTCATGTGAACCATGACCACGCCTTCAAAAGGCGTGCGGTGCCAGGAGCCTTCGAGTCGCGGGAGGGCATATGAACCGTCCGCCGCAGCCTCCCGCATCAGCTTCCACATTTCGGCTTTCTTGGTTTGAGCCGCGATGTCGACGTCGACGTTGGCCACCCGGAAGAGGGTCGACAGTGACTGGACCTTGCCGGTGGATTTGTAGTCCTCGTAGTCGGCGCCCGCGAACGCGCACAGATCCGCATCTCCGGACGCATCGACGACAACTGACGCCGAGATCCAACGTTCGCCACCCTTGTTCCATATCCGGACGGCCTCGATTCGACGGCCGTCAAATCGCACTCCAGTCGCCCACGTGTGAAGCAGCAGGTCGACGCTGGCGTCGGCCGCCATCTGCTCCCAGGTGACCTTGAGGGTCTCCTGGTCGTACGTCACGCCCGTGCCCGCACCGTAGGTGTTCGGGCGCTCGAAAGCCACGTGTTGTGCGGTTAGTCGGTCGACGACTTCCCAACCCAGTCCGCCGACTACTCGACGTGGTTGCTCGCCCGGCGTGTAGAACGCGTAGAACGTGTCGAGCACCGCGGTCGACGTGCCGCCCATGAAGGCCATCCGGTCGAGGAGCAAGGTGCTGGCTCCGGCCCTGGCAGCCGAAATCGCAGCCGACGAGCCGGCCGAACCCGAGCCAACCACGACGACGTCGTAGCGCTCGGCAATCATCGCGCCGGCTTCAGTGCGAAGAAGCGCGCCGGGTTGTCGACGAGGATCCTGCGGACCGCCTCGGCGCCAATGCGACGCTCCAACCGGGGAACGAACACCGCCATCAAGTAGCGCATCCCCGGGCCTCCCTGGTACGCCCGGAGGTAGTCACGACGCCCGAGATCGAGACCAAGCAGGATCCGGTCCGTATGACCGGCCCCAACAACCTCTGAGATCAAGCGCAACAGATCGCTGTCCGGCCGGTACTTGATGCGCCCTGGAGTGTCGTATTCAAGGTACGCACCACGATCGGCGAGCTCGACGTGCACCTCTGGGTCCGGGTTGCGATCCGGATGGGCGAGTGCGACACGGTCGAGCGGCAGTCCGGCGCCAGCACAAATGTCGAGGATCTCCTCGCCCGCGGTGCCTACTTCGGTGTGGCAGACGATTGAAACGCCCGTCTGCAAGGCCACCGCCGCACCCGCCTCGAGGCGCCGCCGTTCCTGCTTCGACACTCGCTGGTAAGAGGCACCCATCTTGATAACGCCGGCGCGCGCTTCGTCGAGCGGCATGGTCGGATCAGTCCAGTCAGCCGGATGCATGCCGCGTTCGATATCGGTGATCATCAGCTCGCGAAGCTTTTGATCGCTCGCGTCGTAGACCCACTTGCCGGTTGCATAGTGAGCGTCACGATGAAAGCCAGTGGCGCCGACGACGTGCACTCCCGTCGCGTTCGCCACGTGGCGCAGCAGCGCGGGATCGCGACCGAGCCCGATCGGCGTCAGCTCGACGATGGCCTGAAGTCCCGACGCCTTTCCCTCGGCGACCTCCTGAGCCGCCTTATGTGCATCGTCGAACTCCTGGCCCGCGAGGGCGGGTGAGCGCAGCGCGAGGTGATCGTGTGAGTCGGTAATCCCGAGCTCGCTTGCGGGCAGTGGACCGAGGACCGTCTGAACTTGCTGGTCGCTGACTGCGGCGCTCGTCACGCCGTCAGGCTAGCCGACGTATTCGAGCGGCGGCATTCCCTGAAGGAAACCGTCGGCGTTCTTCAGTTCGGGAAGATCTGGCTCGACGCGGTCGGCGTTCAGGTGCCCGACTTCGTCGCGCGCGACGCCCTTGAGCACGGCCAGGCCCTTGCCGAAGCTTTCGGCGAACAGTCCTTCCAATCCGGCCATCGCCTCTCTGTCAGCGGCTTTCTTGGGCGTCTCGACTCGATAGATCACGTTCGTGCCTGTGGCGGTGGGCTCGAACTCGAATGTTGAAACGAATGCTGGGCCTCCATGGGGCAACTGGGAGCGCGTCGTGAAGTAGTCGAATGGGCGCCAGTCAAGGACGTTTTCGATGATTGCGTCGGGCCCGTGCATGCAGTGATTGACTGTTCCAACACCGCGCCGATTGCCGCTTGCAGGCTGTTCGTCAATTCCGGTCGTGCCACCGGCAAACTGCCACTGCATCCGCCCGCCCGGCTTGGTCAGAAACTCCCAGACGACCTGCGGCGGGGCATCGACGGTGGTGACGTTGGTGAACAGCGCCTTCTCCGCTCCGACGAAGACACGCTGCCGTTGCTCTTCCTGCTGCCAGCGGCGCTCGAGATCGTGCACCCAGATCTTGACGTCGCCGATGTGTTCGTACGTTTCGGTGCGCTCGTGCATGTCGAGCTGTGCCGGATCGATGCCCATCGTCTGCACCAGCTGGTCGGTCAGGGCGACGTATGCCGGGATCCCCATCTTCTCGACGATGTCGTTCTTGAGGAGTCGGTGAACAACGATCACGTCAGAACCCAGCAGTTCCTCGCGGCCGGCCATCTTCTGGCGCAAAGCGACGCCATGGTGAGCAACGAACTTCAGATTCAGGTTCGGAATCCGTGTGCATGCATTGCATTCGCAACTCGTCGCCTGGCGGACGTCGCGGCGGCGCCGTCGGAAGCTGAAGTAGCAGTGCTCGATGGTGTCGAGCAGCTGCGACCCGTCGATTTTCTCGGCGGGTGCGAAGCAGAAGGCCGCGTCCCCCTCGAGCTTGGCCAGCCGAAAACCGGGCTTGAGGCTCGTGACGACCGTGCCGACCAGATCGGCCAGGATGTCCTGGGCGTGGTCGATCTCGACCGTCGAGAGGTACTCCGTGTAACCGGAGATGTCGGCGATGAGCAGGCAGACCGATTCGGGCTGGATCAAGGCGCCTCGATGATGCTGAAGTTGTCGACAGACTGTGCGGGCAGGTAACGACGCAGGATCTGCAGGTACGTGCCGTCGTTGATCATCTCACCAAGTGACGCCTGCACGGCAGCGGTCGTGTTCGGATGGTCGAGCGCGACGGCGATTCCCTGCTCAGCTGAGGGCAGACGCGCGGACGATTCCTGGAGCAGATCCGGGTATTGGCTGACGAAGTTGGCGTTGCCCAGATAGGCCACGACCGTCCCATCCAGCAACGCTTGAACCGCATCGAGCTCGGTGTCGTAGGTCATCAGCTGGACAGCTGGCACATTGGCCTGCTCGCACGCGAAGTTCATGCCATCGCCCTGATAGAGGCCGACCCCGTTGACTGCGTCGACGTTCGTCGTGCCTTTTGCTGCAGAGACCTTTTGCGCGCACAGATCCGTGAGCGACGCGATGTCCTTCGGATTGCCACTGGCGACGACGACTGGAAAGCCAAGCTTCGACTGGGTGTAGGGGATGAGATTCACCTGAGCGCTGCGATCCGCGGTGATGTTCTGCGATGACACGCTGATGTCGCACGTATGTGCTTGAAGCATCGCGATGAGTTCGTCGAAATTCTGCTGCTGGATCACTGGCCGCAGGTTCATTCTCGACGCAATCTCCGTTGCGAACGCGGGGTTGTAGCCGTAGGGCTGGCCATCCTGATCGAGACTAGCCGCGGGAGCCCCGAGAAGCGCCATGCAAATGGTGAGCGTGTCCGGCGCTGATAACTCCGCGGCAACGGCGTCAGCTGGAGGCATGGTCGGCAGCGGCGTTGGTCTCGGAGGCAAGGTCGCTGAGGAAATCGTCGGGGGCTCGTTCGTTGCGGGCGCTGGGCTCAGCGGGTTCGGTGAGGCGGCCGAAGTCACAGGCGTTGACGGGCTTGGTGCCGGGGTTTGGCTACCCGCGCTGGGCAGCGGTGGCGCGGATGTGCAGGCAGCAACGATCGCGGCGAGGATCAGTGCGGACTCGATCCTTGCAACGATTCGGCGCACCGCGGAATAGTGCCACGTAAAGCGACCAGCGCTAGGTCGCTCGATTTGATCCATAGCGGCTAGGGCAGATCAGGCGGTACTCGCAGCGGCCGCAGCGCCACATGTCCGGCGTGGCCGTGAAGTCACCCGACCGGATCCGACGCGCCTTCTCGATGACCTGCTGCCGGAACTCGTCGAGCTGTTCGGGCGTGCGAGTCGTGCTGAGTGCAAGGTCCCGCTCAGTGAAATAGAGCGTCAGCTTCGATGCAGCCGGGAGTCGCTCCTTGGTAGCTGGATCGAAGACGGCCCCGGATGCCATGGCCAGGGCGTACGCCGACAGCTGGTCATCCCGATCCACGTCTTCCTGCTTCTTCGAACGGCCGGTCTTGTAGTCGGTGATCTCGATGGTTCCGTCCGGGTGACGGTCGATGCGGTCGATCACACCGTATAGCTGCACGGGCGGCTCATCGCCGCCCGCAAGGAGCTGCAACGTAAAGCCGACTTCGAAACCGACTGCCTCTGCGAGATTCGCGACCTCACGCTCGTAGAAGCGCTGCAGAGCAGGTTCTGCCCGTTCGGCATAGTGACGCGCGGCGTGCTCGTCCGCGAAGTTGCGCGGCCGCCAGGCTTCCGCGAACGCCTCTCGCAGCGTCTCGTAACCGGGCGCGGGCGATCCAGCCGCGACCGCATCGTGCCGCTTCCGCGCATAGACCTCGAACGCCTGGTGGATGACGTGACCGAACTCGAAGTAGCCGGGCGTTTCCGCGACCGGGATCCGGTAGACGCGCTGGAACGCGTATTGCAACGGGCACTCCGAGTAAGTGCGCAACTGAGAGTGGCTGAAACTTGGTGGCAGCGACGCGATCTCGAGCAGCGCCTCGCCGGCCGGTGCGTGATGCGACACCACATCAAGGGTCAGTGGGTCGAGGCCGTGCATGCGCGCCTCGTCCGCGGCTCCCGCCGCGGCCTCTGCCACATCCACGAGCTCGCGCGTCAGATCTGCTCGCCCGGCATGATCGTCCGGGTCAAGCCCTTCGAGCATGCCCATGATCTCGACCGCGCGGCGGCGGAGAGCGAAACGTCGCTCGTGGGCGAGCGGCACGGGCATCATCTTGAGCAGCTGCGTCGTTGTCTCGGGCGCACTCTCCGCCGCCGACGCCGCGGCCTCCTCTACCTCAGCCTGCGGACCGGCGGCGCGGTATTCGACGGCCACGTCGGCAGGCACGACGCGGACGTAGTCATCTGATGAGACCGGCTCATCGCCTCCGCCGCGCTCCAATTCACCGACGAAACGGCTCGGCTGAACTCTTGATCCCGCAGGTTGAAGAGCCGTGAGCAACAGCCGTGACTTGGCCCTGGTCATGGCCACGAACAACAGGCGACGCTCCTCGTCGATCGCAAAATCGGCCGGAGGCGTCTGCTTCAGCAGCTCAATCGGCAGCAACCGCTGTTCGTCACGCGTATCCGGGAACTGGCCGTCGACCAAGCGCGGCACGACGACTGCCTCGTATTCGAGGCCCTTGGCCTGGTAAACGGTCATGAGCTGCACGCCGTCGACAGCCACCCTGCCCTGCTGGTCGCCGTCGAGGTCGCCACCAACCTGCTGGTAGATGTCGAGGTATGCGACGAAGTCTCGCAGCGTATCGCGCGGATGTGCTTCCTGCCAGGCCGCAACGAAGCGCATGAAGCGAGCCACCGCAAGAACGGTTCGCTGAGCTTCGACCGTCTCTATGGCAATGAGGTCATGAAGCATGTTGGTCCGAACGAGGTAGTCCTCGAGGACCGCGAACGGGCCGTCGCGTTGCGCCCGGGGCACGAGCTCGTTGACGAGCTCCTCGACTCGCTCCAACTTGACCCTGAGGCGAGCGTCCAACTGTTCACGGCGAACGGCGGCGCGCTGCTCGCGGCCGCGACGGTCGCGCACCGTCTGCGCCTCGGACTCGTCGAAGTCTGCCTCTGCCCAAAGAGTCGGAATCGCCGCGACGACCGGCAGTGGCGGCGCCCCGGAGTTTTCCAGACCTTCAACGCTCCCCTCGCGCAGAATCTCTGAGGCGGCCTGGTGGACTGGCCGGCCATCCCACGCGGCAGCGTTAGTGACCCTGAGCGTCTCCGCCGCATCGAGCCGCCAGGGTCCAGCGGAGAGGAGCCGAACGAAGGCAGTTGAGTCATCTGGGTTGGCCGCAACCCGCAGGGCGGCCTCTGCGTCGCGCACTTCCGGCACGTCGAACAGTCCCGTGCCGCCGATGACTGCGTATGGGATGTCTTGCTTACGTAGCCGATCGACGATCAGCTCGCGATGTCGATGTTTGCGGTACAGCACCGCAATATCGCTCCACCGACGCGGCGAAGGCAGTGCCTCGAAGGTCTCTTTTATCCAGCTGACCACCACGTCCGCCTCGTCGTGCTCGTCAGCGGCATGGACTATCTCGACGGGCACACCCTGCGATTTGATTGGTTGCAGAGCGCCCTTCTTGAGCCGTCTGTTCCTGATGATCAGTCGGCTGGCAGCTGAAAGGATGTCGCCCGTCGACCGGCGGTTCTCGAGAAGTGGCATGCGAGCCACTGAAGGCATCTCGCGTTGCGGATCCCACACCGGTGCCCGCTCGAATCGCCGAGTGAACTCCTCGAACGCGGCATAGCTCGCGCCGCGGAACCGATAGATCGACTGGTCGTCGTCACCTACCACGACGACGTTGTCCGGTTTGCCGGGACCGCGGCCGATCAATTCGAGCAGCAGGATCTGGGCCATGTTGGCGTCCTGGAATTCGTCGACGAGGACGTGTTTGAACTGATCCTGATAGCCACGCAGGATGTTCGGCCGGTTGGTCAGAAGCTCGATCGTAAGCAGCTGCTGCTCGCCGAAGTCGAGCAGGCCACGGTCACGCAAGGCCTGTTGATAGACGTCGTATGCGCGTGCCTCTTCGATCATGCGCTGAACGTCGAGCGCCTCGGCGTCGCGGATGTATGTAGGCATCAAACCCCTGGCGAGGCGCTCTTGTTCCTTGGTGAGCTGGTTCCACCACAGAGCCTCTCCTGTGCCCGAAACATCTCGCCGGGACTCGCGGGACGCGATCTTGTCCGCTGCCTCGCGGCCGGAGGCGACCAGCTCGCGACGCACGCTCTTCACCTGCCATAGGCGACCAAGCGCGTCACGTTCACGCAGTTCCGCGATCACCGCGTCGAAGCTGCCGTCGTGGGTCATGTCAAAGGCTTCGCGCTTGCCCTGCGCGAATGCGGCGAACTCGGGTGGAGTCACGAGCTCGTCCTTGGCACGGCCAATCACGTCAGCAAAGCGTCCCGCGGCGTTTGGATCGCGCGCCATTGGGTGGTACAGGAAGTCCATGAACGCTGGCCTGAGCTCGCGCAGCAGCAACCGCTGACCGACCTGATCCAGTACGTCCGCGTTCTCCGTCAATCCGAGATCCGCCCTGTGGTCTGAGAGGACTCTGTGTCCGAACGAATGGAAGTTGTGCACCCACAGGCGGCTGGCAATCTCGAGCCCCAGCGCCTCCTCGAGCCGGTCCATCAGCTCAGCCGCGGCCTTGACGTTGTAAGTCAGGACGAGGATGTTCTCCGGCTCCAGGGCCGTGTCCGAGGCAAGCAGGTGCCGAACTCGCTCAACGACGACGGTGGTCTTGCCCGTGCCCGCGCCGGCAAGAACCATCAGCGGCCCGTCAGCCCATTCGACCGCTGCCTTTTGTTCAGTTGTCAGCTCAAACGGGCGTTCGGCGACTGCACGCTCCGGTAGCGCTATTGCCATCTGCCCGAAGCCTACGCGCTGGGCGTGCCACCTTGTCTGTCACGGAGCATGATTGCTCGCGCCATGACGACAACCCAGCAGCCCGCCGGCCGCGTATCGCGCAAGGCCGCCAGCTTCACCGAGTCGGTAATCCGCGAGATGACGCGAATTGCGCTCGAGCACAACGCGGTCAACCTCGCCCAGGGTTTTCCCGACTTCGCATGTCCGACCGAGATCAAGGACGCGGCCTCAGCTGCGATCTATGCCGATGTGAATCAGTACGCCATCACATGGGGCGCCAAGGACTTTCGCGATGCAATCGCCGAGAAGACGCAGCGCTTCTATCCCACGTGGAGCGTCGACCCCCAGACCAACATCACGGTCACTTGCGGCGCGACCGAGGGCATGATCGCGGTCATGCTCGCGCTGCTCGACCCAGGCGACGAAGTCGTCGTTTTTGAGCCGTTCTACGAGAACTACGGACCCGACGCGATCCTGTCCGGCGCCGTGCCCCGCTACGTGACCTTGCATGAGCCCGGCTGGTCCATCGATCCGACCGAGCTGCGTGCCGCCTTTGGGCGCCGAACGCGCGCAGTGGTGCTCAACTCGCCCCACAACCCCACCGGCAAGGTGTTCACCAGGGCCGAGCTCGAGGAGATTGCGGCCCTTTGCGAGGAGTTCGACTGCTACGTGTTCACGGACGAAATCTACGAGCACATCAAGTACAGCGGTGAGCACCTACCGATGGCCACGATCGACGGCATGGCCGCCCGGACTGTGGCCGTGAACTCGCTCTCGAAGACGTACTCTGTG
Organism: Candidatus Limnocylindrales bacterium; assembly: GCA_036558545.1. Classification (GTDB taxonomy): domain Bacteria; phylum Chloroflexota; class Limnocylindria; order Limnocylindrales; family CSP1-4; genus JALYGJ01. The sequence goes on from DATBFJ010000107.1 coordinate 19,788, forward strand.
ACCGGTTGGCGAGTTGGCTGGGTGATTGCGCCGCCCGCACTGACCGGGGCCATTCGCAAAGTCCACGACTTCCTGACGGTGGGTGCCGCTGCGCCGCTGCAGGCGGCCGGCGCCGTGGCCCTGAGAATGCCCGACTCCTATTACGAGTCGCTTGCCAGTGACTACCGCGTACGCCGCGACATTCTTGTTGGCGCCCTCGAAAAGGCCGGCTTTCGGACGTTCCTTCCGGACGGCGCGTACTACGTGATGACCGATATCACCGGGCTGACCGACGAGGACGATGTGACGTTTGCCAAGGCGCTGACGGCATCTCCGGGTGTCGCGACTGTGCCCGGCTCATCGTTCTACTCGCGGCCGGAGCTCGGTCGCAGCAAGGTCCGTTTCGCATTTCCGAAGAAACTCGAGACGCTCGACGCGGCCGCGGCGCGATTAGCCACGCTCGAACGCTCAACCTAGGACGAACAACCGTTCGCGCTGGCCACAATCGCCCACCTGCAAGGGACCTGAAACAAGGGCTCACGCTCGGTTGGTTACCGCTCGTAATCACATCGAAATGACTCTCTCGGGACATATCCGTATCAAAACGTGATAATCCACAAAGGCCGCGGCGCTGGAAACGTGCGCTCGGCGTTGATAGAGGAGAGAATCCAGCCGCCCCAGCGGCAGCAGTCGTCGGCCTTGTCGCGAGCCTGTCCCAGCCGGCTCGACATCAGACATCGCAGAACGCACCTCTCATAGATCGGGAGCGAGCGTGATCCCCAGCACGCGCCCTCTCAGTGCCCGACGCCCTGCCAAGCGGCACCACATCCGGCTGCACTTCTTGCCGTGCTGTCCGGAGATCCGAGGAGGCAGCAGTGCCAACTGCCAAATCGGCTGCGCCAAATCAGCCGACACCCCGCACACATACTTTGCGTCACCCGCCACGCCGATCTCGCCTGCGCCGGCTGGCCGTGGCCGGACTCGGCCTGCTGGTTGGCCTGGCGATCTTGCTGCCTGCCCAGACGATCCTTGCGCCGGACGTCGCTGCGAACGCCGGCCCGGCGTGTCCGGGTTATGGCAGCACAACCAGGCCGCCGGACTACATTCGCGTGCTGCGCCACAAGAGTGGCCGCGTTGACAAGGTTTCCTTCAAGCGTTACGTCCTTGTCGTGCTCGGCCGCGAGTGGCCCGGCTACCTGCCCCAACAGGCCATCAATGCCGGGGCAGTGGCGGTCAAGCAATACGCCTGGTACCACGCCGTGATGGGCGGCCGGATGACCCGCAGCGGGCAGTGTTTCGACGTCACCGACGGCACCGGCGATCAGCTGTACACGCCAAACCGGACGCGCATCCGCGCCGACCACTACGTCGCGCTCAATGCCACGTGGGGCGTTCACCTCGCCAAGTCCGGCTCACTGTTCATGACCGGGTACCGGACAGGCGAGCCCCGTGCCTGTGGCAGCGACGCAACCGGTTGGAAGCTCTATGCGCGCTCGGCCACTCGTTGCGCGTATCGCGGTGACGGCTTCGTCCAGATACTGCACATCTACTACGGTCCTGTCTCTGTGCTCAATGGCTCAGGTTCAGGCGACGACTCCACGAGGGCCGACTCAGCTGCCGAAATGGGACCGCTTACGACCGTAACTGCGACTTCGGTCGCGGCGGACGCAGGCGTCACAGGCGGCGTAAGCAACGACCTCGCACAAATCGACGCGGAGGTGCCCGCGCCCGTCGTGGCACCGATCGGCGAAAGGGCATTTACCGCCGCGTGATGCGGGGCTAGCATCGGCGTATGCCCAGCGCCGAACGAACAGTGGTTATTGACCGGCCGATCGGAAATGTTTTCGCCTTCGTCGCCAATGGAGAGAACGCCCAACAGTGGCGATCCGGAGTGCTCGAGATCAGCAAGAAGTCGGGCGACGGTCAGGGCGCGATCTACCGTCAGCTGGTGGCCGGCCCGGGCGGGCGCAAGATCGACGCCGACTACGAGGTCACGGAATACAGCCCACCAACCCACCTCGCCTTCCGGGCGATCGCGGGACCGGTCCGCCCGGTCGGTTCCTATGACCTCAAGGACGACTCCGGCAGGACGTCGCTGACCTTCAGGCTGTCCGCTGAGATCGGCGGCTGGAAGAAGTGGCTGATGAGCGGCCAGGTCCAGAAGACGATGGACGCGGAGATGGCCGCACTCGACAAGCTCAAGTCCGTGCTCGAAGCCGCCCCCGCGTAACCGGCCGCCGGGCTGGCCGTCGCGTGTAGGCTTCAACCACAACTGTCACACACCGAGGTGGATTGACCATGCCCCGCATCGTTCGTGGCGCGCTGCTCCAGGCCGAATGGACCGGCGACAAGGAATCGATGATCCAGAAGCACGAGAAGGCGGCGCACGACGCGGCCGCCCAGGGCGCCCAGGTCATGCTCTTCCAGGAGCTCTTCTACGGCCCCTACTTCTGCCAGGTCCAGGACCCTCAGTACTACTCGTACACGGAGAAGATCCCCGACGGACCAACCACCGCGCGGATGAAGGATCTTGCCAAGGAGACGGGCATGGTCCTGATCGTTCCGATGTACGAGGAAGACGAGCAGGCCTCCGGGATCTACTACAACACGGCCGCAGTCATCGACGCTGACGGCAAATACCTTGGCAAATACCGAAAGACGCACATTCCGCACGTCAAAGGCTTCTGGGAGAAGTTCTATTTCCGCCCGGGCAACTTGGGCTACCCGGTCTTCGAGACGGCCGTCGGAAAGGTGGGTGTGTACATCTGCTACGACCGGCACTTCCCCGAAGGAGCACGCGCCCTGGGCCTCAACGGCGCAGAGATGGTGTTCATCCCGTCCGCCACGTCACGCGGCCTGTCCGAATACCTGTGGCGCATCGAGCAGGTCTCGCACGCCGTGGCGAACGGTTACTTCGTCGGCACGATCAACCGCGTCGGGATCGAGAAGGAAATCGGCGACGATGACTTTTACGGCCAGTCGTATTTCGTCGATCCGCGCGGCCAGTTCATCGGAGAGGTGGGCGACGCTCACAACGAAGAGCTGATCGTGCGCGACATGGATCTCGACAAGATCGAGGAAGTTCGCCAGACGTGGCAGTTCTATCGCGACCGTAGACCCGACGCATACGGCGATCTTGTCCGACCCTAGCTTGGTATTGCCCACGCGCCGCGCGACATGAGCCGGCGACCGCTGAGCGGAACTCAGATCGGAGTCCGAATCGCGGTAGCGATCATGTTCGCCCTGCTGCTGTTCGGCACGGCCACGGTGTTCTTCGCGTTGGACTCGAATTCCCACTCGGTCAGCGACACCCTCCGCCCTTTCCTGATCACGATGGTGCCGCTCTGGCTCGTGGCGCTATGGGCAGCGCGCATCGTCCTGCGCGACTCGCGCTAATCGCCCCGACGACTCGAAGTCATTCGAGGCTTGGTGGACCGGCTCGACTCCCCGATCTGGAGAGCGCTCGGAGCTCATATCGAGAAACTGACTCACCGCCTCGGCGAGCTCGTCGGGGTGGTCGGACGGGATCGTGTGAGTGACATCAAGGACGATGTGCTGGAAGCGGGGCCCCAGCTGATTGCGCATTGCCGAGATCACGGCCGGAGATGCGAACGCGCCGTGCTCGCGGCCGGCTTCGATCAACAGTGTCGGACCGTTCCAGGATGATGCGCGCAGCGGCTTGGACATCTGCCGCCAGCCGGCCGCGACGGCGTCAGGTGCCACGACCGGGCGTAGCAAGCCATCTTCGCCACGTTCGACCGTTGTCGCCGCATCGAGAGCCGCCGACCACGCTCCGCTGGGCGGCCTTGCGGACACAAAGTCCGCGAAAACTGACGCATGATCGGGCCATGAGTGACCCACAGACGAATAGTCGTAAGTAACGCTCGCCTCCGCGAGATCTGCAGAAACTCCAATGGCCGGATCGGCCAGGATCAGGGCTGATATCGACTCTGGTGCCGACCTTGCCAGCTCCCAGGCCAGCAGGCCTCCGTATGAATGGCCGAGCAGGACGGGTAGGTCGGCCGTCTCCGAGAGCAGCGGCAGCAAGTCCTCCAGATGCTGTTCCAACGTCCACGGTCCGACCTTGAGTGACCGGCCGTGCCCGCGCAGATCGGGCGCGACAACTCTGACGCCGGCGCCCAGGCGCTCGGCGAGCGCGATATAACGGAGCCCGTGCGACTCGATGCCGTGGATGCACAGCAGGGTGTGCAGCGCGCCATCCAGGCCGAAGCGCGACACGAACAGCGGGCTCGCCGAGGCGTTCATGGCGCTGGTAATACCATGCCGCGATGGCCGTCACTGCCGTTCGACGCGCAGACGCACTGCGCGAAACCATCGCTCCGTTCCTGCGCTTCTTCACCGGCGCGTATGACTCGCTCGAGAAGGACCCCGATACGGCGAACTTCGCCGTGGGCAACCCGCATGAGTTCGCGATGCCGAGTTATGTCGACGCTCTCGAGCGCAACCTCAAGCCGCAGAACAAGGACTGGTTCGCCTACAAGCTGAGTGAGCCTGAGGCGACGAGCGTGGTCGCCCGCACCATGAGCGGTCTTACTGGGCTCGACTGGGATCCGCGCGACGTGAACATGACCAACGGCGGCTTTGCGGCGATCGCGGTCAGCCTGCGCACGTTGCTCGAGCCAGGTGACGAAGCGATCTTCCTTTCGCCACCATGGTTCTTCTACGAACAACTGATTGTTGCGTGCGACGCGACTCCAGTTCGCGTCAGGCTCCAGATGCCCGATTGCGTCATCGATCCGGCGTTGATTGAGCCACACATCACGCCGCGGACGAGAGTCGTGATCCTGAACACGCCGCACAATCCAAGCGGACGCGTTGTTTCACTCGATGAACTGCGAGCGCTTGCCGAGCTGCTGACGCGAAAGTCGCACGAGATCGGCCATCCGATCTACATCGTCAGTGACGAGCCCTACCGCCGCATCGTCTTCGACGGGCGCGACTTCCACACGCCCGCGGAGGTCTATCCCAATACCTTCGTGACTTACTCGTATGGCAAGCAGTTGCTCGCTCCGGGAATGCGCATCGGCTACTTCACATGGCCGCCGAACATGCCCAATCGAGAAAAGATGCGTGACGACGCGTTCGTGACCCAATTCGCGGCCGGCTATTCATTCCCGAATGCCGATCTGCAGCATGCGCTCGCCGATCTCGAGAAACAGTGCATCAGCATCCCGGCACTCGAGGCAAGGCGCGAGAGGTTGATCGGTGCCATGCGCAACCAGGGCTACGAGACGACCTGGCCGGCCGGCACGTTCTACGTCATGGCCCGTTCGCCGATCGCCGACGACGAGGCGTTCACCAAGATTCTGGCAAGCCACAAGGTGCTCGTGCTGCCCGGCACCGTCGTCGAGGTGCCCGGCTGGTTCCGCATCAGCCTGACGGCGTCCGACGAGATGGTCGAAACGGGAATCGGGCGATTCGAGCAGGCACTCAACGAAGCCAAGTCGGCGGTTTAGAGAACCGACGATGGACTTTGGATTCACGCTCAAGCCGGACCACCCGTACCAGCGCGCAATCTCACTGACCCAACAGGCTGAGGCTGTCGGATTTCGCTATGGCTGGATGTTCGACTCGCACGTCCTGTGGCGCGATCCATATCCGCTGCTGACGGTCATGGCGCTGAATACAAGCAAGATGCGCCTGGGTACGTGCGTGACCAATCCCGCAACACGCGACCCGAGCGTCACGGCGAGCGCGCTGGCAACGCTCAACGAGATAAGTGGCGGGAGAATGGACCTGGGCATCGGCCGCGGCGACTCCGCCAGGCGCGTGATGGGCAAGCCACCGACGACGCTCGCGCGCCTCGAGGAAGCCACGAAGCTCATCCGCTCACTCGTCGAGGGTGGACGCGTGGACGAAGACGGGACGGAGCTGCACTTCACATGGACGCGCGGCGACAAGCTGCCTGTCTGGATTGCCGGCTACGGCCCCAAGGCCCTCGAGCTGACGGCTCGAATCGCTGACGGCGTCATCCTGCAGCTAGCCGACGTCGACCTGATCCGGTGGTTCGTGAGCCAGCTGCGCGACGCGGCGCAGGCCGCCGGTCGTGATCCAAAGGAGATCAAGGTCATGTCGGCTGCACCTGCGCACGTGGGCGAGCTCGCGATGTGCCGGGATCGAGTGCGCTGGTTCCCCGCGCTGGTTTCGAACCATGTCGTGGACCTCGTCAATCGCTATGACCCCCAGGAGTTGCCGCCGGCGTTGACCGGCTACGTGCGCGACCGTGCGGGCTATGACTACCTGCACCACGCCGAGGTCGGCTCGTCGAACGCCGCGTTCGTGGGCGACGACGTGGTCGACCGATTCAGCGTTATCGGGCCGGTCGAAGCCCACGTCGCCAAGCTTCGGGAGCTCGCACAAGCGGGTGTCGACCAATTCAACATCTACCTCATGAACGGCGACGAGGAGCAGACGCTCGACGCCTACGGCCGCGAAGTCATTCCCCAACTGGCCTGAATCTCGGCCGCAAAAGGGCCGCCAGAAGCCCAAATCGCGCGGGTGACACATTGATGTAACGCCGCGCCCATCGCTGCCCCTCCCCACCGGCCTGCCGTCCGCAGATAGTCCGTGGCAGACATACCGGTCCAGTGCGCGTCCGTTTCGTGCGCGCTTGCCGTGAGGAGGAACGATGGCAAAACGATCATTCGTGCTGCTGGCCACGTTCGCGCTCCTGGTGGTGGCCTGTGGTGGGAGCGGCGCGTCGACCGCGCCGAGTGTTAACGCACCCACCTCCGCCGCGTCACTGCCAGCCGTGAGCCACGCAGCCACGACGCCGCCTGAAACCCAGGCCGCGAACACTCCAGCCGAATCCATGTCGGCACAGAGCCCGGGCGAGTCTGCGGCCACGAGCCCCGGCGCGTCAGAGGCCGCAAGCGTGACGCCACCGCCGCCGTGTAATGCGACGGCCGGCCAGGCTTCATCAAGTGGCGGTTCGTTCGATCCCAGCAGCGTCACCGGCACTGCCGAGCTCGGTCACTGGGACTCGTCCCCGGCTGAGAACGCCGCGCTCGATTGCGCGCTGCAAGGCTTTGCGATGACCTATCCGAACGTCCAGGTCACGAACACGGACGTCTCCGGTGATTACGCGGCGCAGATGGTGACGCGCTTTGGCGCGCACAATCCGCCGGACGTCTTCTATGTCAACGGCGATACAGCAATCGACTGGGAGACACAGGGCTTCCTGCTGCCGCTTGACGATTACATCCAGAACCAGGGCTTCGATATGAGCGCCTTCTTCCCCGGCTACCAGGACACGTTCAAGGGAGCGGATGGGAAGGTGTACGGCATCGCCAAGGATGGCAACACCATCGCGATGGCCTATAACAAGGATCTCGTCCCGAACCCGCCAACAACGCTCCAGGACCTGATGACGGTCGCCAACAGCCTCAAGGGCCAGAGCGGTCTGCAGGCGCCCATGTGCCTGAATGAAGGTCTCGACCGTGGTCTTGCCTTCCTGTACGCGCAGGGCGGCTCGCTGGTGAGCGACGATAACAAGACCGAGCAGATCGACACCGACGCATCCAAGTCCGCGGTCCAGTGGTACATGGACCTGTTCAAGAACGGCCTCGGCGTCCCGCCGCCTTCGGGCAGCTGGTGCGGCGAGCAGCTCGGCAAGGGCAATGTCGCCATCGTCTTCGAGGGCGGCTGGCTCAAGGGCTTCATGGACAGCACCTACCCGGACATCAATTGGTCATTCGCCGAGATGCCTCAGGGCAGCATCGGCCAGCCGATGACCATCTCTTACACCGCGGCATACGGCATCGGTGCCGACAGCGTCAACAAGGACCAGGGCTGGACCGCCCTGCAGTACCTGACGGGCACTGACGGAATGGCGCTCTGGACGAGCGGCGGCATCGCCGTCCCGTCTCGCTCGGACGTGACTGTTCCGGAAGGCTTCGATGTGATCGTCAAGGGCGCCTCGTATTCCAAGCCCGGCGCTCCGCCGATCCCGCATTACACGGATGTGCAGAAGGCGTTCCAGGACGCGTTCACGGCTGAAGTGACGAACGGGACCTTCTCTGCGGATCCGGTCGTGACGGCAACCGCCGCGGCGCTGAACACGGCGTTGGGCGGAGGCCAATAGATCTCGAGGCGGTCGCCTCGAATCCAGGGTCATCGAGAGCGGCGGCCGGGGGAACCCGGCCGCCG
>DATBFJ010000108.1:0-3135 GCA_036558545.1 Candidatus Limnocylindrales bacterium
AGCGTATCGGGTACGACGTAAAGAGAATCGCCGGGCGCACCAGGGTCCCGATAGAGAACAGGCCGGATCACCTCGATGCTGTACGCACCGAACGCGAGTGAGGAAAACGTCGCCGTTCCGGCGGCGTCGGTCGTCGCTTGCGGGGTCTGACGAAGCGCATCGTACGCGACGACCTGAGCGCCGGCGATTGGCGTGTCGTCGAGTTGAAGGACGCGAACGACGATCGCGCCGGGGCCAACCTTCAGAAATGTGAAATGGACGGTCACCAGCGTGTCGTCGGCGACGAGGAGGCCGTCGCGAACGAAGCTGATGTTCCCTGGAATGAAGTGCTCGAGGATGTCGTATCCGCCGGGCAGCCCGGCGTAGACTCCGTACCCGCCCTCCGGGACGCGCTTGAACGTGAAGCGGCCATCGAGCCCCGTGGCGCCGTATCCCATCGGTCGCTGCCCGGTGTAGAGGATGAGGTTCACACCCGGAATGGGCGCACCGTTTCGCTGAGTGGCGACGACGTCGACGGTGTTGTACAGCAACGGCTTGGTGAGCCACGCGTCGCATCCCGCCAGTAGAAGGGCACACGACCAAGCGGCCACTCTGGTGGCTTTGAATCGACCTTGTCGGAGCATCATCTCAGTCTCAACTTCAACCTGGCATCTTCTTCTTGACAACCTCGTCCAGGAACTGTGCTCACTTCCCAAACGCGAACTATACTCGCTGGCACGCCGCAACGCGTCGCACCCAGTGGACGCACTGGCGCCGCCCGCCATGACCATGCCATCAGCGTGGTCACCTATGGCCGGTCCGAGGAAGCGTGGGAAGGCTTCGAGTCATATATCAAGACGCTCATAACGACCAGGAATCTCCGGAGCGTCTGCGACATCGGCGGCGGAGCCAATCCGTTGCTGGACCGGCAATTCATCGAGGCCCGTGGCTTGGACTACACGGTGCTGGACATCTCGGAGGCCGAGCTGGCAAAGGCCCCGGGTCCGTACCACAAGGTCGCGGCAGATATCGCCTCGCGGAATTTCCCGGTGTCGCGGACGTTCGACATCGTGGTGAGCAAGATGTTGGCGGAGCACGTGCGGGACGGCGAGCAGTTCCATCGAAACGTGCTCTCGCTCCTGAACGACGACGGCCTCGCGGTTCACTTCTTCCCGACGTTGTACTCGTTTCCGTTCGTGGCGAACTGGCTGGTTCCGGAACGTGTGGCCCTTGCGCTGCATCGGCTGCTGGCGGCGCGCGACCCCTACCAGTACGCCAAGTTTCCCGCGTACTACCGCTGGTGCCGTGGGCCGACGGGAGCGCAGATCGAACGCTTGCGCGCCATCGGGTACGACGTCCTGGAGTATCGCGGGTACTTTGGCCACGCAGGGTATTACAGGAAGCTGGGGTCCCTGCGGCGAGTCCATGCCGTCAAGACGGACTACCTGGTCCGGAACCCGAATCCGCATTTCACGAGCTATGCGCAGGTGGTGCTGAGCAAGCCGCCATTGTCCGTGCGTTGATGCGTATTCTCTCGGACCGATGACGCGCGGCCGGACCCTGGCGCTGAACTCGCTCTTCAATCTGGCGGGAGCGGTGGCGCCACTCGTGGCGGCCATCGTCGCCATACCGATCCTGATCCGCCAAATGGGCGCGGATCGCTTCGGCGTTCTCGGAATCGTCTGGACCGCGATCGGCTACTTCGGGCTCTTCGACTTCGGGCTCGGCCGAGCGCTGACGCTGTCGATCGCGCAGCGCCTGGGAACGAAGGAGGAACCGGAGCTCTCGGCGCTTGCGTGGAGCAGCCTGACCGCGATGTTCGTCCTCGGTCTCGTCGGTGCTGCGTTCATCGCGCTGCTGACTCCCTGGGCGGTCACACACGCGTTGAAGATGCCGGACGACCTTCGCGGCGAAGCGCGCACCGCATTCTACCTTCTCGCGGTCGCGATGCCGGTCTTCATCACGACCATCGGTTTGCGTGGGATGCTCGAGGCCCATCGCGACTTCGCGCTCGCCACCGCGCTACGAATCCCACTCGGCCTTTTCAACTTCGTGGGGCCGTTACTCGTTCTTCCGTGGTCGCACCGACTGGGACCGATCATCGGCGTGCTCGTTGCCGGTCGATTCATCGGTTGGGCGATGCATCTCGCCGTCTGCGTCAACCGATATGGGTATCTGCGCGGCCGATTCACCATCGGCGCGAAGTTGCCGAGCGATATTGCGCGCCTCGGCGGGTGGATGACGGTGAGCAACGTCATCAGTCCGCTGATGGTGAGCGCTGACAGAGTTCTGATTGGTATTCTGATATCCACCGCGGCGGTCGCGTATTACGTGACGCCGTTCGAGGTGGTCTCGAAAGTCTGGTTGTTTCCACAGGCCGTGCTGGGCGTCCTCTTCCCCGAGTTCGCGGCGGCGGCGTCGCACGACCGCGCGCGCGGCGCGCGCTTGGTGGACGGCGCGGTGCGCGTCATTCTCGTCGCGGTGTTCCCCGTGGCGCTCGGCTTCACCGCCCTGGCGCCCGAAGGCCTCACACTCTGGCTCGGCGCCGAGTTCGGTCGGGTGAGTGCGCCTCTGCTGCAGTGGCTTGCGGCCGGTGTGCTGATCAACTGCGTCGGCCAGGTCGCGTTCGCAGCGCTTCAAGCAGATGCTCGTCCAGACATCACGGCGAAGCTCCACTTGGTCGAGCTGCCGTTTTACGCGGTCGCCATCTGGCTGCTGGTGCACGAGTACGGTCTCAGGGGCGTTGCGATGGCATGGGTGCTTCGAGTGACCGTCGACACGGCGGCGTTGTTCGTCGTCATCGCTCGCCGGCTCCCGAACGCGCGCGCACCAATCGCGTCCAACGCGAGAACTCTGATCGCGCTCCTTGCCGTTCTCGCCGTCATCGCAGTCGTGCCATCGACTGCGTCGCGCGTGGCGCTGCTCGTTGTCGGGCTGAGCGTGTTCGCGCCGTTCGCGTGGTGGCGACTGCTTTCCGCCGACGAGCGTCTTGCGATTCGCTCGTGGTTCCGTCGAAAAGAAGAAGCTACGGCGTAACGCGAAATCTGAGCGTGACGTTCTGCACGTCGTAGTTCCCTGGAATGAACAAGTAGTTGTAGCGTCGCCCGACGAAGAGCTCACCCGAAACGTCGGCTCTCGGCAACCTCGCGCCGCCGC
>DATBFJ010000109.1:0-8568 GCA_036558545.1 Candidatus Limnocylindrales bacterium
GCCACGCTCCCGGCGACGATGCCCGCCCCGGCGTGAACGTGGATCTGGCCACCGGACAGGACGGCGCTCCGGATGGCGATGGCCGTGTCCAGCGAGCCGTCGTAGCCCAGGTAGCCGACTGCCCCGCCGTAGACGCCGCGACGCTCGCGCTCAAACTCCGAGATGAGCTGCATCGCGCGGACCTTGGGAGCGCCGCTGAGCGTGCCCGCGGGAAAGACCGCGCGCAGCGCGTCGACCGAGTCCTTGTCCTCGTCCAACTGCCCTTCGACGTGGCTGACGATGTGTTGCACGTGGCTGAAGCGTTCGACGTGCATGTAGCGGCTGACCGCCACGCTGCCCGGCCGTGCCACGCGACCCAGGTCGTTGCGCGCGAGATCAACGAGCATGACGTGCTCGGCGCGCTCTTTGCGGTCGGCGAGCAGTTCCTTGGCGAGTTCATCGTCGGCTGCGGCCGTGGCGCCACGCGGCCGCGTACCGGCGATGGGGTGGGTCAGGAGGTCGTTCCCCTCGACCCGGAGGAGGAGTTCCGGGCTGGCGCCGACGACCTCGAAATCAGGCATCCGGACAAAGAACAGGTATGGGCTGGGACTGATGCGCCGCAGCGAGCGATAGAGATCGAGACCCCTGATCTGACCTGCTTCGAAGCTCTGACGACGGGCGACAACGACCTGGACGACCTCGCCCGAGATGATCGCCTCCTTGGCCTTGACGACCGCCTCGACGTACTCGTCGCGGGGCAGGTTCCCTTCACTGGCGTCGGCATTTTTGACCGCCGATCTCGCCGACTGGCGCCGCGCCGCAGACCCACCGCTGGCCGTTCGATCGAGCGCGTCGAGGACGGCCCGCTTGGCGATCTGGTACCTCGCGTCAAAGTCGGGCGCATCTGAATGAAGCGCGGCGATCGCCGAGAGCGTGTGAGTCAGGTGGTCGATGACGATGACCAGGTCCGTCTCCATGAACGCGGCAAGGGGAACGCCGACCGGATCGTGATCGGGGAGAGGCACGGTTCGCTCGAACGAGCTGACTGCGTCGTAAGCCAGGACGCCTACGGCACCACCAGCGAAACGCGGCAAATCCGGCAGTGGCGCAACCCGGCGGCGCGGCATGAAGCGCCGCAGCGCATCGAGCGGATCGGCAGCTGGCGTTACCTCCGCGATGAGGTCCGTCGCGTGCTCGACGCCGACGGGTCGGCTGCGCGTGACGGCTTTGCCATCGCGTACTTCCAGGAGGCGGCGAGGCAGGATGCCGAGGAAGGAATACCGGCCGAGGCGCTCGCCGCCCTCAACGGACTCGAGCAGGTAGGCGGGGGAGCCATCGTCGAGAGCAAGGAAAGCGCCGATCGGTGTCTCGAGGTCCGCATCGCGCGTGGCGCGCAGCAGCACCGTGTCGTATTCGGCGGCGAGGCGCTTGGCCGCCGCAAGTGAGATCGGCTCTTCGGTGAGTGTGGCCACGGTTGTTGCTCCGCGAATCAAAACGACCCTTCGTCCTGTGGGACGAAAGGCCGTGCCTTCCGCGGTGCCACCCTCATTCGGCTGTGCCGCACTCTGGTTACCGGCGGGGATTGCTCCCGACTGGCGCTGCCCTGTATCGCTGGCGCTCTGCGCCGGAGCCTACTTGGTCACCCGTTCGGTCCGGAGGCTCCCGGGTCCATTCACCTCGTTGCCAGTCCGGCTCACACCAACCGCCGGATCTCTGTGCTGGCTCTGCGTGGGTTACTCGTCCCGTTCACAGCCCGTCTATTCGCGATGTCCTTTTGAGTTTGCGCAGGTTTTGCCCCGCCCGTCAAGCGCCAAGCGCTGAGCTGCGACACTGACGCGGACATGCCCTCGCTCACTCGACCCGTCAGCAATGTGCGCGTGTCCTATCTCGCAGCACTGGACGAGTTTCGCCAAGAGGGTCGCCTGGGCGATGACGATGCCACGGGACTGGCCTATGAAGCGCGCGAGCTTGCCGAGGAGCCGGATTTCGCGAGGTATGTAGTGGCGCAACGGGATCGAGCCGAAGAGCAAGGACGTCGACCCGACGGATGGGTGCCGGACACGCTTCTGTGGTTCGTCGACGCTGACGAGTGGATCGGCCGGCTCGACATCCGCCACCGACTGACGCCGGCATTGCTCGAGGCGGGCGGTCACATCGGCTACGACGTCCGACCGTCGATGCGCAGGCGCGGGTATGCCACCCAGATGCTCCACGATGCGCTACCCATCGCGGCAAGTCTGGGAATCAACCCTGCTCTCCTGACGTGCAACGTGACGAACGTGCCCTCGCGCAAAGTCATCGAAGCGAACGGCGGAATGCTCGAGGACCAACGTGGCGAAAAGCTGCGGTTCTGGGTCAAGACCGTTTGACAGCGCCAGAAAGGCGCGTATGCTGCGCGGCCTGATGACCCAGCACAACTGGTATTACGCCTAGCGGGTACGAGGCCGCCGAGATTGTCTCGGCAGCAAGATGACTCGTGCCCGCCAACGCAGGCGCCGCAAGGCGACTGCGTTTTTTGTTACTTCGGAAACGGCAAATCTCCGGGAAAGGGCAGCTCTGATGATCGTGGTGATGAAGGCCGGTGCGGCAAAGGAGGAGATCGACGCTGTCTGTGCACTTGTCCGCGCTGAGGGCCTCGAGACATTTGTCAGCGAGGGCCAGGAGCGGACGATCATCGGCATCGTCGGCATCGATATCGACCGCGTCGCGCATGTTGGCACGATGCCGGGTGTCGAGCAGGCGATCCGCGTCACCGCACCGCACAAACTCGCCAGCCTCGAACACCAACGCGACCGTACCCGGATCACGGTCCGCGGCACGCCCATTGGCGCGGGTGCGCCGCTCGTGGTCATGGCCGGTCCCTGTTCGGTGGAGTCTCCGGAGATGCTCTTCGAGACGGCCGCCCTGGTGAAGCGTGAGGGTGCGCACGTGCTGCGCGGCGGGGCCTTCAAGCCGCGGACTTCGCCATACGCGTTCCAGGGCCTGGGCGAGGAGGGTCTCGAGCTGCTCGCGGAGGCGCGGACGAAGACGGGGCTGCCGATCGTGACCGAGATGACGGACGCGAGCCAGATGGAGGTCTTCGAGGAATTCGTCGACATCATCCAGATCGGCTCGCGCAATATGCACAACTTCACGCTGCTGCGCGCGGCGGGGCAGGGGCGGACTCCGGTATTGCTCAAGCGTGGCTTCGGCGCAACGATCGACGAGTGGCTGATGGCCGCGGAGTACGTCCTTTCAGCCGGCAATGCCAACGTCATCCTGTGCGAGCGCGGCATCCGCACGTTCGAGCGCGCGACGCGCAACACGCTCGATCTATCAGCGGTTCCTGTTCTGCGTGAGATGACGCACCTGCCAATCGTTGTCGATCCGTCCCATGGCACGGGCAAGCGATCGTTGGTAGGCCCGATGAGCCTGGGCGCCGCTGCTGTTGGCGCAGACGGACTGATCGTCGAGGTGCACCCGGATCCGCCACACGCCCGGTCGGATGGTGACCAGTCGCTCTCCTTCCCGGAGTTCGGGGCGCTGATGGACGAGCTCCGCCGGTTGGAGTTCCTGAAACGCGGTTCGTCGGCTCGCGCACGACGGGCGGCATCCATTCCGCCCAGCGTCGAAGAGATGCGCGAACGCATCGACGATATCGACGAGAACCTCCTCAGCCTGGTTGACGAGCGCGCTCAGCTCGCGCTGGCGATCTCTGAGGCCAAGGGTACGAGCGGCAACGGGCATGACCCGCAGCGAGAGCACTCCCTGATCGACCGAGCACGAACGATGGAGGGCGGCGCGCTGGACGGTGAAGAGCTGGAGCAGGTGATGTCCGCCGTGCTCAAGGCATCTCGTCAGATGCAGCGACGCCACGCCGCGGCCAAACGCGAGGAGGTCATCACCACGGCATGACAGTCGCCGCGTCCGACGCACTCCGACCGGCTGCCGCGCTGCGCGGCTCGCTCACTGTGCCATCCGACAAGTCGATCTCGCACCGCGCGTTGATCTGCGCCGCACTGGCCAACGGCAAATCCCGGATCTCGTTGCGCGAGCCGGGCGAGGACGTGTGGTCGACGATCGGCGCGCTCAACTCGCTCGGCGCCTCACTGAGTGCAGTCCGCGACGGCAACGCGGTCGTCATTGAAGTCGCCGGCGGCGGAAGTCCCGGCGCCATTGCTCAGCTTGGCCCGGGCATCGCCGATTGCGGCAACTCTGGAACTTCGATGCGTCTCCTCACCGGTGTGGCGGCCTCGGGTTCGGGGCAGGCAACGCTCGTCGGCGACGAGTCGCTGAGCCGCCGGCCGATGGCGCGCGTCGCCGAACCGCTCCGTCAAATGGGTGCGGAGATCGTGCTCACGAACGGCCGCGCTCCGATCATCGTGCGAGGCCGGCGGCCGCTGCGGCCGGCTCACGTGGAGCTGCAAGTGGCAAGTGCGCAGCTGGTCGGGGCGATGTCGTTTGCTGCCTTGGCCGCGAACGGAACGACGTCCGTCACCGTTCCTGGCGTGGTGCGCGACCACACCGAACGGATGCTCCGTGCCCTGGGCACCGACATTCAGCGATCAACAGACACGGACGGACTTTCGACGATCACGATCAATGGTCCGAGCGCTTTGCGCTCTTTTGATATTCACGTTCCTGGGGACTTTTCCTCGGCGTCGGCGTGGCTAATCGCTGGGGCGCTCCACGCCGACGCCGCAATTACGATCGACGACGTTGGCCTGAACCCCACGCGAACAGCGCTGGTGAAGGTCCTGCAAGCGATGGGTGCGAGAGTTCGCCTAAACGAGGTCTACTCGGACGACACAGGCGAGCCAATCGGCGCGATTCACGTGCGCGGCGGCGAACCGCTAAAGGCCGTGACTCTGACGGGTACAGACATCGCGCCGCTGATTGACGAGCTGCCGCTGCTCGCCGTCGCGATGGCTGGTGCGGACGGGACGAGCGTAGTACGGGGTGCAGGCGAGCTCCGTGTCAAGGAGTCGGATCGCATTTCCGCCATCGGCGCTGCGATGACATCTGCCGGTGCTCACTTCGAGGAGCTTCCCGACGGTTGGCGTATTCGCCGCGGCACCCCGCAGGATGCGCAAATCACCACTCACGGCGATCATCGAATCGCGATGGCATTGGCTGTTGCGGCGTGGGCCGGGGTGGCGCGCAGCGTCGAGCTCGACGATCCCGATTGCGTCGCCGTGTCATATCCCTCGTTCTGGAGCGATGCGCGGTCAATCGGTGCCCTCGCGTGAGGCGTCTGCGGCTGCTGACCGCCGGTGAATCACATGGCCCTGCCGTCTCGGGCGTGCTCGAAGGACTGCCTTACGGACTCAGGATTTCGACGGCGAACGTGAACCGCGACCTGCGCCGACGCCAGCACGGCTACGGCAGCGGTCGGCGGATGCTCATCGAGCAGGATCGCGTGGTGTGGATGGGCGGCATCCGCTTTGGTCAGACTCTGGGTTCGCCGTTGGCCTTTCGCATCGAGAACCGCGATTTTGAGAACTGGAAGGACCGCATGACGGCCGAGGCATTGCCCGCGCGCGGCCGACCCAAAGCCGTCACCTTGGCGCGGCCTGGGCACGCCGACCTCGCTGGCGCGGTGAAGTACGGCGCAGACGATGTCCGAGATGTCCTCGAGCGTGCGTCGGCTCGTTCAACGGCAGTTCGAGTTCTGGCCGGCGCCGTGTGCCGTCAACTCCTGGCGACAGTCGGCGTCCAGATCTGGAGTTTCGTCGAGCAGATCGGTCCGATTCGGGCATATCCCGACGCGCAGGACGCGCTCGAGTGCGTTCCCGCCGGCTGGCCGGCGGCGGACTTGAGATCACCAGGTCCGTTGCGCTGTCCAGATCCCGCGGCCGAGGCTCTGATGATCCAGGAGATCGATCGTGCGGCGGGCGAGGGCGACTCGATCGGCGGCGCCTTCGTGGTGGTCGCGACCGGCCTTCCCATGGGCCTGGGTTCTGCAGCCGAGTGGGACACTCGCCTCGATGGTGCCCTGGCGGGAGCCCTGATGGCAATTCCGGCGGTCAAAGCGGTTGGCATTGGCGCCGGCTTCGATGTCGCCGCTCGCCGTGGCAGCAACACGCATGACGCTGTCCTGTCAGAGGGCGTCGGATGGGAGCGAGGCACGAACCGCGCCGGCGGCATCGAGGGCGGCATGAGCAATGGGATGCCCATCGTTGTCCACGCCGCGGTCAAGCCGGTGCCGACGATGCGCAAACCGCTCGACTCTGTCGACATCGTGACTGGCGAGAGCGGCCGCGCGCACATCGAACGAAGTGATGTTGCAATCATGCCGCGCGCGGCAATCGTGGGCGAGGCAATGACCGCGCTGGTTCTCGCCGACGCCCTTTTGACCAGCTTCGGGGGAGACACGATCGGCGACTTGCGCGCCGCCGTCGCGCGGCGCCGGCGGCGCGAAAAGCGGCCGCACTGACCGTGGCAACGGTCCTGCTGCTGGGAGAGCACATCAGCTATTCGGCATCCCCCGCGATGCACATGGCAGCATTCGCCGCGCTCGGCCTCGACCATCGCTACGAGCTGGCTGACGTCACGGCCGACCAGCTGCCCGCCGCCGTAGACCAGTTGCGCAACGAAGAGTTCCTCGGCGCGAACGTCACCGTGCCATACAAGACGGCCGTGCTCGATATGGTCGATGGCGTTGACGAGCTCGCCGAGCGCGCAGGAGCCGTCAACACGATCGTGAAACGAGCGGGCGCCTTGCTCGGCACGAACACGGATATTCCGGCGATAGCTGACGAAGTCCGCAAGCTGCGCGACTCACCACGCCGCGCGGTGATCCTGGGCGCAGGCGGCGCCGCGGGCGCTGTCGCACTCGCGCTCGAGCAACTCGAAGTTACCGGTATTACCCGCGTCTCGCGATCAGGAACGGGCGGCGCGGTCACGTGGACAAACCTGCGAATGCTGATCGAGGACGCCGAAATCCTGGTCAATGCGACCCCCGTGGGCACTGATACGGACGAATCACCGCTCGACGGCCGGCTGCTGCATCAGAACCTGGCAGTGCTCGACCTGGTCTATCGCCCGAGCCCCACACGGCTGGTCCACGAGGCGAGGATGCGCGGTCTCGAGGCGCGCGCCGGAGCGGGCGTACTACTTGGCCAGGGTTGGCGGAGCCTGGAGGCCTGGCTTGGCATCGAGGTTTCGGACGACGTCATACGCGTGATGGCCGATGCGTTGGCGGCTGAGCTGGGGTCTGGTGCGGATGTCTGACGGCATCGTCCTAACGGGCCTTCCCGGTGCAGGAAAGACGACTGTCGGTCGCCTTGTTGCTCGGCGGCTCGGTCGTGCGTTCGTCGACATCGACGACGAAATTGCCCGTCTTGACGGCCGTCGTCCTCACGTGGTGCTGGCCGAGGATGGCGAGCCAAAGCTCCGAGAAATCGAACGGCACGCCGTTTCGATAGCGATCAAATCAAAAGCGTCGGTGATCTCAACCGGTGGAGGCACTTTTGTCGATCCACTGAACAGGTGGCTCCTGATGGAGCATGGCGTTCGAGTCCGACTTGAGACTCCAATTCCGGAGCTGGCAGCTCGGCTCCTGGCAGACGCCGAAACGCCGCGGCCATTGCTGACAGGCGATCTCGAGGGTGGGCTGGAGCGGACGCGCGAAGCAAGGGCGGCGGAATACGCGGCGGTCGACGCGGTCATCGATTCGAGTCGCGCTGCAGAAATCGTCGCCGACGAAGTGATCGCCCTCGCGGCGTGCCGCTCTGGCTGGCGACCGCTGCTCGACGCGCGATTCGCTCGGCACGTCCCGTTTGGGCCTGAGCGCGGCAGGTTGTTGATGGGCCGTCGTCTCTCGACCGAGGTGATCAGCGACGTCGTGGGTTCGCGAATCCCGGTCGTAATCGCCGACCGTGTCGCACTCAATGCCAATCCTCTCGTCGGTGACGCATTCGCACATCGGCCGATGTGCGTCATGGACGGCGGCGAGCAGGTCAAGACGATGGCTCGCCTCGAGGAGTTGCTGGCGTGGCTCAGTGAGCTGCAGGTCGAGCGCGATGATCCGCTGGTGGTAGTCGGCGGCGGAACCATCGGCGATCTTGGAGGCCTGGCCGCGGCGCTACACCGCCGGGGCATTCCCCTGGTCAACGTTCCAACGACGTGGCTTGCCCAGGCCGACTCAGCCATTGGAGGCAAGGTCGCCGTCGACCTGCCTGCTGCGAAGAATGGTGTAGGTACGTTCTGGCCTGCATGTGCGATCGTCGACGATGCGGATGTGCTCGCGTCGTTGCCCATCGACAGCCGCCGAAATGGAATTGCCGAGTGCCTCAAGGCTGGGCTGATCGGCGACCCGTTGCTGTGGGAGCTTGTCGAGAAGCGCGGCGTCGATGCCGTCGATGGCTCCGACGCGGCGGCTACGTTCGCGATGACCGAGCGAGCGGTGCGCGTCAAGCTTGAGATCGTGGACCGTGATCCATTCGAGTCGGGGGAGCGGCGCAAACTCAACCTCGGGCACACGCTTGGACACGCGCTGGAGGTTGAGAGTGGCTACTCCCTGGCGCACGGTGCGGCCGTTGCACTCGGCCTGCGCGCCGTCGCCGTCATCGCGCTGGGCAGGGGCGCGCAGGCAGATTTGGCAGAGCG
>DATBFJ010000110.1:0-4710 GCA_036558545.1 Candidatus Limnocylindrales bacterium
CGCCGGCAAGCGAACCTGTCCAGCCGACGACCAACGAAGCGAGAAACCCGAGCGCGACCAGCAGTGCACTGGCCGCAACGCCAACCGCCAGCAGGATTGCCATGGAGCGCTCAAATCGTTGATCCGTCACACCGACACCCCAAGGCCACGCAGCAGTGTCTCCACCGCGATCAGCAGGAGCACGGGGATGAACACCACGCGGACGTGCTGGTTGGTCAGCCGTGGCAGGATCCGTGCGCCAGCGACGGCACCGATCAATATGCCCAGGGTGACCGGCGCGACGAGGGTCGCATCGACGAAGCCACGCGCGACGTAAATTCCGACTGACGCCGCGGCCGTCACGCCAATCATGAAGTTGCTCGTCGCAGAGCTCACCTTCATGGGCAGCGTCATGATGCCGTCCATGGCCAGGACCTTCAATGCGCCGGAGCCGATTCCGAGCAGGCCGGAGATGACGCCGGCAACCCCCATCACGGCGAAACCAGCCCCCACCCTGCGCGGCCGATAGTCGAGCATCCTCGCCAGCCGGACGCTGTAGTAGGTGCCCGCCAGGCGCCACCGGTCGGGAGAGGCGGAGGTCTCGCCACTTGGCTCTTCGGCGAGGCGGGCTACTTGCATAACCACTGACATGAGCAGAACGATGCCCAGTGTCAGGAGCAGGATCTGAGTAGGGACGTTGGGCGCGACGAGAGCGCCGACCATCGCTCCAACGACCGTGGCGATCTGCAAAAACATTGCGATGCGGACGTTGGCCCAGCCCTCGCGCAGAAAAGCCACGGACGCTCCGGAGCTGGTGGCGATCACGGCGACGATGCTTGCGCCGGCAGCGAGGTGGATGTCGACGCCCAGGAACAGCGTCAGCACCGGGACGATGATCAGACCACCACCCACGCCGCCGAGGGCGCCGAGCAGGCCGGCAACGATGCTTACGACGAAGAGAACGACGTCAGAAGATGGACTCAGTGCGGCCACTGGAGGCCACGTTAGAGCACAGGAGCCGCAACGGTATGAGGCTGGCTACGGCCTCGTAAGGAAGAGCTGAAACTCGATCGTGCCGCTGTCGCTCACGGACAGAACAACGGGAGCAGCAGGGGCAGTCATTTCGTAGTCGGCGAAGCTGAAGGGAGTCGACCCGACCACGACGATGACACCGTTCTTGAGCTCGGCCTGGAGGGCGACGGTGACCTGCTTGGTCACTCCGTGGACCGTCATGTTGCCCACGCCTGTCACGTTGTAGGTGACGCCTTCGGCTGGCGCCTGGGGCAGGCTGATCGGCTGAGTCAGATCGAACGTGGCGATCGGGTACGTGCTCGTCTCCAGCGTTCGCTGGATAGCCGGGTCGCGACGCGGCTGATCGCTTGTGATCGAGGTCAGGTCGACGCTTATCGAGGCAGCGCTCAGTGTCTGTCCGTTGAGCGTAAGAGTTCCCGAAACGTTCGGCGTTCGGCCAATGGCCGTGTTGTTGCCGATGTTCGAGAGCACTTCTTCTACGCGAAATCCTGCCCACGTGCTCGTGAAGTCGCTGTACGAGCCGATTGACGTGTCCACGTTCCAGGTGCCATTGAGGTCGCCCGTCGAATTGCCCGTTCCGCTGCTCGCGATCGGATCGCCAGACGCAACGACGTTGGCGGCCTGGTCGATCGACGCTGAGCCGGGAGCGTGCCCGGAAAAGAAGTACCAGACGCCGGCTGCGCCGGCGGCACCTGCGAGGAGGAGGACTGCGACGGTGCCGACAAGCGCGCGGCGTCTGGTCAACATCTGGAGATGTTGCCGCCCGTGGCTGTGAGTCGCCTATGCGGTCCCTGATAGGTCGCTGCTTTCGCCGGAAAGCCAGGCGTGCACGCGATCCACGTCGGCGTCGTCACCCGTGTGCCCGGCCGTTTGGTGGGCATCGACGATGGCGCCTGGTATGTGTGCCGACAGCCAATCTCCATGCGCTGGCGGAACCAGGTTGTCCGTCCGGCCGAATTTCACGGCCGTAGGGACGCGAATCGATTCGACGTCGAATCCCCAGTGCTGGACGAACGCCAGCACGTCGTCGACCCACCCGTCCACGCCGGGCGCGAGCGCATTGTTGAATTGATCGGCCACTCGGGACATGTGCTTGCGCAGCTGTGCAACGTCGGCCTCGGAGACGATGTAATCGTCACCAAGGAAGTCCTCACGTCCTTCTGCCAGGCGTTCGAGCATGCTCGCGCGGTCAGGCTCGGCGATTGCCCTATGGAACTCCTCGCCCTTAATCGCGGCCTCGAACTCGGCGACGTTGCCCGGCGTCATGCCGTCCAGCCAGTCGAGGCCC
Organism: Candidatus Limnocylindrales bacterium; assembly: GCA_036558545.1. Lineage (GTDB taxonomy): Bacteria > Chloroflexota > Limnocylindria > Limnocylindrales > CSP1-4 > JALYGJ01. Next base: position 2,300 of record DATBFJ010000110.1, read on the forward strand.
TCGCTGGGGTAAGGCGCGATCGAAACCTCGGCAAGGCAGCGAATGACCCGATCCGGCATCAGTGCCGCGGTGGCCAGGCAGTGCGGCCCACCACCGGATCCGCCGGCGACGACGAAGCGGTCAATTCCGAGCGCGGCGGTTATCGCCTCAACGTCAATCACCACGTCGGCGACCGTTCGACCCTTCAGACGCGTCGACTCGCCGTAGCCCGGACGGTCATACGTCAGGCGCCGCAAGCCGTGGCGCGCGTAGAGCGTGGGATCCTCCCAATACGTGATTCGGCCGCCCGGTGTGCCGTGCATCGAGATGAACGGGATCCCGTTCGGATCGCCCCATTCCGCCACGGCCAGGGTCCGGCCGTCTGGCGTTTTGATCCGGTGCTCAAGGTGCTCCGGCGTGTTGATGACTGGTGCGGGCATCCGCGGATGCTACCCGCGCGACCGGGAGCCGAGCGCGATGTCGACGATGCTGCCGGGTTCGAACAGGCTGTGGAACCGACTCACCGCCTCGGCGAGGTTCTTGGAGCCGAGCTCACGGCGCAGGAAGACCTGCTCGCCATACGAGGCGATATCGCTGATCGCCCATGAATAGCGGTAGAAAGCGAGCGCGTCGGGATCCACGTCGACCGGGCCGTAGCCATCCAGGAAAAGTCGCGTCTGGCGGTCATCAACGAACGAGTGATGGATGCCACCTATCACGAACATCAGGTCGCGCTCGCGCGGCGCGAGCATCGTTTCGTCCCAGTCGACAAACCAGATTCGACCGTCCTCGGCCACGAGTACGTTGTTGGTGTGGATGTCGGCGTGGCACAGCACGAGCGAAGGAGCGGTTCGCGCCAGCTCACTGCCAAGTTGCTCCGCGGTGGAGAGGATGTGTTCGATCAGGCCACGGTTGTCGCGCCAGAACTGGGCGACAGAAGCGCGTGGCTGATCAACCTGTCTTGCTGCCTGGAGAAACTCGTCGAGGTTCCGGACGCTCCGGGCACCATCCGGGCTGAACGAGTCGTGGCGCAGCAACCGGGCTAAGTCTTTGCCCACTGGTGCGCCATGGATCGCGCGGAGCAACCTTCCGTAGCTCCTCCACTGCTCCTCGCTCATCCCCGTGTCCATCGCTGTCGCGCCGCGCAAGAATGGATAGGCGATCACCGCATAGCGCGCCGCGCTCGTCCACAATCCGCCACCGATCGTCGCGAGCGGAGCGATCACTCCGTCGATCCCTAGCGCAGCAAGATGGTGGGGCACGACCAGTGCGGCCTCGTTGGTTATCGCCAGGCGCACCTTGACGAAGAGCTCGCGTCCTACGTCCCTTCGAGCCGCGTAGACCCATGCGTTTGCATCGTGACCAAGCGGCAGAAAGGTCAGCGAACTGATCGGTCCGTACGCAGCGCTGATCGCGGCAGCGAGGGTCGCGTCGGATAGATCAGCCGGTGGCTCAAGCACCCGCAGACGCCAGCGCTGATGGAAAGTGGCGCTTTTGCGCACAGTGACACGGGGCTATGCCGTGTAGCCCTGTCGTGCCATTGCCCGTCCGCTGCGCAAGGCGCACCTTGGTCGGACTCCGGTACGAGAAATTGCGCCCCAGCAGGAGCCGTGCCGCGAACGACTGGTTGGAGGGACCTGTATGCGTTCGATTCGTGCTTATGCCACTCGAGTTGGACTCTTGGCGGTCGTTTTGGCCGCTCTCTTTCAGATCAGCGCACCGGTCACGGCCGCTGCGACCGGCAAGACCGAGTACGACAAGCTCTACGCAACCATTCACGCCAAGCTCGGTGACCAGTGGGTGCATTACGCCACCGGCCCAAGCACATTCGATTGCTCAGGCCTCATCTGGTTCACGTTCCATGAAAACACCATGCAGGATCGCATCGGCGGCTATCGCAGCGTTGCCGGCTACTACAACTGGTTCAAGCAGCGCGGTCTCGTCAGCAAGACCAAGCCCAAGGTCGGCGACCTTGTCGTTTGGGGTGCCAACCAGCATGTCGGCTTCTACATCGGTGACGGCAAGGCGATCAGTGCCCTGACTACCAAGCACGGCGTCTCGATTCACCCGGTCAAGGGCTATCTCGGTATCCCGTTCAAGGCATACCTTCACACGCAGATAACGCGCCCAGCCGCCTAAACGGATCCCTCGGGGGTGTGACCCACGACGTGCCCGTCGCTCAACTCGATAACTCGGTCCGCGAGGTCGATGAGCGTCACGTCGTGGGTCGCCACGATGGCCGTCACCCCTTCGCTGCGGACGACGTTCTGGAGCATCTCCATGATGCCACGGCCCGTCCGTGAGTCGAGCTGACCGGTGGGCTCGTCGGCCAGCAGCAGATCGGGGTGATTGGCCAGCGCACGAGCAATTGCCACGCGTTGCTGCTCGCCGCCCGACAGCTCGTGGGGCCGGTGGTTAACCCGCTTGCCCAG
>DATBFJ010000111.1:0-34457 GCA_036558545.1 Candidatus Limnocylindrales bacterium
GGATGCTCGCCTGTGTGCCGAGGCGTCCGGGAAGGGTCGTCGGATGAATCCGACGGACAGCTCGGCCGCCCTCGAGCTCATCGGACTGTCGAAATCGTTCGGGCCGCACCTGGTGGTCGACGACGTTCGCTTGTTCGTACCCGCAGGGTCGTTCTACGGCTTGGTTGGGCCGAACGGAGCCGGAAAGACGACCACGCTGATGATGGCTGTTGGGTTGCTTCGCCCTGATGCTGGAACGGCGCGGATCTTTGGCGCCGATGTATGGGCGGATCCAGCCTCAGCGAAAGCGAGTATTGGCGTTCTGCCGGACCGTTTATCGCTGCCAGAGCGGCTGACCGGACGCGAGCTGCTTACTTATGTGGGCCTGCTGCACGGACTGCCGGCGAGCGTCGTGGAGCAACGCACGCGCGAGCTCATCTCCGTCCTCGAGCTGGCGGACACCGAATCCACGCTTGTCGTTGAGTACTCGACCGGGATGCGCAAGAAGATTGGCCTGGCGGCGGCGCTCATCCATGATCCAAAGCTCCTGGTGCTCGACGAGCCATTCGAGGGAGTCGATCCAATCTCGGCGCGCATCGTTCGATCGATTCTGCGCGACTTCGTGGATGGCGGAGGAGCGGTCATCTTTTCGAGCCACGTCATGGCACTCGTCGAGCGCCTTTGCTCCCACGTGGCAATCATGGCGGCCGGGCAAGTGCGCGCGGCGGGAAGGATCGACGAGGTGCGCAAGGGGCGCGACCTCGAATCTGTCTTCGTCGACCTTGCCGGCGAAAACGTGCACGTCCAGGAAGGCCTGTCGTGGCTGCGCTCCTGATCGGCCTCAAGCTCACCGAGCTGCGTCATTCGTTGCGGGGCGGTCAGGCGACGTATCTGTGGCTCGGTGCGTTCGTCGGCGGCATCGCGGCTTTGTGGACAGCAAACTTAGGCCTGAGCATCGACGCGACCAATGCGTGGGACATGCTCGCGACGGCTTACGGAGCGTGGCTTCTTGCCTGGGTCCTGATCTCCCTGACTGGCGCTGACCCATTGCGGCCTGAGCAATTTGCGCTGATGCCAATATCCGCTGGTCGCCTCGCTCGTGGGCTCCTGATCGCGGCAGCCGTCGGTGTCCTTCCGGCAGTGACTCTCGTGGCGGAGATGGGAGTAATTGTCGCGGCCGCTCCAGGGGGCCCCGCAGCCGTGCTGGCAGCCGTCGTTGCGGCAGCGCTGAGCCTTGCCCTTCTAATTGCCATATCCAAGGTGGTGCTCCTGCTCACGGGGCGCGCCATGTCCACGCGGGTCGGCCTTGAGCTCGCCGGGTTTCAGCGCGGCCTGCTGATAGCGCTGATCTGGATATGGATTCCGATCGCGGCCATTTCCGCGTCGCCGGGCGGGTCAGGGTTGTCGTTTGCGGCTATCGGCGACGTCGCCGAGTTCCTGCCGAGCGGCTGGGCCGTCGTTGCGACCAGTGCCGCGGTCCGCGGGGACTGGTTGCTGGCGATTGCCGTTATCGCCTTGATGGCGATCGCGCTGGCGGCATTGGTTCGGATGTGGGGTGCACTGATAACGCAGCGATTGACGAGCGCATCTGTCGCCGACACTCCCCGTCGAGCGTCGTGGGTTCGCATCATCGACGGGCTGTGGCCGTCAAGCGTTTTCGGTGCGGCTGCCCGGCGCGAGGCAGCATCGTGGAGCAGGGATCCACGACGTCGAGTCGAAATTCGCTCCGCCTTGTGGGCGTCAGGGATCCTGACCCTCCTTCCGGGCCTTTTTGGCACGACCATCCTCTGGCCGTTTGCCGGGCTCGCCATCGTTGTTCTGGCCTCGACCACGACCGCCAATGTTTACGGCATGGACGGCACGTCGATCTGGACGACCCTGATGGCCCCAGCCGCGGCGAGGAGCGACGTGCGCGCGCGGCAGCTGAACTGGATCGCCATCTTTGGCCTGCTGGGGATTGTGGCGACCTTAGTTGCGACAGCTCTGAGTGATCAGGCGTGGGCGTGGCCCTGGGTTCTGGCTGCATTGCCGGCAATCACCGGTGCGGCGGCGGGTCTGATCGTGTTGGTCGGCATCGTCGCGCCGGCGCCCTTGCCCGAGCGCCGCGGTGGTGATCCGCTCGATCTGGGCGACGATCCACGCACGACCAACGCGTATTTCCTCCAGGGCGTTTTGCTCACGTTCCTCTCACCCTTGGCTGCGATTCCGCCGCTACTCGTCGTCGCCGCGACGGCTCAGACCGGCGGCCTGGTGGTCTGGCTGGGGATCCCGGTTGGTTTGGCGACCGGCGTGCTTGCCGCGTGGGCGCTGGGTACCGTTGCCGCCAGTCGCCTGTCGCGCCGCGGGCCAGAAGTGCTGGAGCGACTGCGCGCCCGACCGGCGCCCGTTTCTCGCCAGAGACCACACGACCGGAAGCGCCTGCCCGTCAGCGCGTGGATCGCCATCCTGATCGGCTGCCTTGCCCTGTTCCCACAGTCCTTGGTGCCGGCGTTGATCATCCTGTCGGGTTCGGATACTCGGCTCTGGTTCTTGGCCATGTATCTGCCGCCGGACCTGCGTGCTGTGGGTGTTGCCATCATGGCCGCGGTCGGAGTTGCCGCGTTTGCCGCGGCGTGGTGGATTGACATGCGAGCGAGGCGCGCGATCGGTTAGCGAAGGGCGCGGCCCCGGATCAGGTGTGCCACGCGCGGCGTCGTTCGAGCGACTTCCCTCGTGGCGGGCCCAGGCCGCCGCTCTCCACCGGTTCAAGGACGGCAATTCCGCGCACGAACCAGTCAACAACGGAGTCCTGGATCTGCCAACGCTCGTCGCAATCGTCGAGCGGCAATCGCATACCAAGGGGGCTGCCCGACTCCGGTGCGTCTCCAGGCCGCTGCTTGCTCACGCGATCAGCCTAGCCCCATACATCGATGGCTATGCGCCCGCGGAATTGCGACGGCCGCCTGACGTCGCAACTTGGTGCCAAGCTCCGCGCTACTCGTTTGCGCGCGGCTCGAACTCGAGTGAGGCGGAGTTGATGCAGTAGCGCATACCTGTTGGGTTTGGGCCGTCGGGGAATAGATGGCCCAGGTGCGCTCCGCAGTTGGCGCACAGGACCTCAGTCCGGAGCATCCCGTGCGAGAAGTCGCGCTTCTCCTTGACGCGTCCCTTGGTCAGCACGTCGTAGAAGGACGGCCAGCCGGACCCCGACTCGAACTTCGTTCCGGAATCGAATAGCGGCTCATGGCACACGACGCAGCGATACGTGCCGTCCTCGTGGTTGTCCCAATAGACGCCCGTGAAGGCGCGTTCCGTTTCGGCGTTCTGGGTTACTGCGTACTGGAGGGGCGTGAGGCGTTGTCGCAGCGCCTCCTGGTCGACGGTGGTCATGCCACCATTGTGGTCAGTCGGTGCTTTTCTTGCGTTCGCTGGCTGAGTAGGCGGCCTGGTATTCCTCTCGAAGTCGGTCGACATCGGCAACCGCAAGTGCACGCTCCGCACTGTCCACGCTCGCCGTCTGCAGGCGTCGTTCGGCATCGCGCCACTCGGCGAGGATGGCCGACAGGTCACGATGAACCTGGGATTCGACGATCGGCGGGAGCTCAATGCCGGTTCGCGCGGTTTGCTCTCTGGCTCTCTCGCCGAGATTTTGCTGGGCATGGCTCTGGGCAAAGATGTCGGCGGCCAGGCGCTCGATCTCCTTGGCCAGCGTCTGGAAGCGCGGGCTGTCCGGCTTGAGCGTGCGCTTCTCGCTCTCCAGCACGTCAAGTTGCTCGAGCGATCTCAGGATCCTGTCCGACGCAACTCGCAGGTCGGATTCGATTTCCAAATGCGCCCCCTCGAGCTCCGCCGTCACGGCACGGCCTGTTCTGATGGCCCTCATCGAGAGTAGCACCGCGGCAATCCTAGCTGCGTGACGGCTCACGTCGCGATCGCCGGCCACCACCGGTAGACTTGCCGCCCGTGTCTTTACAGCGTCGTATTGCCGCGCCGCGCGCCGCGGTCTGGGCGCTCCTCACCGTCTTCGCCGCTCTCGGTGTCATTGCCGCCTGCGTGCCCGTTGCAGGCCAGGACACTGGCGCTGCGGATGCTCGCATCGGCTCGAGCGACGTGTACACATGGGACCCGGCGCGCCAAAGTGACTCGGGCACCGCCAGTGTCCTGGCGCAGGTCTACGACGGGCTAACGGCGTTCGACGCGGACAGCAACGTGCGGCCCGACCTGGCGCGGACCTGGCAAGTCGATGACAGTGGCCAGCGAATCACGTTCCAGCTCAGGCCCGGCGCCGCGTACAGCGACGGCACGCCGATCGCCGCCCAGGACGTCGTCGACAGCTGGCTCCGTCTCATCGATCCACAGAACCCGTCAGCCTTGGCCAGCCTGCTGGCCGACGTTCAAGGAGCCACCGACTATCAACAGGGCAAGGCCGACGCGAGCGCGGTCGGCCTGCATGCCGACGGCGACCGCGTGATCGTGGACCTGCGCCGATCGGCTTCGTACTTCCTGTCGGTCACCGCGTCGCCGTCGCTCGCGGTCGTGCCGCCGTCGATCGTCAGCGAGATCCAGTCGACACCGCCCACGGTCGTCTCGGGCGCTTACATTCCTACCGCTCCGAGCGATGGCACGATCCACCTGGCGGCCAATCCGCAGTACTGGGCCGGCACACCCGCGCTGGCGAACATTGATCTGGTGACCGACTACGGCGGGACGAGCGGCGCGCAGCTGTTCGACCAGGACCAGCTGGACTACACCTCGATCGGCTCAGGCGACGCCTCATGGATTTCGTACGACGCGAACCTGGGACCTCAGCTGCGCCAGACGGATAGCTTTGGGCTGTCGTATTACGGCTTTAACACGACGATCGCCCCGTTCGACGACTCGAACGTCAGACGAGCCTTCGCCGAGGCAGTCGATTGGAACAGGGTCGTTACCTTGGCTGGCGGAACACCGGCCACGTCAATGGTCCCGCCGGGCGTCCAAGGGGGCGACGGCCAGGACCACCGCCCCGCTTACAACGTCGCTGACGCGCAAGCGCTGATGGCCGCGGCCGGCTTCGCCAACGGGCAGAACTTCCCGGCCGTGACCTTGGCGACGTACGGCGTCGGATACGAGCAAACCGTCGCCAAGGAGCTGCATGACAACCTTGGCGTCACGGTTGACGTCGAGGCGCTCGATTTCGAGGACTACCTTGGCCTCGTCGCCAACTCACGAACGCCCACCTTGTGGGCGCTGAGCTGGATCGCCGACTACCCGCACGCCCATGACTTCCTCGGCCTGCTGCTCGAGACGGGCAGCACGAGCAATACCGGCAAGTGGAGCAACGCGCGTTACGACGACCTGATCGCGCAGGCCGCTGCGACAACGGATGTCGATGCCCAGACCGCCCTCTACAGCCAGGCGCAAGAGATCCTGACCCAGGAGGTTCCGGCGATCCCGGTTTCCTATGACCAGTCGTGGGCTTTGTCGCGCAACGGCCTGCAGGGCGCGCTTCAATCTGGCGTGGGACTCATCAGGTATGCGGGCATGCAATGGGCGCCGGGGACGGGGAGCGGCCAATGAGCCGCACGGCGATGTTCATTTCCTGCGCCGTTGGCATGGCGCTGACCTGTGTCTTCCTCGCGCCCGCATCTGTTCGAGCAGCGGGACCAGCGTTCGGGACGCCTTCGGTCACCGCCGAGCTCGGTCAGCAGCTGACCTTCAGCTCGACCATTGACGGCGACGACATCCAGTCAGTTGACGTACTGATCCATCTCGAAGGCAACCCCACGACCGTGATCCTCAACTCCGGCGTGCAAATCAACGATGAGTACCAAGCGCAGGCCGATATCGACATTGCCTCCTCCGCCGAATGTGCCTGTCTTTCCCCGGGGATCACGGCACCCAACACGCATTTCGATTTCCAGTTCCGTGCCACGAACAGCGACGGTGGAACGAGCCTCGGCCCGGTGGCCCAGGGCGTGTTCCAGGACAACAGGTTTCAGTGGCAGACGCTGTCCGAGGATCAGGTTGTGGTTCACTGGTACGCCGGTGATCAGGCATTCGGTAAGTCCGCCGCGGACGTCGCCAACGGCGCGATTGACACGGCGTCGCAGCTGCTTGGGGTGACGCTCGACAAGCCCGTCGACCTGTTCGTCTACAACACAGAGGACGATATGCGCTCGGCGATCTCACCGGATCGCGAGAACGTGGCGGGCGAGGCACATCCGGACATCGACACGATGTACGTCTGGATCCCCAGCGATCAGGGAGCCGAGACCTTCGCCGGCACACTGATCCGCCACGAGCTGACCCATCTTGTCTTCCACCGCGCCGTCGACAATCCCTATAACGGCGTGCCGCGTTGGCTCGACGAGGGAACTGCGGTCTACCTATCCGAGGGTTATACGAGCTACTGGCAGGGATTCGTCAACGACGCCGTGGCCAACAAGACTCTCATCCCGCTCGACGGTCTGTCCGGGTTGTTCCCATCTGTTCAATCGGAGTTCTATCTCGCCTACGGCGAGGCCGTGGCGGCCGTCGATTTCTTCATCCGAACATACGGCGATCAGACCTTCTGGAATCTGGTCAAGAGCTACGCCAATGGCGTGTCCGACGACGAAGCGTTCAGCGCAGCGACGGGCTCCGATGTCGAGGCCTTCAACAGCGCGTGGTTCCAATCACTTGGCTTGACGCCTCAATCACCCGTTGGCCCGCAGCCTGGCGCTACCGGACCACTGCCACCAGACTGGGTGGGTTTTGACGTACCACCGACTCTGTCGCCCTACCTGCCGCCCCCGCCCGGTGGGCCCGCCACGGTCCAGCCCACTCAGGGAACCATCGGCGGAGTCCACGAAACGGCGCGCCCTGCGTCGGGCAGCGGCAACCCAGCTGCGGGCGCCAGCCAGTCCGATCCGACGAGCATTCTTCTCATACTGGGTCTCGTCGTGGCACTTATCGTCGGCACGTTCGCCGTGGGCGTTGCCTTGCGCGGACGCTCATGAACCCCCCGGTCGAGTTTCGGATCGGTGATCGCCTTACCCTCGCGAAGCCGCATCCATGCGGTAGCAGCGGGTGGCAGGTGGTGAGGGTCGGTGCCGATATCGGACTCGTGTGCGATGGCTGTCAGCATCGCGTGCTGATCGAACGACGCCAGCTCGAACGGCGGCTCAAGCACTTCGTCGAGCGTGGCCCCGAGCCTGCCGAGGAGCGCGCGTGACGGCGGCAGTCCAGCAGGAAGAGTCGGCCGTCGCGGTTCTGCGCAACCGCAAATTCCTGTCGCTCTGGATAGCCCAGGTCGTCACCCAGGTCGGCGGCAACATGGTCCTCTTCGGACTGACGGTAGAAGTGTTCGCACTGACCGGCAAGAGCACCTCTGTCAGCCTGCTGATCCTCAGCTTCCTGGTGCCGGCGGTCATCTTCGGCGCGATTGCCGGCGTTTATGTCGACCGACTCGACAGACGTCTGATTCTCGTCGTCGCCAACGCCGCGCGGGGCGCTCTGTTCCTCCTTCTCCTGGTCGTGCCGCAGGACGTGCTGATCATCTGTTTGATCACAGCCGTCATCTCGACACTGTCGACCTTCTTTGGCCCGGCCGAGATCGCGATGATCCCGGTGGTCGTGCCGCGCAAGCACCTGCTTCCAGCGAACTCGCTGCACATCGTCACGCTCCAGGCATCGTTCTTCCTTGGCTTTGCCCTCCTCGGCCCGCTGGTGGTCAAGATCTCGAACCAGCAGGTCCTGCTCGTACTCGTGGCCGCGAGCTATTTCATCGGAGCTTTGCTGTGCTGGATGCTGCCGAGTTACAACCCGCGCATAGGCGGCCATAACCCACGCGAGGGCCTGGGCGAGGCCGGCGGGGCCCTCAAGACGACCTTCGACCAGCTTGCCGAAGGAGTGCGCTTCATCGTGCGCAACCGGAACGTGTTCTGGCCGCTGACGTACCTGGCCCTGACCGCGTCGCTGATCGGAGTCCTGGGAGTTCTGGGACCCGGCTTTGCGACCCAGGTGCTTGGCCTCGCAGAGACCGACTTCGTGGTCGTCGTCCTGCCGCTGGGCGTGGGCCTGATCTTCGGCATCCTCGTGCTCAACGTCTACGGCAAGCACTTTTCGCGACGGCGCGGCATCGAGGGCGGCCTGGTATTGCTCGGCGTGACACTGCTCGCCCTGTCCCTCGTCCAGCCGATCATGAACCACATCCAGCTGGCGGTGTCGCTGCTCTCGATCGTCATTGCCGTGGCCTTTGCCGCAGGCATTGCATATTCGTTCGTGGCAGTTCCAGCGCAGACACAGCTCCAGGAAGAGCTCCCGGCGGATGTCCGCGGCCGCGTCTTCGGCGTGCTCAACATGCTCGTAAGCATCGCCAGCTTCCTGCCGATCATCATCGTCGGCCCGATCGCCGACTCGGTCGGAACGTCGTGGGTCGTCGCGGGCTCGGCGATCATCGTCCTGCTCGTTGCCGCTGGCTCGATCCTCCGCGCGCGGCCCACGACGGAGGCGCCGCTCAGCACCACCGGGCTTGTTGACGCCATGGATCCAGTTGCGCTGACAGGTCGCTCGCTGACCGCGCCTGTTTCCCTTCACTACGTCGAGGACAGTGGCGACGTCCGGGCCGTGAACCTTCTGTCGCCGGTCGTGCCGGGTCAGCCGGGGCCGGCAAACGGCGACGACGCGGCGCCGATCACGCACCGGGAGCAGCCGTCGCCGTGACAAACGTCTCGATCATCTTCACCGGAGGCACGATTGCCACTCGTCCGAGTGCCGAGGCCGGCGGAAACATCCCGGTCCTGGACGGTGGCGCGATCCTCGCATTGGCCCCCGAGGTCGCAGAGGTTGCCGAGATCGAGGTAATCGACTGGGGCATGGTTCCCGCCTCGCATCTGCGCTTCGGCCAGGTGCTCTCGATTGCACGTCTGGCCGACGAGCAGTTGCGTCGAGCCGACGTCGACGGAGTCGTGATCGTCCAGGGCACCGACGCAATCGAGGAGACAGCTTTTGCCTATGACCTGCTGCTGGCGACCGACAAGCCGATCGTCATCACCGGCGCAATGCGCGACTCGTCCGCGCCCGACTACGACGGATCGCGCAATCTCACGGATTCCGTGCGCTGGGTCGCTCGTGCAGAATCACGCGGCACCGGCGCGGTCGTCGTCCTTGACGGAACCGTGATCGCAGCGGACGTGGTCGTCAAACGTGACTCAGTCGCGATGGACACTTTCCAGCCGCGTTCCGGTCCGCCGCTCGCGGTTTTCCTGGACGGCTCGTTCGTGCCTGTGTCAGTGCGCGACAGACGGCGATTGCTGCCGCGAATCCCGGACGAACCGGTCGAGGACGTCTATCTCATAACGGCCGTAGCGGGCATCGACGGCGCGTTGATACGCGGAATCTCACGACTGCTCCCGCGCGGCCTTGTCGTTGCCGCGACCGGGTCGGGCAACACCCACCCTGATCTGCTTGCCGCGGCGACCGACCTCATGGCCCGCGGAACGACGGTCGTTCTGACGACTCGCTGTGCCACTGGATCCGTCGCGCCGGCCTACGCGTTCCCGGGCGGCGGCGCGACCTGGCAGCGTGCCGGCGCGATCATGTCGGCCTTCGACGGGCCCAAGTCGCGCGTTGCCCTTGCCCTTGGCCTTGCCTGCGGCCTGGATGAGTCGGAACTTGCGAGCTTGATCGGGCAGTGACTCAGCGGGCGGAGCTGATCGTTTCTGGCCGCATCGCGACGCTCAGTGGCGAATCGAGCTGGGGCTGGGAGTCGGGTGTCGCAGTCGCCGCCGGTCACGTCCTCGCCGTGGGCGGTAGGTCGGAGCTTGAGTCCCTCGCGAGTGGCTCGACGAAACGGTTACTCGTGCCAGATGGATATGTGGCCATGCCGGGCATCACGGATGCGCATCTGCATCTGATGGAGCTTGTCCTCGGCGAGGCGCATATCGATTTGAACGGCATGAACCTGCCTGCGGCGCTCGCTGCCATCGCTGCTGAGGATCAGCAACGGCGCATGGCCGGCGACGACGAGGGCTGGCTGCTCGGGCACGGCTGGTCAATGCATGATCTCGGCGGCTGGCCGACGGCGGAGATGCTCGAGCGCGTCGCGCCCGGCCGCCCTGTTGCGCTGTACGCACACGATCACCACTCTCGGTGGGTCAGTCAGACGGCCATCCGGCTGGCCGACATTGACAGCGGACGGGGCGAGTCATTCGGCGATCTCGTTCGAACCGATGAGAGCGGTCGCCCGACGGGCGTCCTGCACGAGGCCGCCGGCTCATTGCCCGATGCGGTGATCCCCGATCCGTCGCGCGACATGCTGATCGACTGGCTGAACATGGTCGCGCGGCGCCTTGCAGCCATGGGCGTGACAGGGTGCCACGATCCGGGCCTGCTTAACGCCGATCCGCTGATGCAGCGCGGCCCGCTGTTCTACCGCGACCTGGCAGAGGAGGGCAGGCTGCCCCTGCGCGTGGCGGCATCGATCCGGTCGTCTCAGATCGAGCACGCGCGCGAGATCGGTTGGCGGAGCGGGCAGAGCGTCGGTCGCTATTCGTCGGGCTGGCTGAAGCTTTTCGCGGATGGCTCACTCGGCTCGAGGAGCGCCGCGCTCCTCGAGCCGTATCTCGACCGGGACATCAATCCGCCCACGGGTGGGCCGTGCGGCATGGTCGTCACGGACGCAGACGAGCTGATTGAGCTGCTCCGGCAGGCAGCCGATGGCGGCGTCGTGGGCCAGGTTCACGCGATCGGCGACGCCGCCGTGCGCATGGTGCTGGACGTCTTTGCTGAGACCCCCGCAATCGACTCGCCGCTGATGCGCCGGATCGAGCACGCCCAACTTGTCGACCCAATCGATCAACCACGATTTGGTGCCCTGGCGGTTGCCGCCTCGGTTCAGCCGGTGCATTTGCGCAGCGACGCCATCCAGGAACGAGAGGCGTGGGGCATTCGAGCGGACGAGTCTTTTCCGTTGCGCACACTGCTCGCCGGTGGCGCGCTGATTCCGTTCGGGACGGACGCTCCGGTCGAACCCGCCGATCCGTGGCCGGGCATCGCGGTCGCCACGTGCCGGCGGGACCCCTTCGACGCCGATGCCGCGCCAGTTGGGGCCGATCACGCGATCACCCTCGAACGTGCCATCCGGGCGGCGTGCGTCGATCCGGCGCTCGTCGCTGGCCGCCACGACCTTGGCCGACTCGTGCCAGGCGCGCTCGCGGATCTGATCGTCGTCCCGGACATCGTGGCCAACGAAGAGGCGGATCCCGCGGAGCTTGCCGCTGTCCGTCCGCTCGCCACGTTCATCGACGGCGAGCTCGTCCACGGCGGTTGGTGAATCGTCGGAGTCGTTCACGGGGCGCCCCACGGGTACAACGCCTTCAACTGGTTGACCACGTCCGGGTTCTGAGCGGAGACATCGTTGTCGCGGGCAGGGTCGGCATTCAGGTCGAACAGGAAATAGGCGGCGACGTCCTTGCGGTACAACAAGTACCAGTCGTGGGTATGAATGCCCCACCAGCCGCCGGTCCAAGGCCCAGACGTGATTCCGCCCAGCGGATGGTCTTCGAGCATCCAGTCGCGCCCAGCGCTGTCCGGGTCGTTGAGCACACCTAGAAATGACTGGCCATCCGCAAACGGCATCGAGGTGCCTGCGATCTCAGCCAGCGTTGGCGCGAGATCGATGTTCGACTGCAGTGCGTTCGTGGTGCCGGGCTCGATGCCGTCACCCGCCATGAACAGCACGTTCTTGGACGCCTCGGGTACGTTCTTCACCGGGAAACCGTGCCAGCCCCACGCCATGCCGTTGTCACTGGTGAACACCCACACTGCCGGTCGCTCGCGCGCAGCCTCGGCCAGTTCCAGTCTTCCGACCTCATCGTTGACCGTCAGCAAGGAGCGGCAGATGCCGCCCAGCGGGAAACCGGAAGGCTGCACGGCGTACGAATACGACGGTGGTTTCCACGGCGTGATGTAGTCGCACTGGCTGCCACCGTCGCCCGTGTACTGGGCCTCCTTGAAGGGCACCCACGGACGTTTTGGTGAGGCGCCGTAGTGCGGCGCATGAGGCGTCGTCCACAGGAAGAGCGGCTGGTTGCTGGCCGCGTTCTGGACCCACTCCACTGACAGATCCTCGGTGACGCGATCCATGTAACCCTGCGCCGATTTGACGTTCTGGATGAACCAGTTCGATGTCGTCGCCGTCAGGGTGTTCGGCGCGAACATGGCGTTGTAATCCCAGCCGGGCGGCGTCTTGTCGCTGATCGACCAGATGGCGTTCATGTACTTGCCGATCTGGGCGGTCTGGTAGCCGTCGTCATGGAGCACTGTCGCGATGGTCTGGCTCGGGTCGAGCAGACCCGCGATGTTCTCCGTGACGTGGTTGTTATGGACGTGCTGACCGGTCAGGAACTCAGCCCGGCCCGGGCAGCACAGCGGCGTCTCCGAGTAGTAGTTGTCGAAGCGCAGCCCGCCCTCGGCGAACAGTGCTTTTATGTTAGGCAGCCGGTTGATAATCCGGTTGTCGATGGCGCCAAGGTCGTCGACCATGACGACGATGATGTCCGGCTGGCGCTCGTCGTGGTTAGCAGGATGGACGCCCTCCTTCGCCGAGGCAGCGGGAACGAGGAATGCCACGGCCATCACCAGTCCCAGCACGATGCGTCGCTTCACATAGATTCCCCCTTCAGCGATCGTTCAGAAGACACTCTAGCGAGGCACTCTGCCACCAGAAAACAGGGCAGCGCAGTCCTCATCCGCCTCGTCGGTGGTGACTAGTTGAGACGGCTCGGCTAGACTCACGCTCACGGGTCGTTAGCCCTTATTTGTGAACCGGGGCGGCTAGCTCAGCTGGTTAGAGCACTTGCTTGACATGCAAGAGGTCACTGGTTCGAGTCCAGTGTCGCCCACCAACTCGACCACTAATTCTGTCCGCCGGGAATGGCAGTCGCTTCCTTTTCGCGGCGGCTGCGCCACCAGCTTGCCAATCGCTCGTCGACCGAAATCGCGCCGGGACCGATGAGCGCGAGTGCACCCGCGGCAGCTGCCAGGATCAATTCCAGCCGGATAGCTACCACCGCATCGACGAGACTCGGCGCGGCTGCCGCTTCAGGAACGCGCACCACGAACAATGCAGTCAGCATCTCGGCTGCGAGAATCGACGCCGACACCACGGTGGCCAAGCCGAGCAGGACAAGCAGCCCCGCTGCGAGCTCCAGCCACGAGACGACCGGTCCGGTCAACTCGGGCCACGGAACCCCCAGGCTCTCGAAGTACGCTGTGGCATAGGCAGGTCCGTGGAGCACCTTGTCGGCTCCCGAACTGACGAAGACGAGACCCACGGAGATCCTCAGCGCGTACGCGGCGAGTGAGTTTCGGAGGGGCAACGTCTTGGCGGCGCTAACGGACCACGGCCGGTGACAGACCGTCCGCGATGAACATCGACGGGGTGCCGCTGCCGTCAGCTGGCACCTGGTAGATGTTTTCGCCGTCGCCATACAGCACGGTGTGGTCGTCGAGCCACTCTGCCTGGTCGTCAATGTTGCGCGTCTCAGCCAGCGGCGTCTCGGTCATGGTTGCCAGGTCGAGCATCGTGAGTCGCCATTGGCCAACAAGACCCTCACCGAGTTTCTTGTAAGCAATGCGCGTGCCGTCCGGAGACACGGACGGGCATTCGACATTCTGGTGCAGGACCTGCATTGACCGAGTGCCAATGTCGCCTTTGACCAGGTAGGTCAGGCCTCCGCTGCGAAGAGATGCATAAAAGATGTTGCTGTCTGCACTCGAGAAGGTGACTCCCCAGAAGTTGAAGTCCTGCTCACGCCACTGTTGCCCGTCGCGGTAGGTCGTGAAGTCTTCCAGGTTGCCCAATATGTTTCCGCTGGCCATGTCGATCAGCAGTGTGGCCGTCGAGAAGTTGATGTCAGCGTATGAGTGGCCGTAGACGAAAGTAGTCGCTGCTCCATAGCGGCCGTCGGGCGACACCCTCGCCCTTGTCGGTGCACCCTCGAGCGGAATGCGCGTGACCGGCCGGAATGAGGAGTCGAACAGGTCTGCGTAGTAGTTGGCGATCACGCCGTAGTCGGCATTCAGACAGATGCCACGGCCGGCGGCGTAGTGAACCCGTTCGCAGGCGATATCAGTGATGTCCCTGGCCGCTGACGGATCGGATGCCGGTACGACTGCGACCTGCGCATAGCCGTTGTCGCGCTGGACGTTCTGGAAGACGATCTCCGTGGCTTGGCCAGCTCCCTGGCTGGCAGCTGACGGCGTAACCGCCGCCGCAGTTTGGCTGCTCGCCCCGGGGACTTGCGCGGATGCTCCCGCTGTTGGGCTCGCCAGCGCCAGTTGGCCGCCCCGGTTTGGCGATCGGAGGACAGCCAGCGCGACGTACAGGGCGGAGACGATGATGCTTGCCACGACGATCGCGCCGAATACGGCGATCGGTGACCATCCTCCAAGGAAACCAGCGCGCCTCGGCGAGGTAACTGGCTTGGACGCAGGGGTGGCAGAAGCTTTGGCCGGAGAGGACTGGCGCTTCGATTTTGGACGAGGGCTAGGCATTGGCGAGGGCCTGCCGCGTGCGGAGAAGCAGGGCAGTCACGACAAGGACGACTACGAGCCCGACCAGGTAAATGGCCACGGCGGCGTGAAGGCCCACGGCCGTCCAGATGACACCAAACAGCACTGACGCGACCAGGCGGCCGGCGCCGGTGGCCGTCGAGAGTACGCCCAGCCCGGATCCCCGAACGTTCTCCGGCAGGAGGCTGCTGGCCAGTGCTGCAAGCACGCCGTCGGTCATCGCGTAATAGGCGCCAAGGAGGATGAGCGTGAGCACGAACTGGAAAGGCAGGGCGGTCGGCACTAGCAGGCTGACGTAGGCAAATGCCAGAACCACGTACCCACCCACGAACATGGGCGTGCGGCCGATCCTGTCCGCGACTCGTCCAAATGGGATGGCGAGGACCATGAATACGACCGCCGTAACCACGTAGAGGAGTGGGAACAGACTCATGTTGAACTGGAGTTGCTCCTGTAGCGACAGGTACAGAAAGCTGTCGCTGACCGTCGCCACGCTAAGTGCGGCGCCAATGCCGAGTATTCCAGCAAAACCGGGCGCTTTGAGCAGGGTAGCCACGTCCCGACCGGTGACTTTTGGCCTGCTGTCCTCGTCGTTGGGCTCGGGTGGGTTGCGTACGAACAAGATGAGCAGGGCCAGACCGCAGAGCGCGAAACAGAAACTGACCATGAAAATGGCGTCGTAGCCCTGAGACGCGACGGAGAGAATCAGGAATGCCAGCAGCGGCCCGATCATCGCACCTGCGGTATCGAGTGCCCTGTGGACGCCGAACGCGATGCCCAGGTTCTCGGGCTCCGTGCTCTGCGATATCAGCGCGTCGCGAGGGGCGGTTCGTATTCCTTTTCCGAGACGATCCACCATGACCAGGCCAGCGAGGGCAGCAAACGGGGTCGTGATGACAAGAAAACCGATCTTGCATACGGCGGATAGTCCATAGCCGACGGCTGCGACGCCTTTCGGATCGCGGCGTCGATCAGATACGAAACCGCTCGCGGCGCGAACCAGTACCGCGCCGCCCTGATACAGACCGTCGATCAGCCCGAACTGCACCGGCGCCAGACGCAGGGCGAACAGCAGATAGAGCGGGAGCACGGTGTTGACCATCTCGGATGAGATGTCCGTGAGCAGGCTGTTGAAGCCCAGGAGAATGACATTGGGCTGAATGCGCACACGCGTCCCGCCGCGCCGCGTCAGCCAGCGTGTTCCACCTGCAGCCTGGCGAGTGTTCTCGATCTGGTACGACACTGGCCCAAACGTACTACCCGGCTAACGCGTGGGTCTAGGGCCGCGGTGCACGGGCGCCCCGGAAACCGCGTCAGTCGAGCGTGACCTTCTCATGCCACTGTGGCGCGTGTGTCGGCAAACCCAAGGCGTCGATCTTCGGCTCGATAGCCGCCTGCGCATCGGGTTCACCGTGGACAAGGAACACTCGTCGAACGCCGTTCGAGCCAAAGTTCGTGAGCCAATCGAGCAGGCCGGGCTCATCGGCGTGGGCCGAGAACCCGGAAACGGATTTGATCTGGCAGTGGACCTGGACGACCTCTCCGTCCACTTTCGCCGTTTTGGCCCCGGCCTGCAGGCTGGCGCCGAGCGTTCCAACGCCCTGGTAGCCGACGAACAGGATCGTGGCATTCGGATCACCGATCAGCTCGCGCAAATGGCCTACCACTCGGCCTCCAGTGAGCATGCCGTTAGAGGCAACGATCATGTACGGCCGCTGAGCGCGGGCAATCTGCTGCGACTGCTTGACGTCGTTGGTCACGATCTGTCGTGGATAGTCGAGCGGGGTGCCGCCATGCTCCTGGATGCGCGCGGCATCCTCGTCGTAGTACTCCGTGTGGCGCCGATAGATATCAGTCGCCTTCGAACCCATTGGCGAGTCGAGGTACAGCGGCAGGAGCGGAATCTGGCCGGCGTCGATGAGTCGATCCAGCACGTAAACGATGTCCTGGGTACGCCCGATGGCGAATGAGGGCACCAGCAGGACGCCTTGCGCCTGCGCGACAAGCCTGACGGTCTCAGCAAGTATGCGCACGGCCTCTTGCTCGGGCTCATGTTCGCGACCGCCATAGGTCGTCTCGACCAGCACATAGTCGGCCGACGTGACCGCGGTGTAGTCGCGCAGGATCGGTGAGCCGGGCCGGCCCAGGTCGCCTGAGAAAACGATCGTGCGATCGCCATCGGCCTGGCCCGTAACTCGAACCACGATGATCGCCGAGCCCAGAATGTGGCCGGCGTCCAGGTAGCGAGCATGGATGCCCGGTGCCACCTCGAATTCCTCGTCGTACTGGATCGGCTTGAAGCTGGCCAGCGAAGCACGCGCGTCGGTCTCGTCGTAAAGGGCCTCGTCAAGATCCAGCGCCGGTTCGTCCATGACGGCGGACGTTGCCGCCTGGGGCGTTGCGCTCGGTGTCGTGCCGTTGGGCTCGATCTGGGTTGGGACGTGCTCTCCGGTGGCCTCGCTGCCGGTAGGTCCAAGGGCCGGGCTGTCGCGTAGGGCCTCACCTGCCGCGGCGAGAGCCAGGGCCGCCTGGTAGTCGGCCAGCTGCTCACGATCCTCGGAAACGGCCCGGTCGGGATGTCGACGCTCCCAGCGCATCTCACGCTTGGCGAACTCCTGTTGGAGCTTGCCCGAGTCGAGCAGCACCAGCGCGGCCAGCTCGATCGTGCCGGCGGTGGCATAAATCGGGCCACGGAAACCTGACTTGACCAGGCGCGGGATCTGTCCGCAGTGGTCGAGGTGGGCATGCGTCAAGAGCATCGCGTCGATATCGGCCGGCTCGTAGGCGAACGGCACGTTGTTGCGGATGCGCTCCTCTGGCGTGCCCTGGAACATGCCGCAGTCGATCAGCACTTTCGCCTGATCCGTCTCGAGCAGGTACTGAGAACCGGTCACGGTCTTGGCCGCGCCGAGGAATTGAAGAGTCAGTGGCATGGCTCGATTGTCGGGCTAATCGTGGTTACGCTGGCGACATGTTCGACAAGGCTGCGGCGGATCACTATGACCGGCATGTCGGTCGCTACAACGCCGAGCTGGCCAGAGCGTTGGTCGAGTTTGCCGGCGTTCGCCCGGGACAGCGTGCTCTCGATGTGGGATGTGGCCCGGGCGCGTTGAGCCGCGAGCTCGCGGCCGTCCTTGGCGCGATGCACGTCTCGGCGATCGACCCGTCGCCCTCGTTCGTGGCAGCGGCTCAAGGCCGGCTGCCCGGCGTCGATGTTCGCGTCGCGGCTGCGGAGCAAGTGCCGTTCGATGACAACACCTTCGATCACGCGCTCGCTCAGCTGGTGGTCAACTTCATGGCCGACGCGCGCAAGGGATTGAGCGAGATGGCTCGCGTGACTCGGTCAGGCGGCGTGATCAGCGTCGCCACCTGGGATTACTCGGACGGCATGACTTTCCTGCGCAAGTTCTGGGACGCCGCCATCGCGACCGATCCTCGCGGGGGCGACGCGGACGAAGGCCTGACGATGCGCTATTGCCGACCGGACGAGCTCGCAGAGCTGCTCGAGTCGGTGGGCTTGCGGAACGTGCGTACAGGCGAGGCGGCGCCTCGCGGCAGATACACCAGCTTCGACGACCTGTGGCAGCCGCTGCTCGGCGGTATCGGCCCATCCGGCGTGTATGTGACCTCGCTCGACGATGCCCAGCGCGCCACTTTCAGAACGGAATTCCGGCGGCAGCTGGGAGTCGGCGACGAACCGTTCGAGCTTTCCGCCAGGGCATGGCTGGCGCGCGCTGAGGTCCCCTGAGCAAGGGAACGCGTTGTCCAGTAGCTGACAGCGTCGGTGTCCGTTCGCCCGTAGTCTTGGTGGGCGGATGAGGACGAGACTTGCGCCATACGTAGACGTGCTGCGGCGCAATCCGGCGTTTCGCCGTCTCTACTTTGCGCAGCTCATCAGCTTTGCCGGCGACTGGTTCGCATCTGTCGCGCTGCTTGGTCTGGCGCTCGACCTGTCCGGGTCGGCAGCGATCGCCTCGCTCGTTCTGGTTCTCCAGACGGGTGGCTACGCGCTCATGGCTCCGCTGGCGGGCGCGCTCGCCGATCGCATCGATCGCAAACGTCTGCTCGTTTCGGCCGACGTGGCGCGCATTCCGGTGTGCCTGGGCTTCATGCTCGCGCGCACGCCCGACACGCTGTGGATCGCGCTGGCGTGCGCGCTGCTGCTCTCGGCGTTCGGAGCATTTTTCGAGCCGGCATCCTCTGCGGCCTTGCCGAACCTGGTCGATGACGCGGATCTGTCCACGGCCAACGTGATCCAGGGATCGGCATGGGGCGTTATGTTGGCCGTCGGCGCCGCGCTGGGCGGCATCGTCGCGGCGACGCTCGGCCGCGATGCAGCATTCGTCATCGACGCCGCGACGTTTGCAGCGTCCGCGCTGCTCATCGTGGGCATCACTCGGCCGTTTCAACAACCGCGCGAACAATCCCTGGACGGCGAACGTGGAACGGGCCTCATCCGGTCCATCGCGCCGGTGTACCGCTTCGCGCGCCACAGCCGGTTCGTCTCGTCCCTGCTGTTGAGCAAGACCATGTTTGGCGTCGGCACGGGCGTGGTGCTGATGCTGGCCGTCTTTGGTGACAAGGTGTTCCAGGCGGGCGACGTGGGCATCGGCATCTTGTTCGCCGCGCGTGGGATCGGAGCACTGCTGGGTCCGTTCCTTGCGCGGGCAACGGTGGGGACGTCCGATCGGGGCTTGTTGGTCGGTATCTCCGTGTCGATCGTCGCCGTAACGGTCGCGTATGGCCTATTTCCGCTCGCGCCCACGATATTGCTGGCCGGAGGTCTGGTCTTGATCGCACACCTTGGCGGCGGTGCGCAGTGGATGCTGTCGACGTATGGCCTGCAGCGCCACACGCCAGACGCCATTCGTGGTCGCGTCTTCAGCTTTGACTACGGTTTGGTGACGCTGACCATCGCCCTGTCGACATTCCTGGCCGGAATCCTGACGGAGTTGCTGACTCCTCAGGCAGCCGTATGGACGATGGTCGTACTGCTCGCGGTTGCAGGTTTGGGCTGGATCTGGTTCAGCACGCCCGCACGCAGGCGAGCGAGCAGAGTGCCCGATTCGCCTGTTGCCGACGTCCAGCCAACCTGAAACGACATCGCAAGTCACGCCTGCGGCGCTCTTTGTGATGGCGCTACGGCCCCTTCAACAACCTGTCGCGCATGGACGAGCACAAGCAACACGCCGGCCACGAGCATTGGCATGACAGTGCATGCGGCCACGAGACGATGGAGAGCGGAGGCCACACGGATTACATCCACGACGGCCATCGCCACCACGAGCACGACGGTCACTGGGACGAGCACGTGACCAGCTCGACGGGCAATCCGCAGGAGAGCCAGACTCCGTCGCCCACGAGCGCGATATAGCGTCGTATACTCTGCGCCGCATAGACAACGCGTCGATCGGGACACGCGCGGAAAGTCGGGACCTCAGAGAGCTCGGGTCGGTGGGCTGCAAGCCCGAGCGGTCAACTCGGCAAACCGTGTACCACCCGTGAGCGACTGGAGAACCAGTCCGGGCGCCGCCCGTTAGCGCGGCTTCCTTGAGAGCGTCGCCGGGCGGCGTCGAAGGCGGGTGGAACCGCGGGAGGCATGGCCTCTCGTCCTGTCGATGGACGAGAGGTCTTTTGATTCCCGGAGGGTTTCGACATGGCGGTAGACGAGAAAGCTGTCAATCAGCACGACGACGACGACGAAGAGCTCTCGTTCGAGGCGCCCAAGCGAGAGACGGCCGACGAGCTGCTGGATGCCGGCGGTGGCAATCCACTCGATCCGATGCGCCACTCGGCCGCTCACGTGATGGCCGAGGCGGTCATGGACCTCTTCCCAGAGACCAAGTTGGGCATCGGTCCGCCGATTGCAGACGGCTTCTACTACGACTTCGATTTGCCGCGCGCCCTGACGGTGGACGACCTGGCCGCCATCGAGGCGCGCATGAACGAGTCCATCGCAGCAGATCACCCGTTCGTGTTCAGCGAGAAGTCGAACTCGGACGCGCGCGCCTTCCTGGTCGAGAGAGGCCAGCCGTACAAGGTCGAGATAGTCGATGACCTCGTGGCCAATGCGCAGGCGCAGGGACTGCCGGCTCCCAAAACGACTTTTTACCAACAAGGCCCATTCATTGACCTGTGCCGTGGGCCGCACGTCGAGTCGACGGGCAAGATCGGCCCGATAAAGCTCCTTGCCGTGTCTGGCGCATATTGGCGCGGCGACCAGAAACGCCCTTCGATGCAGCGTGTTTACGGCACGGCATGGCCGACGCAAGAGGAGCTGGATCGCTTCTTGTGGCGCCGCGAAGAGGCCAAGAAGCGCGACCACCGCCGTCTCGGCGTGCAGCTCGATCTGTTCAGCTTCCACGACGTCGCGCCCGGCGAGGCCTTCTGGCATCCCAAGGGCTGGACCCTATACAACACGCTGCGCGACGCCATGCGCGACATACAGAAGCGGCGTGACTACCAGGAGATCTACACACCGCCGCTGGTTCACCAGAAGCTGTGGCAGCAATCCGGCCACTGGGATCTGTACCGCGAGAACATGTTCCTGGTCGAGGCCGACGACGCGATCTACAGCCTCAAGCCAATGAACTGCCCCGAGTCGACGTTCATCTACCGATCGCGCGTGCGCTCCTATCGCGAGTTTCCGCTGCGACTGTCGGAATACGGCGTGCTCCACCGCTACGAGTTGAGCGGGGTGCGCTCGGGGCTGACGCGGGTGCGCCACTTCTACACGGATGACGCTCATATCTACGTCACGCCCGGCCAGATCCAGGACGAGATCCTGGCTCTGATGGGCGAGGTGACGGAGTTCTACGGCTGGTTCGGCCTCGAGCCGACGTTGACGTTCGGCACGCGCCCGGCAAAGGCGCTCGGTGACGAGGCTACGTGGCGCGAGACGGAGGCCATGATGCTCGCTGCCCTCAAGGCGTCAGGTGTCAAATACCGTGTCAAGCCCGGCGACGGCGCGTTCTACGCGCCCAAGATAGACATCCAGATCCTCGACGCTCTTGGGCGCGAATGGCAGACGGCAACGATCCAGGTCGACCGCCTGATGCTGCCCGAGCGCTTCGACCTGCATTACATCGACGAAAACGGCGAGCGGCAGCGCCCGGTGGCCATCCATCGGGCGATCCTGGGCTCTCTCGAGCGTTTCATCGGTGTGATAACAGAGCACTTCGCGGGAGCCTTTCCGTTCTGGTGCGCACCGGTTCAGGCCGTCGTCATACCCATCGCGGACCGCCACAACGAGGCGGCAGGCCAGCTGGCTGCGCTGTTGAGCACGAAGGGCATTCGTGTCGAGGTGGACGACTCATCCAACCGGATGCAGAACAAGATTCGTCTCGCGCAGGAGCAAAAGGTGCCGTACATGCTCGTGCTCGGCGATCGCGAGATCGAGGCACATACGGCCACGCCACGAACGAGGGCAGGGGAGCAGCAGGCAGCAATCGGTTGGGACGAACTTGCCGATCGACTCGCCCAGGAGTCAGCCGCTCGACGACCAGACTGACAATCCAGCGCCTGAGGGCACCATTGGCTGAGGTCCACTCGTCATAGCTGCGACCGGCGAGCGAGAGGAAGCCGGAGTCGTCCGTGGACGACACAGGCGCGGAAAGGGGATTGGGTTGAGGTTTGGTGCTATTGCCGCGTGCGCGGCGGTTTTCATCTGCTCGGCGTGTGGCTCCGTGTCACCCAGTGCGGGCGTTTCCACGCCTCCCACGCAGCCGCCTCAACCAACGCCAAATCCGACGATGGCGGCCACGCCAATACCCAGTCCGATCGCGCTGGCCTCCGATATTCCTCTCGACAGCCCGACATCGACCAGCCGACCAACGCAGGCGCCGGAGTCGACACCACCGCCAGGCAGCAACACGGCCGATGTCGACCTGCTCTTCGCCGACGAGGCGATCGACGGCGCAAGCGGCTGGCGGCAGTTGAACGTACACAACGCTGCGTTTGATCTCGAAGACGGCGAGCTCGCTTCGACGTACGTCAAGAAGGGTTCATGGGCCTACGCCGTCCACCAGCTTGGCGTCGCAGAGACCGTCGTAAGAGTCGGTGGCCGATTCACCTCCAGCGGCCTTGGCTATTTCGGCTGGCTCTGCGGCGATTCGTCTGCGGGTCGTTATTACGGTGCAGTGCCGGAGACGGACGGAAGCCTCGTCTTCATCGACGGTGGCTACGGCGGCGTCGAGCCCGTTGAGCGCTACGAAGACCTGGGCGCGCCCATTGCGAGTGGGGTCAAGACCATGTTCGGCCTAGAGTGCGCCATCGATCACGGCACGCTGTGGATGCAGGCGCTGCTCGACGGCGAGCCTATTGCCGCTCACGAGGTCGAGAATGTGACTGACGCAACTCGATTCGACGTCCTGGGCATGTACGGCGAGTCGCTCGATCCACCTTTCACCACGAGCGTGACCGACATCGTCGCTCGCGGCACTAACGACGGAACGGGATCCATCTCGTTTGCCGGCCTGCCCCTCGCTAACTACGCTCAGCCGGCGGCCGCGAGCGCGGAAAGCGGCGAGCTCAGCTGCCTCGAAGCTCCCTTGTCCAGCGCGGCTACCGCGGCAGTCACGTGCTACCTGCAGGACGAGGGCAATGGTCCGGAGTTGCTGCAGCTAAGCACTTACGCCGATGCGCCAGGCACGGCCGCGGCTTATGCCTCCGATGATCACAAGCCGCCGTGCGCGAGCGGACTGTCGACGACGCTGTGGTCGCGCGGAGTGGTCCGCTGCGTGTCCCAGCCAGTTGGCATCGATCTGGAGTGGTCAGACAGCGCGCTCAACGTAGTGGGCCATCTGATCGACTTCGATGGCGACACCACCGCCACTCAATCCGTTTGGACGACGATCGTCAGCGCGAATTGAGGTATCCATCCCGGATTTCGTAGGATGGTCCGGGAGGAGATCCATCGTGATTAAGTTGCTGCCCGCCGCCGTGGCCATTCTTTTCGTTCTCGCCGGCTGTGTGACGGTCGGACCTGACCAATCCGTCGCGCCCCCCGGGACCGCGGCTCCCTCGATGGGCGTCACGACACCCGCTCCCGTCAGCGCGCCGCCCGTCGTCATTCCAACGGCCCCGGCCCTCACCCCGGTGCCATTGACTCCACCGCCCACGGCTTCACCGACGCCGGAATCAGCAATCGGCACGACTTCTCCGCCTCCGAGCATCACGAGTACCCCAGGAGCGTCGACCGCGCCGGGCTCGCGCGACCTGCTCTTCTTCGACGATATGAGCGATTCCTCCAGCGGCTGGCAGGAACTCGACGAAGACTTCGCAACGGTCTCATACGACAGCGGTGTGCTCGCCTTCCGCTACAACCAGAACCAGTCCTGGGCATACACGGTGAGACATCTCGACTCGGCCGAGACGACGCTGCTGCCAGAGGCTGACTTCTCACCGCAGAGCGATGGCATCTTCGGGCTTTTGTGCGGCAACAACGGCGACGCCAAGCTGTACGGGGCGGTCGTCGATACGAACGGCGGCGTCGTATTCCTCGAGACGGACAACGGCACGGTCAACGTCCTCGACCGGCAGGACAAGCTTGGCCTGAGCGTGACCGAGGGCGCAAGCAATCCGATGGCCCTCGAGTGTCACGCCGATGGAGCGGGCGGCCTGTCGATGGTCGTCGCATTGGCCAACACGGGACCGGTCGCGGTCTATGCCATGGACACCGGCGGACCTGCCAATTTCGACATCATGGGCATGTACGGCGAGGCCGAGTCGGATGGCTACACACTTGCGGTCGACACGGCCGCGGCTTATGGGCTTGGTGGTCCAGATGGCACCATGTCTAATGCCGCGCAACTCCTGCTGTCCCACATCCCCACTGATTTCCAGACCAATTGCTACGAGAGTCCGTCGACCGACACGGCGCAGTACATCGTGTCGTGCATCGCTCAGACGAGCGGCAAGGGTGCGGAGCTGGAACGCTACGAGCAATATGCCGACGCTGGCGCCATGGCTACGGCATACCAGGAGCGCGTGACCGATTTCGGGGTTGCGTCCCAGGGAACCTGCCAATCGGGCCCCAACGAGACGGAGTGGGACTTCGGGGAGCAGCCGGGCGGTCGCGTCCAGTGCGCTCCGCAGGCCGTCGGCATCCGTTTCGACTGGACTGACGACGCGACCACCATCCTGTCGTCGCTCATCGACTTTGGCGGCAATTACAAGGACACGTACGATCAGTGGGTGGACGCTGGACCGATCAGCCCGCAGGGCTGATCGGGACTCTTCGTGCTATATTCCCGCGGCCACGGAGCGACGAGTCATCGTCGCATGTCCGCTGTGAGCCAACATCGGAGAGACGCTTGAGGGATCTGGCCTGAGTCGAGAGCTGCGAGTCAACGAGATGATCCGCGTCCCGCAAGTGCGGGTGGTGGATGAAGAGGGAAACCAGGCGGGCGTAATGTCCACTGCGGACGCCCTCCGGCTCGCGCAGGAGCGGGGCTACGATCTGGTCGAGGTCGCACCAATGGCCTCTCCACCGGTCACGCGTCTGCTCGACTATGGCCAGTTCAAGTATGAGCAGGCTCGCCGTGAGAAGGAAGCCCGGCGCCACCAGCGCTCGGTCGAATTCAAAGAGATAAGGATCAAGGTCAAGATCGGCAAAGGTGACTTCGACACCAAGGTCCGCCGCGCAATCGAGTTTCTCGAGGAAGGTGACAGGGTCAAGGTCACGGTCCAGTTCAGGGGCCGCGAAGTCAGCCACGCCTACCTCGGTCGCGACCTGCTCGTCCGCTTTGCGGAGCAGGTTGGCGAGCACGGATCGGTGGAGCGACAGCCCTTGCTCGAGGGCAAGCAGATGTCGCTGGTCATGACCTCCACGCACAAACCAAAGACGCAGAAGCGCGAGGACGAGCAGACTGGAGCGGAGTCGGAGCCGGAGGCAACGCCGGCGATCGATGCTCCAGCGGCCCAACCGGAACCGGTAGCGGCGGCAACGCCCAAGCCGGCAGCCGCCAGCGCAGCAAAATCCGCGGGAGCGTAACGCAGGCCGAAGGCGCGCAGCAGGGCCAATTGGCAACTGCGGAGGAAGAGGAAATTTCATGCCAAAGATGAAGAGCCACAAGGGCGCCTCGAAGCGCTTCGGCACGTCGGGAAGCGGCAAGATCATGCGCGTAAAGGCGTGGCGTGGTCACCACCTCGACATCAAGTCGTCGCGCCGCACGCGGCGCTACGCGGGCAAGGCCGTCGTGACCAAGACCAGCGAGGAGCAGGTCCGACGCATGCTCCCGTACCTGTAGGAATCGGGGAACCGCTACCAGATGGCACGAGTCAAGCGCGGCGTCACCGCCCATAGGCGTCACAAGCGGCTGCTCAACGCGGCCGAGGGTCGGCGCGGCACCAAGTCGAAGCTCATCCGTCCGGCGCGTGAGGCTCTGCTTCACGCAATGGCTTACTCGTATGTCGGCCGTAAGCAGCGCAAGCGCCAGATGCGCGCGCTGTGGATCGTCCGCCTGAACGCCGCTGCTCGCGCGAACGGCCTGTCATACAACAAGCTGATCAGCGGGCTCAAGCAGGCAGGCGTCGCTCTCGATCGCAAGATCCTGGCCGACATCGCGGTCCGCGATGCGGCTACGTTTGCCAGCATCGCCGAGGTCGCCAAGGCCAGGTAGCGGCACGTAGCCGTGGACCTGGAGTCTCTGTTAGACCTGTTGACGGCACTCCGTCAGCGAGCGCTGCCCGCTGTCGAAAAAGCGGATGACCCTGTCGAGCTTGACGGGGTAGAAGCCGCTTATCTCGGCAAGAATGGCGAGCTTCGGAAGCTCTTGGCGAACATCGGCCAGCTGTCCGGTGAGGACCGACCCAAGGTTGGTGCAGCTGCCAATCCGATCCGGGAAGAACTTGAAGCTGCGATCGCCGAACGGCGGCGACGGCTCGAAGCGATAGCACTCGACGTGCGCCTCGCGCGCGAGAAGACGGACGTCACTCTTCCGGGTAGGACTCTCGCGCGCGGCTCGCTCCATCCTCTCAATGAGACCGTGCGCGAGATCGCGCGCATCTGGGGCCAGTTCGGCTTCGTCACGTATGAGTCGCCTGAAGTCGAGACTGACGAGCTCAACTTCGAGCTGCTCAACATCCCGCGCGACCACCCGGCACGCGACCTGTGGGACACGCTCTATGTTGCGGGCACCGACCGCAAGTACGTCCTGCGCACGCATACGTCGCCCGGGCAGATACGAGTGATGCGCTCTGGCAAGCCGCCGATTCGGGCGCTGCTGCCCGGTCGTTGTTTCCGCTACGAGGCGGTCGACGCGAGTCACGGCTTCGAGTTCTTCCAGGTCGAGGGCCTGATGGTCGATGAGGGCACGACGCTTGCTCATCTGCGTGGCCTGCTCGATGAGTTCGCCAGGGCGATGTTCGGGCCCAACACTGCGACGCGCTTCCGGCCGGGCTACTACCCGTTCACCGAGCCGTCCGTGGCGTTCGACATCGGCTGCCTGATCTGTGGCGGCAGTGGCTGCGCGGCCTGCGGCCGGAGCGGCTGGTTGACCATCCTGGGTGCGGGCATGGTCCATCCCGTCGTCCTGCGCAACGGCGGCGTGGATCCTGAGCAATTCCAGGGCTTTGCTTTCGGAATGGGTGCCGATCGGATCACGATGCTGCGCCACGGCATCTCGGACCTGCGCGTCTTCCTGCAGGACGACCTGCGCTTCCTCGAGAGCTTCTAGGTGCCGGAGCGAGCGCGATGAGAGTTCCGCTTTCGTGGCTGCGCGACTACGTCGACTTTGATCTGCCGCCCGAGAGGCTCGCGGAGCGCCTGACGCTGCTCGGACTCGAGGTCAAGGGCATCGAGCATATCGGCGCGGACTGGCAATCAGTGGTCGTCGGTGAGCTGCTCGAGGTCGTGCCGCACCCGAACGCCGACCGGTTGAACCTGACCACGGTCCGCGTCACGGAGACCGACGGGCCGCTGCAGATCGTGTGCGGTGCACACAACATCGAGGCAGGCCAGCGCGTGCCGGTTGCCCTTCCCGGGGCGGTGCTGCCCGGCGACAAGCGAATCGGCGTCTCGACCATTCAGGGCACCGAGTCGCAGGGCATGCTTTGCTCGGGAGCCGAGCTCGGTCTGTCCACCGACGCAGAAGGGATCATGATTCTTCCTCCCGACTCACCGCTCGGAGTACCACTCAGCGACGTTGCAGGGGACGTCGTTTTAGACGTCGACGTCAAGCCGAATCGCGGCGATCTGCTATCGATGATCGGTCTCGCGCGTGAGGTCGCCGCGATCACCGGCGGCCAGGTTCGCTGGCCGGATATCAGCGTCCCCGAGTCAGGTGACGCGACAAACGAACACGTCTGGGTCGAGGTCGACGACAAGCGTCTCTGTCCGCGTTTCGTGGCGCGCTACGTCGATGGCGTCAAGGTTGGGCCATCGCCGCTCAAGGTCCAGTTGCGGCTGTCCGCGGCCGGCATGCGGCCGGTGACCAACGTCGTCGACGCAAGCAACTACGTGATGCTCGAACTGGGCAAGCCGATCCACACGTTCGACGCCGGGGCGGTGAGCGGCGGCCAGATCGTCGTCCGCCCAGCGAGGGAAGGGGAGACGCTCGAAACACTCGACCATGTCGAACGGACTCTGACGCCCGACACACTGGTCATTGCAGACTCACGCGGCCCAATTGGCATTGCAGGAGTAATGGGCGGCGCCGGCAGCGAAGTCAGTGACGCGACCACGGCCGTGATCGTCGAATCGGCCGTGTTCGACGCTGTCTCCGTACGTCGTACCGCGTTCCGTTACGCGCTTCGCAGCGAGGCAAGCCTTCGTTTCGAGAAGGGCCAGGAGTCGCGCCTCGCGCGCGTTGGAGCCGACCGGACGGCCCAGCTGCTGGCAGATTGGGCCGGCGGTCGCGTGGCCACTGGCGTTGTTGACACCAACCCCGCCGATGAAGAGCCCCGCCGAGTGACCTTTCGACCGGCACGCGTCGATCGACTGCTCGGCACGGACACGACCCCTGAGCAGATGGCCGACGCTCTGGCGCGCGTCGGCATCGCGACAGAGAACGGTCAAGGCAGCGATCAGCTCGTGGCGATCGTCCCACCGCACCGTCGTGACATCGCTATCGAGGAGGACATCGCCGAGGAAGTCGTCCGCGTCATTGGCTATGACGAGGTTCCGACGCGGCTGCCCAACACCCAGATGCCCGGTTATCGCATGGAACCACGGCAGTTCCAGGACGAGCTGCGTGACATGCTCGCCGGCCGCGGCCTGAACGAGGTCGTGACCAACGCCCTCATCGGACGAGACGATCACGCGAGGCTCGGCTATGCGGCTGATGACCCGGCCACCATCCGGGTGGACAACCCGATTTCGATCGACCATTCCGAGCTACGCCGCACGATGCTCCCCGGCCTGCTGAGCGTTCTCGTGCGCAACGAACGCCAGCGTCGTGAAGACGTTGTGATCTTTGAGATCGGCAACCTCCACGAATGGCGCGACGATGCGCCGGCCCAGGCCTCTGTGCTCGCGATCTTGCTTGCCGGCAATGCCATGCCGGCCTCGTGGGTCGAACCGCAACGAAGCGCGACATTCGAGGATGTCAAAGGGATCGTCGAGAGCCTCGCCGCGCGGTGGAACATAGATGGCATCGAGTTCGGCGCCTGGCAAGCGCGACCCGGTATCGATCATCCCGGTCGAAGTGCCACTGTCGTTACGACCTCCGGCGAGCCACCGGCCCAGATTGGGCTCGCCTTCGAGATTGATCCGCGACTCCTTGCCGCGTACGAAGTCCGTGCCGAGCACGTCGCCTTTGCTTTGATCAACCTCGACGTCGTCGCACGGCTGGCGAACCGGGTGCCCTCGGTCAAATCGGCGCCGAGCCTGCCCGCGCTCGAGCGCGACATCGCCGTGGTGGTCGGTCGAAATACGCCCGCTTCACGGGTCAGCGCTGCGATTCGCGCCAGTGCCGGCCCAAACCTGGCCTCGCTCGCGCTGTTCGATCGCTACCAGGGAGCCCCGCTGGAGCCGGGACAGGTCAGTCTTGCGTATCGCCTGACGTTCCAGCCAGGTAACGAGGTCCTGTCAGACGCTGCCCTCGACGAAGCGATGTCGGACGTCACGCGTGCGCTGGAGCGCGAGGTTGGTGGCCACATCCGCAGTGGCGTCTAGGCCGGACGAACAGGCAACCTCGCTCAGGCCATTACCGCGCGAGTTTTTCGCCCGCGAAACCGAGATCGTCGCGCGCGAACTGCTCGGCCTCTGGCTGCTGCGTCAGACCGCGGACGGCATTACTGGCGGACCCATCGTCGAGACGGAGGCATACCTGGGTCCCGAGGATCTCGCGAGCCACGCGCGCGCCGGCCGGACGAAACGCACTGCGCCGATGTTCGGGCAGGTCGGCCACGCGTACGTCTACCTTGTCTACGGCATGCATGAATGTTTGAACGTGGTCGCCTATAAGGGCCGCGAAGCCGGCGCGGTGCTTCTACGGGCGATGGAGCCACGGCTCGGGGTCGACCTGATGCGCGTACGCAGGGGAGGGCGCAACGGGCCCGATTGGAAGCTGGCTGCCGGGCCTGCCCGGCTATGCCAGGCAATGGCGGTGACGCGTGATTTTGTCGGCCACGACTTGACCAGCAGTGACGAACTTTGGCTTGCAGCGCTCGAATCTGCGCAGTCCACCGACGTGAAGGTCGGTGCCCGGATCGGCGTCGACTACGCGGGCGACGACTGGCGTGATCGCCATCTGCGCTTCTGGCTCGACGGTAACCCGTCCGTCTCGAGGCTGCGATGACGCTCGATCGCGAAGTCATCCTGCGCGCTTCGGTCGACTGGCGGTGGGTGCCCGACGGTGCGGAGCGGCTCGAGCTCGGTGGCATCGAGGCGATCGACTACCCGTCATGGGCGCGCATGGGCTTTCAGGCCACTCCTCACCAGGTGGACAATCCAGATGCGGCCGTAAAGGCCATCGTCGACGCGGCTCGCGCTCGCGGCCGTAACGAGATCGACTGGTGGATTTCGCCGTCCGCCACGCCCGCCGTCGAGGGCACTTTGATCGCGCTGGGTGCGAGGCTTGACGCACGTATCGACATCCTGGCCGCGGATCTGACCAAGCCCATCGCGACCGTGCGCAACGGTCGTGTCGAGGCGCTGCTTGTCGACAACGCGGAGCGACTCGACGACTTCGAGCACGTTGCCGCGGCGGTGTGGGGCGGCGCGCCATCGTCGGGTGAGCGCCGCGAACAGCAGCTAGCCGGGCTCCCGATCGATGCGGAAGGCAGCTTCCGTGTCGTCGCCTACTCTGACGACGAACCGATCACGAGCGCCGGGTGCCAGCTCGCCGGTGAGGTGGCTCGCCTGTACGGTGGCGCAACCTTGCCCGAAGCTCGGGGCCTTGGCGGTTACTCCGCGACGGTACACAAGCGAGTCGAGATCGCAGTTGAAAATGGCGCGCGAACCGGGCTCGTACACGCTCGCGTCGACACGTCAAAGCCGATCCTCGTGCGCATGGGCTTCAGCGAATTCGGGCACGCGCGGGTGTACAAGATGCCGGTGGGTGAGCCGCGATGAGTGCTCGCGTCATCTATTCGTTCACCGTCTCGCTCGACGGCTACATCAACGATGCCAATGGCGCGCTCGACTGGGGCGGAATCGACGACGAGACGCACGGCTGGTTCAACGACCGGGCCCGCGAGTCGGCAGCATTCCTCTACGGCCGGCGGCTGTACGAAACGATGGCTCCGTACTGGCCGAACGCGCTTGAAGACAACACCATCAGCGAAGTTGAGCTCGACTTCGCCCGTATCTGGGTCGACAAGCCCAAGGTCGTGTTCTCGCACACTCTCGAGCGGGTTGGCTGGAACAGCCGACTCACCGACCAGGACATAGTCGATGCGTTGCCTGCGCTCAAGGATGAATTCGACGGCGATCTCGACGTCGGTGGCGCTCACCTGGCCTCGCGGCTGATCGCGCGGAACCTCGTCGACGAGTATCGATTGATCGTGGCGCCTGTCGCGATCGGCGGTGGCACACCTTTCTTTCCGCCGGGCGTGCGACTCGATCTCGAGCTCGTCGAGACGTCACGGTTCACGAACGGTTCCGTGCTGCTCATCTATCGACCAAGGCACTGATGGACAGCCGCAGCCAGCAGATCCTCGAGTTTCCGCAGGTCCGTGAGCGACTCGCGGCACAAACGGCCTTCGCGCCGTCGCGCCGCCTGGCAGAGGCCCTGACGCCCTCGGATGATCCAGTCGTCGTCGCGCGCATGCTCGACGAGACAGACCAGGCACGCGACCTCGTCGAGCGAAGGCCCGACGTCGGCGTTGGCGGCGCGCACGACATCGCCACACACGTCCTGCGTGCGCGCCGCGGCGGCCGCCTGGCCGGCATCGACCTATTGCAGATCGCCGACACGCTCACGGCGGCGTCGCGCGTCGCGGACGCTCTGCGTACCGAGCACCAGACGCTGCTCCATGAGCTGGGCCGCTCGATCAAGCCACTGCCACAGCTGCGGGCGCGCCTCGAGCAGTCGATCGATCCGGCCGGTGAGCTGCTTGACTCCGCGTCGCCGGCCCTGGGTGGCCTCAGGCGCGCCGTTCGCGTCGCCTACGACAGGCTGCGCTCGCGCCTCGAGACGATCGTCCACCAGGGGGATATCGCGGCCGCGTTGCAGGAGCCGCTCGTCACGCTACGCAACGGCCGCTACGTTGTCCCCGTCCGTGCCGACGCGCGCGGCCGCGTCAAGGGCATAGTCCACGACCAGAGCGGCAGTGGCCAGACCTTGTTCATCGAGCCACTGGTAGTCGTCGAGCTCGGCAACACCTGGCGCGAGGCCCAGTTGAAGGCCCAGGCAGAAGAGGAGCGCATCCTCGATGAGCTATCCGAAGTGGTCGGCAACCAGGCCGATGCACTCGACGAAACGCTCGCAGCGCTCGCCACTCTTGATTTCTGGATCGCCCGCGCGCGGCTGGCCGGGGAAATGGACGCGATACGCGCTGCGACCTCCAGGAAGGACGAGGTCGAGCTGCTGTCGGCGCGACATCCGGGCTTGACGGGCCGGGTGGTACCCATCGACATCCGGCTGGGCATCGACTTCCGAGCGCTTGTCGTGACCGGCCCGAACACTGGCGGCAAGACAGTCACCCTGCGGACCCTTGGCCTGCTGGCACTGATGAACCAGGCGGGCCTGCACATCCCGGCCGCGACCGGATCCCGACTGCCGGTGTTCCGCAACGTGTTCGCCGACATCGGCGACGAGCAATCAATTGCGCAGTCGCTTTCCACGTTCTCGGGTCACATGCGCTCGATCGTGCGCATCGTCGAGGAAGCCGGCGTCAACACGCTGGTGCTGCTCGACGAGCTTGGAGCGGGCACCGACCCGACCGAAGGATCGGCGCTGGCGCAGGCGCTCATCGACCACTTCATCGCGGCCGGTTCGCTCGTTGCGGCCACGACTCACTATGCCGAGCTGAAGGCGTATGCCCACAACTCGACGCAAGCCGAGAACGCCTCGGTCGAGTTCGACATCGAGACGCTGTCCCCGACTTATCACCTGCGCACGGGCCTGCCTGGCACGTCACAGGCGTTCGCCATCGCCGAGCGCCTGGGCCTGTCGAGCGGGTTGGTGGCGGACGCCCGATCGCGCCTCGGCCGCGCAGAAGCCGAGTTCGAGCAGACACTCGCCTCGATCAAGCAGGCGCAACAGACCGCCGAAGAGTCGCTGTCACGCGCGGCCGAGGCCGAGGAGCGGGCCAGGGCGGCGCGTCACGAGGCCGAAGAAGAACGGACGCGTGCGCGGCGCGAGCGCGACACGGCAGCAGCCGAGGCGCGCGAAGAGGCGCAGCGCGCGCTGGCGGAAGTCCAGGCCGAGATTCGCGCCGCGCGCGAGCTGCTGGCGCGCGCCAGCCTGACCGAATCGCGCCTCGAAGAGTCGGCCCAGGCGCTCGACGAGCGACTCTCGACGATTGCCGGTGGCGCCGCGTCCGCTGACCCTGTGCCGGTACGCGAGCAGGTACCGGCCATCGTCGTGGGTTCTACCGTGCGCTCGCGCGACGGCTGGCAGGGAACCGTTGCCGAGATCGACGAGGGCAACGCCGAGGCGACCATCGCCGCTGGGCCGCTACGTGTTCGGGTGCCCTTCGACGGCCTTCAGATAGTGGCGGCGGCACCAGCATCCATCCCGGGCGAGACGATCCGGCCCCAAGCGCACCGCTTCATTCCGACCAGCCTCGATCTTCGCGGAGCGCGCGTCGATGAGGCGCTCGACTCGCTCGACCAGTACCTGAACGACGCATCGCTCGCCGGCGCCTCGAGAGTGACCGTCATCCACGGCCACGGATCGGGCGCGCTACGCGACGCCTTGCGCGCGCAGCTGCGCGATCACCCGCTCGTTAAGTCGTGGCGGCCCGGCGAGCGTGGCGAAGGCGGCGACGGAGCCACGATCGTCGAGCTCTAGGGCGGTGCGTCGGCAGGGGCCTCAGTCGGTGGTGGTGTAGGCGGCGGCGGTTCTGTGGGCGCCTTGGTGGGCTTGGGAGTTGGTGGCTCCGTTGGCGGAGGCGGCTCGGTCGGTGGCGGTGGCTCCGTGACCGGGGGCTGCGTTACAGGTGGTGGCGTGAAAAGTGTCGTCGGCGGCAGCGTGAACTCGATCGTCGGCGAAGGCGACGGTGGCGCCTGGGTGCATGTCGTGGTCGGCGGGAAGGGATCGCCCCAACTCTTGCCGTAGGGCGTGTTGCGTGGATCGAAGATGAAACTCGTCTTGGTCGGCGTCGCCGGGTCGGGGCCGCCGGCTGTTCCGGGACCCTGCTTTGCCCGGGCGATCCAGTCGGCGTTCGCGGTGTGCCAGTCAGGGTGGTCCGCCTCGACGTTATCGAGGTCCAGGAACCCCAGCTCGATCGGCGTGGCACAACCGTCCACCCACAGCTGTGGATCGCCATTCGCGTCCGGCACCACCTGCATGCCGACCTTGGTGGTGTCGGCAGCCGTCGGCTGCGTTCCCGAGATGAAGACCTCGTGGTAC
>DATBFJ010000112.1:0-1584 GCA_036558545.1 Candidatus Limnocylindrales bacterium
CATGACCCGCAGACTGTCGGCGGTCAGAAAGCCGATGCCACGGATCTCGTCGGCCAGGCGATACGGATTCTCGCGCACCAGTCTTGCCGCATCATTGCCGTACGCTTCCCGTACCCGCCGTGCGTCGGCCTTGCCCAGACCAATGTGCCTCAGCCAGGAATCGACGTTGGCGATAGTGGCCACCGTGGCAAACGACGCCTGGATGATCTGTGCCCGTGCCGGCGTGATGCCCTTGATGGCACACAGCTCCTCGGGATGCTCGCGAATGACCTCGAAAACACGCTGGCCAAAACGCTGGACCGACTCGCCGGCGCGGACAGGACCCAGATGCGTTGTGTAAGCGACCAGAAAAGCAACGATGCCGCGATGGTCCAGGTGGTCGATGAGCTCCAGCGTCCGGACCTGCAGCTGCCAGCCATAGCGCGCGTGCTGCGTCCAGGTCCCGACGGCGCGCACCACCGCTCGCAAGCCAATCTCGGGCGCGAGATACCCGAGGGCACGTACCCGAGAAGCTTCCGACTCTTCGATTGAAAAGATCGCGAAGCCTCGTTCGTCCCGAAAGTGGACCGCGGTCACGGTGCCTGTGATGTCCGCGGCTCCGCCGGCCACCACGCTCGGCAACGGCATAGTCATGCCTCAGCCCACCTGGTGTCGCCGCGAAGTCGAAGACGAACGGAGCATCACCAGGGACAAGGATGCTGGTCGACGATGTAGGTGTCCAGCCAGCGCGTCACGACAAGAGCGCGGCGCAGTTGATTCAAAGCGCGTCGATCAACGCAACCCGAGACGCAAGGTTCATCGTCGTATGGGCATGGGCGCGCCTGGCCAATCGGGGGGTACCAATCGACCCCGCCTGCCCCGTAAGCTCTGCGAGCCGGTTGAATCGAGCAGACCCTGAACGCGACCGTTGACGGTAAGGAGGCGCTTATGGTGCTCGACGAGTACAACGTCGAGATCGATGAGATCGATGAACACCACGTCGGGCTCACCATCCGTGCACTGCGCCTGATCGTGCTGGGTCGAACTCTCGGCGAAGCACAGCAGCTCGCCCGGGCCGCTATCGCCTCGCGCAGGCAGGAAGGTAGTCAGCACTCGGCTCAAGGTGCCGCGGCTCTAACCGGCCATAGCCATGAGCAAGCCGCCCGACGCATGTCCGGCCGCCTGACGGCAAGACGCAAATTCCAGTCGTCGCTCGATGCCGCCGCCCATCAAGCTGGCGATCTTCAGCCAGTACGGCGATGCCAAGCGGGGGCCGCAGTCGCGCCTCCGCGGTGCCGGTTGGCAGTCCGGAGACCACCAAGATGCAAGGCGGAACGCCAGCATTTCGACGAACTGGGCCAAGACGGTGCTGACGAAGCGCTGGGCACGGTCAGCTCGTAGACACTAGACCACGTCTCGCCCAGAGGATCGCCCGTTGCTTCGATCCTCGCGAGCTAGTTGATCGACGGAGTGGGATATGTGCGGCGAGGAGTCAGGAGCACGCCCGCGCTCTTCTCATCGGCCATGACTCGGTCATAGGTGTCCCAATCGTCGTGCGTACCGCCTGCAGCGACGAAGATGTTCCTCAATAAGAGCCTCAGGCTT
>DATBFJ010000113.1:0-7988 GCA_036558545.1 Candidatus Limnocylindrales bacterium
ACGACTGGCTCGTCACTGAAACTGTGCGCCTGGCAGACGAGTTGAGCTTGCCGCTCGTCGTGACCAACGACGCGCACTACGCGATGCCGGCCGATCGTGAGCTGCAGGACGTGCTCGTGTGCATCCGTCACGGACAGCCGCTCGAGGAGAGCGGCCACCTGCGCCGTCCGAACGGCGAGTACTACCTCAAGGGCTTTGCCGATCTTGCGGTACTGCCACCGGCGAGTGGCGCGTTGGGCGAGCGAGTGGCGCAGGCGTGGGCGCAGGGAATCGAAGCGTCGGTGGCAATCGGAGCCTCATGTTCCGTCGACTTCGACTTCGAGCAGTACCGATTCCCGGGCTTTCCTGTGCCCGCCGGCGAAACACCTTTCTCGTATCTCGAGACGCTGTGTCACGCAGGTATGCGGGCGCGCTATCACCCACTCAAGCCCGCGGTCGTGAAGCAGCTCGCCCACGAGATGGAGGTAATCGAGCGCACCGGCCTGGCCGAGTTCTTCCTGATCTGCTGGGACATCATGCAGTTCTGCCGCGACCGCGGGATCCCGGCACAGGGCAGGGGTAGTGCCGGCGACTCGATCGTGGCCTATGTGCTCGGCATCACGCGTGTCGACCCGATCCGCCACAAGCTGCTCTTCGAGCGCTTCATAAACGAGGGCCGAACGTCGTATCCGGACGTCGACATCGACTTTGCCTCGTCGCGCCGCGAGGAGGTCATCCAGTATTGCTACGAACGCTACGGGACTGAACACACGGGGATGGTGTGCAACCTGGTCACGTACCGTGCGCGCTCGGCCGTGCGCGAAGTTGGCTATGCGTTGGGCTTCCCGCGGCCCTTGGTCGATCGCGTGGCCAAGGCGTTGGAGACGTATGACAGCGTCATGGTCCGGCGTGATCTGGAGGCCGAAGGCGGCTTCGCCGAGTTCTTCACGCCGTCCCCGGCCGCCGGAGGGCCGGTCGGCGGTTCGGTCTCGGCGGTCGTTTCGGCCGCGCTCGCTGAGGACCGTGGCTTCTTCGACGCGATGGGTCAGCTCAACGACGGCCGTGGTGTCGCTCGTTTGCCAGCCGCGCTGGCGCCGGTCGATGCCAAGCGGCCGGGCCGCTCGCCACGCGGCACGTCCGACGACGAGGGCGGTCCCGGCGACACGCCCGTTTCGGTTCGCTGGCTGCGGCGCGAGAGTGAGCATCTCGCCCGCGAACAGGATGGCGAAGTCCATCCGGCGCTGATCCGCCGGCCGCGGCCCATCGACCCGGATCGGGACGACGACTACCGCCCGTCTGCCTTGCGCGACAACGTGACCGCCACAAGGTCACAGAACGGCCTAACGGTCATCGACGGTGGGGGTCGTGACGGCCGACACGTCTCACGGAGCGGCAGCCACGCTCGGCTTGAGGGCGATCCTCCAGCTCGTAATGG
This sequence comes from Candidatus Limnocylindrales bacterium, assembly GCA_036558545.1. GTDB lineage: Bacteria > Chloroflexota > Limnocylindria > Limnocylindrales > CSP1-4 > JALYGJ01. The sequence goes on from DATBFJ010000113.1 coordinate 1,415, forward strand.
CGACGACGCCGACGGAGACGCGGTTTACCGGACTTTTGACCATAAAGTGGTCACGGCCAAAGACAACGTCGCGGTGGGCGAGCTCGTTGAGGCGTATGCGGCGGTGAATCGGCCGTCGACGATGGGGCTTTCGCCGTGGGAACGCTGGCTGGAGCTGACCGGCCGAATTGACGGTTTTCCGCGACACCTGTCGATCCACACCGGCGGAATGCTGATCACGGCCGCGCCACTGATCGATATTGCGCCGCTCGAAAGAGCCACTATGCCCGGTCGTGTCGTAGTGCAATACGACAAACGCGACATCGAGACGATCAAACTCATCAAGTTGGACCTGCTCGGCCTGCGGATGCTCTCTTCCATAGACGACGCCCTGAGAGACATTGCCGCGGACTGTGCCGTGAATGTCGTGCTTGACCGGTTACCGGAGGACATCCCCGACGTCTTTCGCATGATCCAGGCCGCGGACACCGTCGGCGTCTTCCAGATCGAGAGCCGAGCGCAGATGCAAACGCTGCCCAGGTCAAGGCCAACGACGCTCGACGACCTTGTCGTCGAGGTGGCGATCATCCGGCCGGGGCCCATCCAGGGCAATGCCGTCCATCCGTATCTGCGGCGACGGCAGGGCAAGGAGCCTGTCACTTATCTGCATCCCAGCCTCCAGCCGGCGCTCGAGGAGACGATGGGCGTGATCCTCTACCAGGAGCAGGTGATGAAGATCGCCATCGACGTCGCCGGCTTCAGCGCGGCGGAGTCGGACGGCTTCAGACGTGCCATGGGCACGTGGCGCTCGTCCAGGGAGATGGAGAAGCTGCACAAGCGTTTCGTCGACGGCTGCATCGAGCGCAATGGCCTGACGACGGAACAGGCCGAGGAGCTCTTCCGCCAGGTCGCTGCCTTCGCCAGCTTCGGCTTCAACAAGAGCCACGCCGCGGCCTTTGCACGTACGGCGTACGAGAGCGCCTTCCTGAAGCTCTTCTATCCCGCGCAATTCGTAGCCGGCTTGATCAACGCCCAGCCAATGGGCTTCTATCCGATCGAGGTGCTCATCAACGATGCGAAGCGCCACGGAGTTGCCGTCCTCCCGGTGGATATCAACAAGAGCCGCTTCCGGACCACGACCGAGTGGGTGGGCATGCCGGATGAGGCACTGCCGGATGACGCGGGCATCAGTCGCAGACCGGAGATCGTCGACTCCTCTGCCTGTGTCGTGCCAAGCCAGCAGACGCGCGACCAGTGGGCCGCGCCAACGGCCATGGGCTACGGCATCCGCCTCGGACTCGGGCTTGTCAAGGGCATCGGCGAGACGGAAGGGGAGGCGCTCGACGCCGAGGTTGCCGCAGAGGGGCCGTTCACCTCGCTCGCCGATCTGATCACGCGCACGGAGCTTGCCCAGGAGATCGTCGAGCGGCTGATCCGCAGTGGCGCGCTGGACTCACTCGGAGAACCGCGGCGCAAGCTTCTGTGGCAGCTGCGCGAGGTTGCCGGCAGTGCGCGTAAGCAGGGCGCCAGGCCATCCACGCGGAAGGTGAAGACGCTCGACCTGCGCCTGCCACCGACCGATGCGCCAAGCCTTCCGCCACCTTCCGAACTTGAACGATTAGGCGACTCCTACGCGATCCTGTCGCTCGACGCGCGGCGCCAGGTGATCGAGCTCTACAGGCCGGCGCTTGATCGGCTTGGAGTTCTGCGCGCAGGCGAGCTCGCCGATGCGAAGCCGGGAAAGGTCAAAATCGGTGGCCTGGTCGTCACTCGCCAGCATCCGATGACTGCCCGAGGCACTGTGTTCCTGGCCCTCGAGGACGAGACGGGAATGGTCAACGTCACGCTCTGGCCGGACATGTGGGCGCGTTTCAGGGCAACCGTTCGGCGCCACGCGCTGCTCTACGTCGAGGGCCGCCTCGAGCGCGAGTCGAACGTGGTGAACCTGATCGCCGATCGCGTCGAATCGTTGTCAGAGATGGCTCGGCCGGCCGGCGGCCCAAGCTCGCCGCAGGGCGTCCGCCACATGGGACACGCCGGGATGCGGCGCGTCGGTTAGGCGCTTTGACTAGCTCGCGGGCTTCTGCTTCGCGGCGCGGCGTGCCTCTTGTCGCTCCGCTGCACGCTTGGCCTTCTGCTCCTGCTCGCGCTGCGCCTGGCGGTCCTTGCTGCGGTTCTGCATGCCGCGCAGGAAGTCGCGATACCAGCCGGCAAAGCCTGCCGCGAACGTGCCCAGAACCATCGACGCGACGAGGACTGTTCCGATCGTGCTCAGCAGGTCCGTCCCGCTCGGCAGTCCAGCCGTATCCGGGGTAGCCGGCGTAGATACGGTGTTGGCCGCAAGCACGATCGACCACATCACGCCAGTGAGCAGGCCGAGGATGAAGCCCACGAGATACGACGCGCGCGTCGCCACGAAACCGCCGATGAAGTACGTGAACAGCGCCTGCGGCGCGAAGAAGTACTGGAAGTAGAGCAATGCCCACTGCTGGTATTCGGCGGGGACGACGTTGAACGCGAGTGCCAGCACGAAGCCAACGAGCAGCAGGATGAACGGCAGCCACAGCAGGCGGCGCGTCCGGAACATGTCCGGCAGCGCGCGCAGGTCGGCGCGGATGTCCGGCCACTGGAAGAGCATCGGCCGACGCTTCGGTGCGGCAACGACTTCCGCGCCATCCTCCGGCTCTTGCTCCGCGGCGATCTCGGCGCGCGTCTGCTCGCGCGTTCGTCGGCGAGCTTCTGAACGAGATGTGTTCTTGGCGCGTGCCAATGCGGACTCCTGTGGTGGGTGACGGCGGTCGAACCATCGTAGCGCAATGACCGTCTCCGCCAGCGAATAAGTCGGAGATAAGCGCCGTTCGCGAAACTCCACGACGCCCGTCACCCCGCCGCGCATGGGAGGCGCAAGGTGATGAGTCAGGCACGTCGATTTCGACTTGTTCGCGTGGTGCTCGCGATTACGCTGCTCGGTCTGGTCGCTGGCTCGGTCGAGGCTCGTGGCCGGCCGCCCAGTGAGCCACCTGATGCGGCGCAATTGGCTGCGGTGAGCTGGCCGCCGTCCACGGGCCTGCTCGTGTCCGAGGTCGTTACCGGCGGCACCAGCGCTTCTGACGAATACGTCGAGATCTACAACGCCTCAAGTGAGACGTTGGACCTGGCCGGGCTGGAGCTTGTTTACGTGACGTCAACCGGCAGCACGGTCACGCGCAAACAGACCTGGACCGCTTTGCTGGTGCCATCGCATCGGCACGTCCTGATTGCCAACTCATCAGGCATCTTCGCGGCGGGCGCAGACGGCACGTATAGCGGCGGGCTGTCCGGCACTGGGGGCAGCGCCGTGCTCAGGGTGGTCGGTGGCACGGTCGTTGACTCGCTCAGTTGGGGAGATGCATCGAGCAGCTTTGTCGAGGGCACGGCGGGCGCCGCGCCGCCGGCATCGTCCAGTCTCGAGCGGAAGCCGGGCGGCGCCGCCGGCAATGCCACGGACACGAACGACAACTCTGTGGACGCCAGGGTCAATGGCGCGCCTGTTCCACAAGGTTTGGGGGCGACTGTTTCGACTCCGACTCCAACGGCGACTCCACCTGCGTCTCCAACCGAGAGTCCAACGCAGACTCCCGAGCCCACGACAACTCCCGAGCCGACTCCTCCGTGCACCTCGGAAAGTCCGGCTCCAACGTTCGTCGCGACTCCGGAACCGTCCGCTTTGGCAACCCCGATCCCCACGTTGGATGCATCGCTGTCGCCGACGGACCAACCCGGCGCATCCGGTCTCGATCAACCGACATCGTCGCCGCCGTTGCTCGAATCGATCGCCCAGGCTCGGGTCACGCCGCTTGGCACGATGGTGTTCGTTCGTGGCGTGCTGACCACGCCTTTCGGCCTGCTGGACGGAGGCCGCCACGCGTATCTGGACGATGGCACGGGTGGCATTTCGCTAATCACGGACTTCGATCCACCCCTCCTTCCGCTCGCGACCGACATCCAGGTAAGTGGCTCCCTCATCTCGCTCTCGGGTGAGCTGACAGTTGAGATCTCCGCGCCCGAGAACGCGATCGTGTTCGGCTCAGGTTTGCTGCCCGAGCCGCTGCAAACGGCCACCGGACTCGCGTGTGAGCCGTTCGAAGCGCGGCTGATCGAGGTCGAGGGTCTGATCGTTGCGACACCTGGACTGGGAGCAGAAGGCATCCTGAGCGTTGTCGATGACGGATCTGGCCCTCTGCCGGTTTTTGCCCCTACGAGCTCGGGCATTGGCCCTGACTCCATGATCGCCGGGTCACGGGTGGCGCTGATAGGAGTGCTGGGTCAGATCTCGGACCAGCCGCCGATCTGCCGTCTGATCCTGCGCTCTGGCGACGACGTCACACTCCTGGCACCACCGCCGACGCCCACGCCTTTACCGACGCCCAGCGCAACGCCGTCGCCGACGCCCAGCGCAACGCCGTCGCCGACTCCTAGCGCAACGCCCACTCCGACGGTTGCGCCATCGCCAACATCGTCGCCAACTCCTACGCCCACCTCCGCGCCAATGTCCATCGCGATCGCGCGCAGCCAGCCCGTCGGTGCGGTTGTGCACGTTTCGGGCACCGTTACGGCTGGATTGGGCGTGATCCTCGGCGGATCCGCGATTGCGATCCAGGACAGCTCTGCCGGCATCTATATCCGCGTCCCCAGCGGTTCGCCTTCAGGCCTGCTGCCCGGCGCCGTGGTTGACATCACCGGTGCTATGGCGGCGCCGTACGGAAACCTCGAGCTGCGCCCATCCGCCTCGGGCATCCAGGTCATTGGCAGCACCACTGCCCCTTCTGCCAGGCAGCTGATGATGGTCGAGCTGGGGGACGCGACAGAGGGCCTGCTCGTGCATGCAGACGTCCAGGTCGACGCCATCGACGCTGGCTCGACGGGCACCTTGACGCTAATCGTGCACGATGCCACCGGCAGCGGACGTGTCTATTTCGACGCACCTCTGGGGATGTCCAGGACCGACTTCGACGCAGGCGAAGGGCTGGGGGTCACAGGGTTGGTGGGCGATCGGCTGGGCCTGTTCAGAATCTGGATTCGATCGCGTGGAGATGTTTCGATAACGTCGCCGGCTCCAACTCCGTCGCCGCGGCCGACGCCCACGCCCAGGCCGAGCGGCACGCCACATCCGACTCCTACGCCCAGGCCGACCGCCACGCCGAGACCGACGGCCACGCCGCGGCCAACCTCGACGCCACATCCAACCAGCACCCCCAGAGCCTCGGCGACGCCCGGGCAACCAATATCCATCGCGGATGCGATTGCTCGTCAGGGCCAGGTCGTCACCGTCGACGGAATCGTCACGACCAAACCCGGTTTGCTCGACTCGTCCCAAGAGCGCGTGGCCATTCAAGACTCGACGGCGGGCGTGCTCCTGCGCATCCCCCAAGGCACCCACGTGTCGGTCGGCCAGAAGGTGCGCGCGACTGGAACGATGGGTACCTACTACGGCGCGCCGCAATTGACCGCAGCCACCATGGCGTCACTCGGTCAAGCTTCGGCAACAGTCACGACAGTCGGCGGCGCGCCGATCTCGCCGGGACTCGAATGGCGGCTCGTTTCGGTCACGGGCACCGTCGAGGACGTGCAAAGGGACGGAGCCACGTGGCGCGCCGAAATCAGAGTTTCAGGCGGCAACATCCCCATCGCGGGCATCGAGCGGAGCGGTATCTCCTCGACTTCTTTGGTCGAAGGGCGAAGCGCAAAGGTCGTCGGCGTGGTCAAGCGCGCCTATCCGACGTCGACCGACCAACGGCTCTCCGTCGTGCCCCGCTCCACGGCCGACATTTCCCTCGGCGGAGTCGGAGCGACTTCCGCCCCGCGTCCGTCGGGCAGTCCGCGACCCGCGGGCAGCGCTGGTCCTGGTCCGTCAGCCCGCCCGACCTCCTTCGGCATAACCGGAAGCACGCCCGGCGGTGACACTCCCGGAAATGATCTGGGTCAAAACGAACATGCCATCTCGCCCCTGCCGGCGAGCGCGACCGTGATCGCCGCCCTCTCGGAACACGAAGGGCAGCTGGTCCGAATCGGTGGTCGGGTCGTTGGAGTTGACGGAGATGGCGTGTTCACCGTAGATGACGGCACGGGCACAGCTGTGGTCCGCCTGACCGGTGACGCAGCGACGCTCAGTGATCAGCTGCAGGCCGGAGACCTGCTCAACGTGACGGGCACGGTGATGATGACGACTGCGGGTACGCTCGAGGTCACGGTCGACGACCTGGCCCAAGTTGCGCGCGTGCCTGCCCCTGCCTCGCTGGCCGCTGCCAGTGACGCGCTGGCGATGGCATCCCAGGCAGCGATCCTGATGGGCCCGGACGAGTCGCCAACGTTGTCCACAACGGGCAGCAATATCCCGGTCATGGCCGTGACCCTGCTGTTGGCATTGTTTGGCGTTGCGCTGGCGGTGGTCGCTGCTGCTGGTCCCAGGAGGCGTGCGAAGGTGATCGCAGCCGTGCAAGCCGCTTCGCAATCCGTGCGAACGAGGCTCCAGCACGGCCGTGCCGGAACACAGCACGGTTGACGCTCAGCGCAGCGTGACCCTACCCTCTCGGCGCGCCCGTCCAGGGCGCGCCGA
>DATBFJ010000114.1:0-12057 GCA_036558545.1 Candidatus Limnocylindrales bacterium
GCGGTTACGTCGCCGTACTTTTTCCAGACGTGATCGAAGGTAACCGTGGCCATGCGTCAACCTCCTCGGAACGTCGTAAGCCGGCCCCGGCTTCGGTGCAATGCGGCTCGACCGCTCCGTTGCGTTTGATCTTACGATGCAGCACCAAACAGAGGAGGAGCTAAATGCCCGAGTTCACCGGCATCGGCCTCATCGGCTGGATCATCATCGGCTTTCTCGCCGGTGCCCTGTCCGGTCTGGTCGTCCGCAATCGAACGGCTGGAGGCTGCCTGGCGAACATCCTGATCGGCATCCTGGGCGGCATAGTCGGCGGCGTGATTGCCAAGGCGCTGTTCAGCGAGAACGAGGTCGCGGGCTGGATCGGTGCGCTCGTCGTTGCGTTTGTCGGCGCCGTGATCATTCGCTGGCTGCTCGGGATAGCCGGCCCGCGCGACCGCTGAGGCCTACTTCGTCTTGGGCGGGAGGCTCATCGTGTATTCGAGTGACTTCTCGCCCCACGCTCGGATTTCGTCCGGCTTTGAGCGCCAGCCGGGCACGGTCACGTAACCCTTCATCGCCTTACCCGGCATCGGCTCGAGGTCCGCGCCGCCGGCCCCCCTGACTGCCGCATCGTCCGCGTCATTGAGGCGAACAAAGAGGTCTGAAGCGAACAGGCCCATGAACATGTAGCCGTTGGCGAAGGCCGCCACGGCACCGAACATGGGTTTGACCGTGACCCGGTCATCTGTCGGGACGAGCGTCCTGAACAGCGCCTTCGACTCGTCGTCGGCCTTCGGGGAAGGGCGGCCGGACCCACCGTGAGCAGCTGGCATTTCGCAATCGAGGATACGCTTCGAGCGGTGGAGATCGAGAACAACGAGGCCGATAACCGCTGGGAAGTCAAGCAAGAAGGCAGGGTGATCGCCTTCGCCGAATACAAGATCCGACCCGACCGCGTGACTTTCATCCACACGGAGGTTGACCCGGACTTCGAAGGGCAGGGGATAGGCTCGCGCCTCGCCCGCACGGTTCTTGACGACGCCGTTTCACGGGACTTGCGGATCCGGCTCTATTGCCCGTTCATCCGGTCGTACGTCGACCGTCATCCCGAGTACGAGCAGTACATAGACCCGCCCAAGACTTCCGCGTGAGCGGCTGATGCTGCGCTCCATCGTTCGCCTGCTGCGGGCGCACCCCCGTTTGACCGCGTTATTCGGCGCGATCTCGATCGCCTTCTCTGGCGTTCTTTACGAGTTCTCGAACACGTCACCTGAGACGGCGTCGTTCTACCGTTGTTTCTGGGGCTTGCCGATCCTGCTTTTCGCGGCATATGTCGAGCAAGGAGCCGGGGGACGGGGCCGCATGGACCGCCGCTCGATGGCCATCGCCGCGTTTGCCGGCGTCCTATTCGCCGGCGACCTCATCTTCTGGCACCACACCATCAACCTGGTTGGCGCTGGTCTGGCAACGGTCCTGGGCAATCTCCAGGTCGTCGTCGTCGCGATCGCCGCGTGGCTGTTGTTCGGCGAGCGGCCGACGGGCCGGACGCTCATTGCGCTGCCGATCATCCTGCTCGGCGTTGCCTTCATCGCCGGCGTGTTCGGCGGCCTTGGCGGCACCAACTTCGGGACGAACCCGCAACTTGGAGTGCTGCTCGGCTTCCTGACGGCGCTGTCATATGGCGGCTACCTGCTCGTCATTCGCCGCATCAGCGGCGCTCGGACGGCGGGCCCGGTCGCGGCCTCGACAACATCCACGGCGGTAGTGGCATTGATCGTTGGCTTCTTCCTCGGCACGCTCGATCTGACCCCGGGTTGGGAGTCGATGCTCTGGCTGATCCTTCTCGGCGTCAGCGCCCAGGCCTTTGGCTACCTGTTCATCTCACTGTCGCTGCCGCGCTTGCCGGCCGTCGTGACGTCGATCATCCTGCTGGCCCAGCCGGTGATGTCCGTGGCGCTGGCGATGATCATCCTGCACGAGACGCCGTCGCCGGCACAGCTGCTCGGTGTCGTATGCGTCATTGGTGGCATCGCGTTCGCGACCGTGCCACTTTCGCGACTGCGGCGACGGCCGTCGAACTCTGCCTCCGCCCCGGCGGTTGGTCCAGGCTGACCCTCGTCGTCAAATTTGCACTTCATGTGCACACATCTGCCGAATACAGGCAGGAGATGCGGCAGGGCGGCCGCAAGAGGAAGCGATTTTGCACATCAAGTCACAAAATCTTGCATCTGAAGTGCGCGGACCGGCCCGCTCGGAGGTCAGACGCTGCCTTTCAGAGTGAAGGTGTGCACTTGAAGTGCAAACGCGTCCGTGCAGGCAGAGAGAGGCCGCAATCCCGAAGGGAGATTGAAGGTGCCGCTCCGCGCCCGAAGCGGCAGCTGAGATCAGATGAGGTAGCTCACTGTCACGGTGATCGTGATGTCCTGCGTGCCCGGCTGGACCGGTGTTGGCACTGACGGGGCAGCGGGCGTGCCGCCCTTGCCCGCCGAGTCGGCAACGCCGTAGACCGGATACGGGTAGCTCACCGTAACGTCAGAGATGGACTGAACGCCGGTGATGGTGACGCCGGCGGCCGTGGCAAGCGCGTCAGCGTGCGACTTTGCGTCGTTTACCGCGGCGGTTCGGGCCTGGTTCTCTGCGCTGGTGCGATCTGCTACGTCAAACGAGACGTAGTTGACGTTGGTGGCGCCAGCGGCGACCGAGTCATCGATCACGTCAGCCACCTTGGTGATGTCCCTGACGTGGACATCCACCTGGTTGGTCACCTGGTAGCCAGTGATGTTCGGTGAGCTGGAGTTGTAGTCGTAGACCGGGTTGATGCTGATGTTCGAGGTCTGTATGTCCTCATCGGCGATGCCCAGATTTTTGAGCGCGGCGAGGATCGCGTTCATCTTGGTGGCTGCCTCGTCCCGCGCGGCTTTTGCGGTGTTCGCCTGAGTCGTCACACCAAGGTTCACATCTGCGAGGTCAGGCTTGACAGTGACCTTGCCGGTGCCGCTGACGGTGATCACGTGCTCGTTCGTCGCCGTCGGGTCGGCCGCCAGAGCGGAACGTGGCCCCGTGTTGAGCGCTGGGGCCGCAACGATCGCCAGCGCGATCAGTCCAATAGCGCCAAGGAAAACCAGCGGTCGGCTGGCGAAAGCGGTGAATCGGTGGCTCATCGGGATCGTCCTTTCTAGTTCGAGACGTCGACTGCGGCGTCGTATTGCAGACCGTGTTCGCCGGCCTGGAGGGCGAGCGTCGCGTGGTCGATTGAGTAATCGATTTCCTCGGCGCCAAGGACCTGCCTGATGGCAGCCGCTATCTCGTCCTTGTCGCCGCCGCACGCCATCTGCGTGCTGACCACCTGGGACAACGTGATGCTGCGTTGGTCAGCGGTGTAGTTGCCGCCGCCCGAGTTGCAGCCGTCATAGATCTGTACGGTCCCGTCGTCCTTGAACAGCAGCGTCGCCATTACCCCACTCGGGACGGACGACGCCGTTTCGCCTTCGAGGATCGAGGTCAGACCCCAGGTGATGCCCACCAATGGCTGATCCGGCTCTGCCTGTTCGCGGTCTAGGAATGTGATCTCAGTCGAATCCGAGGTGAGGACGAGATTGTTCCCATCGAGCGAGACAGCTGGCTTGGAGCTCAGAAAGTTGGCCAGCCACTGATCCTGGTTCATGAGGTCGGCCTGACAACCCATGTCAGTCGTGGCCATCTGGCCGACAACGAGGGCACCGTCCTTGACCTCGTAGCTGCCGCTCATGTTGTTGCAGCCCGCAGAGGCAGACAGACTGCCTGCGGGAAACGAAAGACGGATCTTGCTGCCCGAGACGAGAACCTTCGACTTGCCGCTCTCCGTGACGAGCACCGCGACGAACTCGCGATCGTCCAGGCCGGCTGGCGCGGGGCTGGGTGTCGGTGCTGCCTGGGACGGACTTGGTGACGGGCCCGCGCTGGCGTCAGGCTCAGGGCTCGACTTCGGGCCGCCGATCATGGAACACGCCGACAGGGACATGCCCAGGACGGCGACGGTGACGAAGAGGCGTCTTTGCACGGCGCTCAGACGACAGGCTTGTGCGAACGGTTCCCGCCCATTCGCAATTCCACGCAAAGTGCGTCCGAAAGGCCCGGCGCAGTGCCCCAAATGGCACTGCGCCGGGCGCCCCGTGAGCCGTAGCGTCCGTCGTGAAGTGACGCTCGCGATATTGGAGCCGATTGACATCGCAGCAGACCGATGCAAGGGCTGCGGTCTGTGCGTCGACGAATGCCCCAAGCACGTTCTGCAGCTCGACGAGTCCACGGTCAACGCTCTTGGCTACCACCCCGCGCAGCTAACGAACGCTGCGGGCTGCACCAGCTGCGCAATTTGCGCGCGTATCTGTCCCGACACCGTGTTCACCATCTACGCGCCTTTGAAGGGAGCGCGCCAATGACCTCTGCCGTGCTCATGAAGGGCAACGAAGCAATGGCCGAGGCGGCCATCCAGGCGGGTTGCGACGCCTACTTTGGCTATCCGATCACGCCACAGGCCGAAGTCCTGGAGTGGATGGCGCGCCGCATGCCCGAGTTGGGCCGCACGTTCATCCAGGCCGAAAGTGAGCTCGGCGCGATCAACATGGCGCTTGGCGCAGCGTCCACCGGCGCACGGGTCATGGTCTCGTCCTCGAGCCCCGGCATCAGCCTGATGGCCGAGGGCATGAGCTACATGGCCGGCTCGGAAGTGCCCATGGTGTTGCTCAACGTCATGCGTGGCGGTCCAGGCCTGGGAAGTATCGGCGCGTCGCAGAGCGACTACTTCCAGGCCACTCGTGGCCACGGACACGGCGACTACCGGGTTCCGGTGCTGGCACCTTCATCGATTGGCGAGGCCGTCGCGCTGGTCGCTGACGCATTCGAAATCGCTGAGCGCTATCGGACTCCGGTGATGATCCTCGCCGACGGCGTACTGGGCCAGCAGATGGAACCGGTTGTGCCTCAATACCGAATGCCCGAGCGGGTGGAGTTCGAGTGGGCGCTGACCGGTGCCGACGGTCGAGAGCCGCGCGTCGTGCGCTCGCTCCATCTCCAGCCGTACGAGCTTGAGGCGCATAACGAGCACCTCCAGGCCAAGTACGCAGAGATTGCCCAGAAGGAGGTTCGCTTCGCGACAGAAGCCATGGACGGCGCGGACATCCTGATCGTCGCTTACGGCACGGCCGCCCGGGTAGCTCGTACGGCGTGCGAGCGCGCGGTCGACGAAGGCATTCGCGCCGGCATCTTCCGGCCGGTCACGCTCTGGCCATTCCCGTCCGCTCCGCTCAGAGAGGCGGCAGCGAAGGTCAGCGCCGTGGTTGTCGTGGAGCTGTCCGCTGGCCAGATGATCGACGACGTGCGCCTCGCGCTGGGCGAGACGCGACCCGTCTACTTCCACGGCCGGACGGGCGGCATGGTCCCCACACCATCGGGTGTATTGGAGACGCTCAGGATCGCTGCCATGGAAAGTGAGCCCGACTACTGGGTGCCCGCCGAACCCGCGCCAATTGCCAAAGCCAAGGACCCGGAATCTGCGGCTGGGCTCTATCCAGTGGAGCTTTACGAATGACGCTTGCAATTGAACGGCGCGTCATCTACCGCCGCCCCGCGGCGCTGACCGACAAGTCGACGCACTACTGTCCCGGGTGTGGCCACGGGATCATTCATCGACTGATCGGCGAGCTGCTCGACGAGATGGATCTCACCCACCGGACAATTGGTGTCGCCTCCGTTGGCTGCAGCGTTTTCGCGTACGACTACTTCAACGTTGACTTCGTCGAGTCGCCGCACGGCCGGGCGCCGGCGGTCGCGACAGGGGTGCGTCGCGTTCAGCCGGACAAGTTCATATTCACGTACCAGGGCGACGGCGACCTGGCGGCAATCGGCACGGCAGAGATCGTCCATGCCGCGGCGCGTGGCGAGCAGATAAGCGTCGTCTTCGTCAACAACGGCATCTACGGCATGACCGGCGGCCAGATGGCGCCAACTACCTTGCTTGGACAGCGCACGACGTCGAGTCCCGCGGGACGCGAGGCCGGCCTTGAGGGAGTGCCGATCCCGATCACCGAGATGCTGGCCGTGCTGCCCAGCGTCGCTTATGCCGCCCGAGGCTCGATCTCGAACCCGCAACAGGTCGGCCGTGCCAAGCAGATGCTCAAGCGCTCATTCGAGATCCAGGAAAAGCACCTCGGCTTCTCTGTCGTCGAGATCCTGTCGACGTGTCCCGTGGGCTGGGGCATGACGGCGAGCGAGTCCATGGACCACATCGAGAAGGACGTCGTCACGACCTATCCGCTCGGCGTGCTGGTCGACCGACCGGCGCAGGCCGCCAAGTCGGAGTCGGCGACTCCCAACGGAGCGTCGGAGGCGTAGTCATGAACCAGGGATCGATCTTCGCCGGCTTCGGTGGCCAGGGCCTGCTGTTCTGCGGCCACGTCCTGGCTGAGGCCGCGCTGCTCGAGGGTCGTCACGTTACCTGGATGCCGTCCTACGGACCGGAGATGCGTGGGGGCACGGCGTCGTGCACGGTGGTCGTTTCGGACCATCCGATCGGCTCGCCAATCCTCGACCGCGCCGATGCCGTCGTGGCGCTCAACCCGCCCTCGCTCGCGCGCTTCGAGAGCGTGGTCGCACCGAACGGCCTGCTCATTCTCAACACCTCGCTGATTGAGGCGGAACCCAGCCGGACGGATATCAGGGTGCTGGCCTTGCCGTGCACAAGCATGGCGAGCCTGCTGGGCGACGTGAGACTCGCCAGCGTCGTGGCGCTGGGCGGCCTTATCGCCGACACGCCCATCGTCAGACCTGAGTCGGTTCGGCGCGCGTTGGCCGAGATCGTGGGCGCGAAGCGGCGCGAGATCCTCGACGCTGATCTCGCCGCGTTTGAGCGCGGTTACGAGCTCGCGGCGCCCGTAAGCGAGCTGATCACAGAGGTCTACGCGTAGAACAGCCCTTGTCCACGGAGGGAGGGGCTAGTCGCGGATTACTGCGCCACCGCTATTCGTCGTGACGTTTACGTTTTGAGGCTGTCCCTCGATGTGCAGGATGCCGCCCGAGTCGACGCTGCCACCGACGCTCAACTGTGCGTTTACCGTTGCCCGGGCACCTGATCCGACGTTTGCCGTCGCAGTCTGCGCGGGAACATCGCCCAGGTCTGCAGAGCCCGCGCTGGTGGCGGTGACGTCGACCGTGTCCGCGTTGCCGCGCGCCGTCAACGAGCCGGCCGAATCCGCTTCAGCCTCGAATCTCGGGCTGTTGATGCCCGTCGCAATTACGCTGGCCGCGCTGTTGACCTCGAGATCCTCGAGATTGGGAACGGTGATGGCGACCTCTACGGTGGCGCTGGGCTGCGCGCCGGGACTGAGCCTGACGTCGAGCCGACCGGCCGTGACATCTGTTTTGACGCTGTCGAGGAGGTTGTCGTCGGCCGTCACCTGGACCGTGACACCTGGCCCGACGATGACGGTTGCCTTGATTGCCGTAGCGACCCTGATACGGGTGAAATCGGCCACTTGACGCTGCTCCGCCACCACGCGGCCGGACCCCGCTACAGTCGGGGCGATGGTGGTGCAGGCTGGCGCAATGAGCGCGACAAGGACAACGCATGCGATGCTCGCCAAGCGGGTCATCGGCCAAAAATGAGCGATCAGCCCCTCGAAGTCACTATCCGAAAAGAACGAGCCGGTGACGAAGAGGCTGTGCGTGCCGTGGTTGAGGCTGCATTTGGTCGCGAGCTGGAGGCCGACATCGTCGACGACATTCGCGGAACCGCTGACTGGTTCCCCGATGGCTCACTCGTCGCCATTGATGCTGCCCGGCAGATCGTGGGGCATGTCCTGTTGAGCCGCGGCCGGTTGCTCGCAGAGGACGGCTCAATGACCTATGTCGGTGTGATTGGCCCAGTCGCGGTCGACCCACTGGTTCAGAAGCGCGGCGTGGGCATTCAGCTGATGCGACGCGCGATCTCAGCGGGGGTCCAACGCCACCTGCCGGTGATCTGCCTATTGGGCCACCCGACCTACTATCCGAAATTCAAATTCCAACCGGCACGGGCGCAGGGCTTCGAGCCGCCCACGCCGAACTGGCCCGACGAAGCCTGGATGGCGCTTCGACTACCCGATTGGACGCCTACGTTGCGAGGCGTCGTCCACTTCCCGCCGGCCTTCGGCGAGGAGTCGAGTTAGCGACTGCTCGCGAGCGCCTCTCGGCTGAGCTCGAACGCAGCCTTGTGATCACCGCTCGCGGCGAGGAAATCCGCGTACTCCGTCAGGACGCGCCGCAATACCTGCGGCCGGTTCTGGCTTCGCGCCTCTGCGGCAGCGGCATCGAACGCGTCGCGAGCCATCTTGTCGGCAGGCCTCGACTTGGTGGTTCGGGCCCGTCCCGCCTGCGCGCGTGCGAGGCTCAACCGCGCATCCGCAACGCCATATGGGTTTTCGCTGCTTTTGGCAACATCCAACGCTCTCTGGGCTGCGGTCAGCGCCGAGTCCCAGTCTTCGCGCGCAATCGCGATCTGAGCTTGGACATCGAGGACGTGAGCCCGCTGTCTCTCGTCGCGCAACTCCGCGAAACGCCGCTCGGCATCGTTCGAAAGCTCTTCAGCGCGCGCGATGTTTCCGCTGTGCAAGTGGGCGAGGGCAAGCTCATTCTCCAGACGCGCGATCTCGAAACTCGTATCGGCTGCCTTGAACAACGCCAAGCTTGCGTAACCCGTCCGGATCGCCGCTTCGTAGTCGCCCGTCTCGGTGTAGCTATAGGCAAGATCGCACAGAAAGTGGGCACGACGACGGTCATCCAGATCATCAGCAAGGCCTCGGATCTGCTCTAGGTAGCTGAGGGCCGCCTCGTGGTTACCGTCCCTCGACTCGTTTGAGGAAAGCGCCATCAGTAGCCGAAGCTTGAAATCGGGCTGGATTTTCATCCCGGTCCGCACGCGACTAAGAATCGACTGGAGAATGCCTTTCGCGTCGTCCGTATTGCCTTGTTCGTACAAAGCCGCTGAGAGCCAGTAGTTGGCGAGCGCCGCGTCCTCTTGTCGCCCGAGACCCTCGAAGAGATTCGCTGATTGTGAGGCGACGGCGAGAGCATCGGTAACGCGATTGAGTCGAATCAGTGCCTCTGCCTGCCCGCAAAGAAGTTCGGCGCGGATCGCCTTATCCATTGCAGGTTCGCCGGTCAGGAGGGCCTCGTACCCGTCGGCTGCTTCTTGCCAGTTGCCGGCTGCCAGCTGGAGATCAACGTCAAGGCGTGACCAGGCCGGCTTGGAGTCCGCGAGTAGAGCGCTCGGCGTGGTCCCGAGACGCTCGGCGAGGTATTGGAGGGCTGCCACGGATGGCCGAACCAGGCTGTTTTCGAGAGCGCTGATGTAGGCCTTTGTGTAGCGATCGCCAGCCAGGCTCTGCTGGGTCATACCCGCGCGAGACCGCGCGGCCCGGATTCGCCCGCCCACCCCTGGGTCGTGACGGACTACATCAGCGGCTCGGCTGCGAGTCCGAGGATTGACTGATCCCACGGTGCGCAGTGTACAGCGGAGCCAATCTCGGATTGACGCTCTCGAGTAATTCTCCGCACGTAGTTCCAAGGCGCTCGGCAATTGCTACCAAGGCCGATAGTGACGGCGCGCACTGACCCGTCTCGAGCGCACTGACATAGCCCTTCGTAAACGGACTCGCCAATTCCGCCTGCGATAAACGCAGTTGAAGGCGGCGACGGCGAATCTCGAGTCCAAGTCGACGGGTGGACGCTTTGTCCAAATGAGGTTTAGAAATACTTGACATTGGCTCCTCGCGAACCATAGCATGCAACAGAGTTAGCCGACCGATCGGCCGTTGATCCGAGCGAGGGAGAGGGGAGAAAGGAGCTCCCCTTGTTTCAATCCCGCCTGCGCTATCTGCCCGTGGCTCTGTCAGGCCTGGTCATGGCAGCCCTGTTGTCACTAGCAAGCGCGGTTGTCGCTCTTGCAGGTGGAGGGACGTCCTACCCGTAAGGCAATCCGATACGTCTTCGTTTTCTTACCCAAGTGCCGCCCCTCTCCCAGCTAGCTCGATTCCATTGTGTCAACTGCCTATAGCGCCGCAATCAAGTGGTGCTTTACACTCGACTCGTGTTCTGGAATGGCGTCGGTGCCTCGCGCGATGGCTAACACGCCAAACGCGTCGCGCCGTGAGCCAGAACCTGGTGCGTTTGATGTGCGCGGGTGGCTGTCCGGGGTGGGGCACGTTCCCAAGGACGCGATCCAGTACGTAACGGAAAGTGAGCGCTCCGGTCAGCGGACGGTTACCTATAAGTGCGGCGGCTCGACCGCAAAGGTGCGCATGGCGTCAGTCGCTGGGGCCGCGGCCTGGGAGCTGGTCGCTGAATTCGAGGGCGCGGTAGATCGGGTCCTGCTGCCGCGCGCGACGCGCTTCGTGTGGCGGGCGCCGCGCGGAACGCACGCCTAGGAGACTTTGGTCAGCTCCGCCTTCTGCTTGGCCAGCGCAGCATTGAGCCGCTTGTCGTGCTCGGCGTTGTTCACGACCAGGACGGCCCAGATCGCAGCCAGCGGCCAACCGATCAGCGTCAACATGAGGATCAAGCACAGCAGCGCCTGTCCGACCTTGCCGACGAGCAACATGCCGATGGGCGGCAGGATGATCGCAATGAGGTACTTCATACGCCGATCATAGGCGTGTGACCTGGCGACCTGAAGTAGCCGTCGACCAACGCCTCGCGACACGGCTGATCCACGACCAATTTCCGCAGCTCAACCGCGTGGAGCCGCTGGGTGAGGGGTGGGACTACAGCGCGTTCCGCGTTGACGATGAGCTGGTCTTCCGCTTTCCGCGCCGCGCCGTTGTCCTGCCAGGTATGGCACGCGAAATTGCGACTCTGCCGCGCCTCTCATTGCCCGTCCAGATCCCGGTCCCGCTGTATGTAGGCGAACCAAGCACCGACTTTCCGTGGGGATTCTTCGGCGCGCCTTTCATCCAGGGCGACGAACCAATCGACATTTCCGACGAAGCGCGCGCAGCCATTTCGATCGATCTTGCCCGCACGCTGCGCGCGCTCCATGCGCACGATCCGGCCGAGTTACCACTCGACGCGAATCAACGCGCAGACATGAAACGCCGCGTTCCATGGGCCCGCGACGCGCTCGCCCAACTCGGCGTGGCGGCCGAGAACGTCTTTGCGGACGCGGCAGAGCTTGGCGTCCTGGAGGCGGGCGCGCTATGCCACGGCGATCTCCACTTCCGACAGATCCTCGTCCGCGATCGACTCAACGGCATCATCGACTGGGTCGATGTGTGTCGCGCCAATCGGGCAATTGATTTGTCGCTCTTATGGGATTTCGTGCCGCGCAAGATGTTCGACCAGTTCCTGGCCGAGTACGGGACAGTTTCCGAAGAAGAGCTGCTGGTCGCGCGCGTTCTGTCGCTGGGGCTCAACGCGACGCTGGCCAACTACGCGCGCGACCTCGGCGATCAACGACTCGAGAATGCAGCAATAGCGGCAGTCCACCGAGCCGCAGCTTGAGTCCCTTCGAGGCGGTCGTGATCATGGCGGCTGGCTTCGCCGCCGGAACAATCAACACCATCGTCGGATCAGGCTCGCTGATCACATTTCCGACACTGCTCTTCTTTGGCTTCCCGCCGATCGTTGCGAACGTCTCGAACACCGTCGGCCTCGTGCCGGGCACAGCCAGCGGTGCGATCGGCTACCGCCGCGAACTGCCGCCGGCGGACCGAGGCTTTGTACTGTTGGTTGTGCTCGCCATTGCCGGCGGACTCACCGGGGCCGTCCTTCTGCTGGCGTTGCCGTCGACGACATTCGAGGTCATCGTCCCGTACCTCATCCTCATCGCCAGCGGGTTGATGGCCGTTCAGCCGTACCTGACGCGAGCGCTCGCCTCACGTCGCGGCGATGGTCGGAGTCACGGCCTCGTCTTTGACGGCCTTATCTATCTGACCTCGATTTACGGCGGCTACTTCGGCGCCGCTCAGGGCGTGCTCTTCATCTCGCTGCTGTCGATCTTCCAGCCGGGCAACCTGCAGCGGTCGAACGCGGTCAAAAACGTGCTTGCCCTGTGCACCAACACGGTCGCGG
>DATBFJ010000115.1:0-6234 GCA_036558545.1 Candidatus Limnocylindrales bacterium
GAACCGGGCGAGCTGGGCCGTCACCTGCGGCGCATCGCTGACGCAGGCATCAACCTCGACATGGCCTATACCGCCACGAACACTCGACTTGTCGTGGCCGCCGCGGACATGGACGCGCTGCGCCGCGCCATGCACGGATAGTCGATATCACTGATTGATCGGCGCCCTCGTGCCCGCATAGGGTCGGCGCCTACATAGCCTTAGGCCGACGCGCGGCCGATGGACTTCGGACGCCGCCGGCATGAAGGAGGGTGGTCATGCCGCGCATGCGCCGTGTCATGTCGTCGGCTCCGGTCGGGGTCGTCCTTTCGCTCGCCGTCGCTGGCACAGCTCTGGGTCTGAGCTGGAGCGGCCGCATTCCACTGACGTCGTCGGGCAACGGCTTTGGCGACGGCATTGACCAGCTCGATGCCAGCTCTGCGGTCATGAGCTTCGTCGAGTGGAACGGCGATGGCTACAACGTCGGCGTTCGCCGGTCGACGACGAGCGGCACGAGCTGGGATTCGCCACAGATCCTTTCGACGAATGGCTTCGATTCGGACGTTGCGGCGCTCAGCCCCTACGTCGACGTGGTCTTCGAGCAGAACAATCGCGTCCGCTACGTCCGCAGTGTCAACGACGGCGCCTCGTACGGCCCGCCGATGGCCTTGTCCCCAAAGTCGCGGGCGTTCCCCATCAACCTGAGCGTGGCCAGGGGGCCGGGCGGCCTCGTCGTGGTGGCCTGGCAGAACGGCAACACGAACGTCGTGAAGGTTCGCGTCAGCACGGACAACGGCGTGAGTTTCGGATCCACCACCAACTTCGCGACCAACATCCAGGACGAAGGCACGGCCGTTGCCGCGGGCAATGGCGTGGTCTATCTCGCCTACAAGACCGAGTTCGACACACTCATGGTCACGCGTTCTACCAACGGCGGCGTCAACTGGGATCCGCCCGTTACCGCCACGACTAGCGCATACAGCGTGGTCGATGAGTTCTCGCTCGCGGCTGCCGGCGACCACGTGTACCTCGCGTACTCGAATATCAACACTGCGCATCCGGCATGGGGCACGGTCCGCTATCGGCGATCGCTCGACAGCGGCCAGACATGGAGCAACGAACGACAGCTCTCGCCCGCCGCGTGGAAGACGGAGCATCCGCAGATCGATCTGCGCAACGGCGTCCTGCGCGCCGTCTACGGGCGCCGAACGAGCAGCGGGATCAGCATCTACTTCCAGAAGAGCAATGACGGGCTGAACTGGGGTGGCGCCCAACTTGTCGACCCGAACGCGCACGACCCATTCGTGACGTACGCGGGCAAGGTCATCGTGCTATTCGAGGTGGGCACGGGCAACGCCTACGTCCGAACCGGCAGCTAGCCGCGACCCAAACGAGCCGGCCGGGGGTTGGCCCGGCTAGGCTTCGTGGTCATGGCCATTGACCTTCTCGAGGTCGCGCGACTGCGTCTGCGCAACCAAAGAGTCACGGGCGAGCACTGCCAAAAGCCCGCGGACGTCGTGTCCTGGCTCGGATGCGTCCAGTCGCAGGAAACGGCGCTGGCGAAGTGGTCGATCGGCATGCGCCTCGCGGGGAGGCCGCGCGAGAACGATGTCGACGAGGCACTCTCGCGCGGCGAAGTCATCCGGACGCACATCCTGCGACCGACCTGGCACTACGTCCTCCCGGCCGACATTCGCTGGATCATGCGCCTCACGGCTCCGCGAGTGCTCGCCGCCAGCGCCGGCCGAATGCGTCAGCTGGAGCTTGACGCGAAACAGATCGCCCAGGCGAGCGACGTCATGGCCCGCGCGCTCGAGGGCAACAAGAACCTGACCCGGCTCGAACTCCAGGCCGCACTCGAGAAGGCCGGCCTGCACCCGGACGGCCAGCGCGTCGCGTACATGGTGATGGCAGCCGAGAAGGCGCTCGTCCTGGGCAGCGGTCCCTCGCGAGATGGCAAGCAGACTTATGCGCTCCTCGACGAGTTTGCCCCGCCGAGCGCCGCTGACAAGCAGCCCTTCGATCGCGATGCGGCTCTCGCCAAGCTGACGATCCGTTACTTCACCAGCCACGGCCCGGCGACGATCCGTGACTTGGTCTGGTGGTCGAGCCTCACGACCGCCGATGTGAAGCGCGGCATCGACATGAACGGACCCGCGCTCGAACGCCTGGACGTTGGCGGCGAACAGTTCTGGTGGGCCGGGGATCGCGGAGGCCGAGCCGACTCTCCCGCGTCGCCGACCGTCCATCTCATGCAGGCCTACGACGAATACGTGGTGGCCTACCGGTCGCCGCGAACGCCGATCAACGTGGCGGGCCTCGCTTCAGCCTCCGTCCTCCAGCGGCCGCCCTTCTACCACGCGATCTTCGTCGACACGCAGCTCGTTGGCTTCTGGCGCCGACTGACCGCCCGGAGCGGATTCACGATCGACCGAGTCATGCTGCGCGCCTTGACCTCGGCAGAGGACGAGGCTCTTAGGGCTGAGGTCGGTCGCTATGCGGAATTCGTCGGCCGGCGCGTCGAGCTGATCTAGCCCGCGTTCATGACCACGTTGTACGTCATCTCGAACGGGGCGCATCCCGCGGCCGTGCCGGCGGCCGTCGGCGTGCCGGAGATCGTCTTGGTCCCGATCATCTGGGTAGCGGCCGAGCCCGCGGGCGTGGTCGGCGCGACGTGCACCTCCTCGTGCGTCGAGTAGGCGTTCGTGATCACGTCCCCGCCAGCCGTCTGGCACGAGCTGCCGCCCTCGCGGCTGTACCACTGCGCGCCGCCGCGATAGGCATATTCAGTGCCGTCCCATTTGAACGTGATCGCGCCGAGGCGCTTGCCCGTATCCGCGTCGAACGTGTTGACATTGAGCCTGCACGTATCCACCGAAAAGCATTGAGAGGTTATGAGATAGCGCCGGCGATGTTCACCGACGTTGACGTACGGCGTGCCCGACCCTCCGGTGGGCGAGTTGTCGACCGACCACGACCCGTCGGTCACGAGCGGAAGACCGGCCGGAGGCGCAGTTGGAGTGGGAGCGGGCGTCGTCGGCGGTGGAGTCGGTGGCGGGATCCTGGGCGTGCGGGTCGGTGTGGCGCTGGAGGTCGGCAGTGGGCTGTCCTGGATGCTCGTGGCCGTCGGGCTGGGCAGTTCGGTCACGCTCGGACTCTCGCCAGGGCTGGCAACGGCTATCGCTGGAAGGCTTGCGCTTGGAGGCGCCGTTTCCGTTGGTTGGCCGCGCAGCAAGGCAAAGGCGAGCGCGCCACCGCCGATCAGCGCCAGGAGCAGACCCGCGCCCATAGCCACGACTGAGGCTCTGCTCAGGCCGCCCCCGCTGGCCCGCGTAGCGACGACCGTCGGCGCGCTGTACGCGCGGTTGTTGGCGACGGCGAGCGCCTTGGCGAAGTCCGTGGTTGTCCGGTAGCGATCCTCGGGCCGCTTGGCCATGCCCTTCGCGATGACGTCATCCACCCGGGCCGGAAGGTCGGGCCGCAGGTCGGTGACCTTGGGCGGTGGGTCGAAGAGCTGGGCGTTGACCGTCGCCATCTCGTTGTCGCGCTTGAAGGGCAGTTCGCCTGTGAGCATTTGGTAGGTCGTGGCGGCCAGGGCGTACTGGTCCGCGCGCCCGTCGATGGGCGCCGAGTTGAGCTGCTCGGGCGCGGTGTAGGCGAGGGTGCCCATGAATCCGCCAGTGCGGGTGAGTCGGGTGCCCTCCATGCCCAGCGTGAGTCCGAAGTCCGCGACGTAGACGTGCTCCTGCCCTGTCTGGCCGCCGTGGTGGGCGAGCAACACGTTTGCCGGCTTGACGTCGCGGTGGATGACGCGTTGCGCGTGTGCTTCGTCGAGAGCGTCGGCGATCTGGCCGACCAGATCCGTGGTCCGGGCCAGGCTGAGCGGGCCGTCCTGCCTCATCACCTCGGCCAGGTTCGGGCCGTCGACGAGCATCATCGCGATGTAAAGCTGGTCGCCGAAAGCGCCCGCGTCGTAGACCGGCACGATGTGGTCGTGGTGGAGCAGGGCCGTGACGCGGTACTCGCGCTCGAACCGGGCGCGGAAGATGAAGTCCATCGCGTAGCCCTGGTCGAGCAGCTTCAGCGCGACGTCGCGGTTGAGCCGTTCGTCGTGGGCCTTGAACACGGTCGCCATCGCGCCACGGCCGATGATCCCGGTAATGACGTAGTTGGCGACGCGATCCCCCACCTTGGCCATGCGCGAACACTACCTAGTTACTGCAAGGCCGCAGCGACCTCGGCGTATCCCTGGTGACGCGGTCGAACAGTCAGCGCTTCGTCCAACGAAACGAACGCTCGGCGTCGACCGATTGCGAGCGGATCGAGCACGACCAATTCCGAGAATGTGCCGTCTGATGCCGGCACCCCGCCCCACCACGCCGCGAAACCGTTGGTTTGATCACGACCGATCGTTCTGAACGACTCGGTCCGGAGTCGCAATGAGTGCAGAACTTCGGATGACCAGAGACAAGCCATGACGTGCGTCTCGCTGCGCCAGCCGCGTATTCCAATCCGTTGGGCAAGCACTCCGCCCAGATAGGCCTTCTTGGCTTGGAAGGCACCGGCAGCTTCCTGAAAATCGGGGAAGCGAGTCCGGTTCTCGATATGGAGCAGTGCGCGCGAGTCGATGTCCCAGGCCACCAGGTCGGCGCGTCCGGCGAACTGGTAGTGCTGGTAAGGCTCGTCCATGGCGATCGCAAAGCCAAGCGTCCTGAGGTGGCGCGCCTCGAATTCGCCCATAGCGGAGTGCACCAGGTCCTGAGTGGGCCGAATCGCTTTCCTGCGCGGATCGATCAGGTCCCACTCGAGTTTGAGGCCAAGGGCAGTCACAAGTCGTATTGCGACTTCCAGGGACACTGGTTCGCCCCGCAGTGCCAGATAAACCGAGCCGGTCGAGACCTTCGCTTCGGCCGCGAGTCGGGGCACTCCCCAGCCGCGCTCCCGACGCGCGTCATTCAGGCGAGCGCCGAGCAGCGCGAAGAACTTGGAGAGGGCCGATGCGGCAGCGGAATCTGGTTCAGCCGGCAGCTTCGCGGGCGACATTGCAGATGAAGTGAACACATCGGCGCTTATTTGCCCGTTATTGCCGTCTGTGGGAGTTGGCGGAGCCCATCCGATCGTCAACTTTGCAGATCAAGCCGCAAAGTTGCGTCTTGTGCGCCTTCGATCGACGGTCAAAAGTGCAAATGCCGACCGATGTGTGCAGATGATCTGCAAAGCCGTTGGAGAAACGTGGCTCAGGAGCTGTCGGAGTCGGCAGGGACGAGCGACTCGAGCTCGCTGCGGACGTTTTCATATTCCGTGGCGATGACCTCGACGAGTGCCGTGACATCGGGCTCCGTCAGGTCGGACGCGGCCGTGGTCTCGACCGCGGTCATCGTCTGGAGCTCACGCGCCATCGCGGATAAGCCCAAAGCGCCGATGCTGGCACTCGTTGACTTGAGCGTGTGCGCCGCGCGGTTCGTCGCCTCGACGTCGCCGCTGGCAATCCCCGATCGAATGGTTGCGATCTGGCGCGGCGCATCGTCGAGATAGGTCTCGACCAGCTCTCGAAGAAACGCTCGATCGTCGCCGACCGAATGCTCGAGCTCGTCCAGGCTCTCGCGGTCAACCGCCGGCGGTTCGCGTTCCACGACTATGCCCGGACCGGTGCCTTGGCGGCGCCGGCCCTCGTCCCGGCCGGCACCCGCGCCAGTGCCGCGGAGAGCTCCTCCGGTCGGATGGGCTTGGAGACGTAGTCGTCCATGCCCGCGGCCATGCACGCCTCGCGATCGCCGGCCATGGCATTGGCCGTCATTGCCACGATCCACGGCCGTCGCGGCGGCGCCGTCTTGGCCACGATCTGGCGCGTTGCCGTCAGCCCATCCATCTCCGGCATCTGGACGTCCATCAACACAACGTCGTAGCGCCGCTTGGCGACGGCGGCGACCGCTGCACGACCGTCGGCGACGACATCGGCAGTCAGGCCCATCCGCTCCAGGAGGCGTAGGGCGAGTTTCTGGTTGACGGCGTTGTCCTCGGCCAGCAGGACGCGCAATGCGGGCGTCTTCGTTGCTGACGGAGCGTGCTTGCCATTGCCTGCGACCGAGTCAGCAGCAGCGTGGCGAGCGCGCCCCACAGACTCGCCGGGCGCAAGGATGTCGACGAGCGCGTCATGCAGGCCAGATGGCTTCAACGGCTTGGTCAGTTGCGCGTCGACGTCGACCGTGCCCGCGCCATCGGCCGCGTCTCGCTTTGACAGTGATGAAACCAGCA
>DATBFJ010000116.1:0-18911 GCA_036558545.1 Candidatus Limnocylindrales bacterium
TAATGCCCGGCCTCTGCGCTCCCTCTCCACGGATTCAGACTATCCGGCCGGCGGCGGTCTGGCCTCGTCGCCTCGCGAACAACCTGCGGGCAGCCAAGTCACACCAAATCAGACCTGGCGCTGTCGGCATTGTGGAGCGGGCCGCGACGGTCGCAGGCCAACCCGTGCTCGAGCCGGGCAACCTCGTGTCGAAAAAATTCGGGTATCGAGCGATCAACTCACGGTTGGCTTTGGTGTCGCGAACGATCCACACGAGGCCGACCCTGAATGGCCCGCCGCCTCCGGCGATCGCGACAGCCCGCTGCTCCTCATCCCTGATCTTGCGATCGCCGCTGCGCGCCGCGGCCCCCAGGTCGCTGAACGTGTTCCAGCACTCGACGATCACGATCTGCCGCGTTTGACGGTCCGTCAGCCGGACGTCGATGCTCCGACTCGAGTCCCACCTCGGGCTTGGCGCCTCGATGCTGATTTCCCACCCGGCCGGCTTGGCAACGCGCGCGACCAACTCCTGCATCGCCAGGTGCCCGGCATCTGCCACCTCCGCCTGCGGATCGCGCGCGAACTCAAACCTCAAGTACCGACCGAGCGCCTCGGCCAGCGCAAGCCACACCTCCAACGGCGCGCCGCCACCGTGGCCCGCCTCGATCGCGGCGAGCCTCGGCTGGCTGATTCCCGCCCGCGCTGCGAGCGTCGCCTGGTGCAAACCGCGGCGCGTCCGCGACTTGCGCACCGCCTCGCCAGCTTCAGCAACCAACCCGGCAGCGCGCCTGGCACCGACGATCCGCGCATCTGACCGCCTGACTCTGGCCATATTCGCCAGAGTGATAGGAACGCCTTATCGAAGACTTAAGCGGTGATTTGCTGGCGCTTTCGTGCTCGCCCACGCTGGCCAAACGTGACCATTCGATCCTTGAGCCTCGCAAGCGCCGGCTATATCAGCGTGACGAATATGGACCGGATTGGGCGGCGGCACGGTTAAGCCCGGGGTTAGCGGACGGCCTGGTCGGAGATGTCGAGCGCCTTGTCGATGATGTCGAAACCCTGTGCCATCTCGTCCTCGGAGATCGTCAGGGGCGGGTTGGTGTGGATGCCGTTCCAGCGCAGCATCGTGTAAAGGCCGTTGTCCCGGAAGTATTTGGCGATGCCCTTCATCTCGTCGGACGTGCCGTTGTACGGCGCCATCGGCTCGTAGGGCGAGCGCGAGCGCACGACGTCGATCATTCCGAACAACCCGATGTTGCGTACGCTGCCAACGGAGGGATGCTTGGCCATCAGGCGTTGGTGGTGGCCACGCATGACATCACCCATGCGCCTGGCTCGGTCGATCAGTCCGTCCTCTTCGTAAACGGAGATCGTGGCAAGCGCCGCGGCGCAGCCCATCGGGTGCGAGTTGTAGGTCAGGCCGCCGTAGAACACCTTGTCGCGGAACTGCTCGGCGATGGAGCGGCGCATACCGACCGCGCCGAGCGGCAGGTACGACGACGTCAAGCCCTTGGCCATCGTCAGCAGGTCGGGCACGACGTTCCAGTTGTTGACCGCCCACCACTCGCCGGTGCGGCCGAAGCCGGTCATGACCTCATCCGCGATGAGCCAGATGCCGTATCGATCGCACATCTCGCGGATGCCCTGGAGGTAGCCGTCGGGCGGAATGAGGATGCCGTTGGTCCCGACAACGGGCTCGAGGATGAACGCCGCGATCGTCTGCGGACCCTCGTAGAGGATGACGCGCTCTGTCTCCCGCAGCAGCTCGTCGACAGGCCGTGGGCCGGCCTCGCCCCATGGCTGCGTGTCAGGCACGCGCGTGAAGCCCCATACGCCGTTCTCGGCTGCCCAGCGGCGCGGATCGCCCGTCGCGGCAATGACCTGGCCGGTCGCGCCGTGATATGCCCGATAACGCGCAAGGATCTTCCAGCGACCCGTCGCCTGGCGCGCCAGCTTGATCGCGTTCTCGTTGGCCTCGGCACCGCCGTTGGTGAAGAAGAAGACGTCGATGTCGCCCGGCGCGATCTGGGCCAGCTTCTCGCCCAGCCTGGCTCGCGGCTCGTGAGCCATGAACGGATTGACGTAGGCCATCTTGTCGGCCTGGGCCTTGATCGCCGCGACGACGCGTTTGTCGCCGTGGCCGATGTTGACGCTCATCAGTTGCGAGTTGAAGTCGAGGAAGCGCCGGCCGTCCGGTGTGTAGAAGTAAACGCCTTCCGCCCGATCAACCGGGATTGGGTCCGCCGCGGACTGCGCAGACCACTCGTAAAGGGTGTACTTCCGCGATAGGTCGACGATCTCCTCCGCGGACAAGCCCGTGACGGACTCAACAGCCATTTGCGCCTCCTCTTGTCACGAGCGAGTGTACGGCGGAAACGTGCGAAAACGGCCAGCAGGGCTGATTCGAGCGGCGCATACTGCGGCGCACGACCGCTGTCTCGGTCGCCAGCGCAAAACTGAAAAGCACCGCTCCTTTGCGGAGTCGCCGCCCCAGCGGTCGACCGCTCTAGTAGCCCAAGAGCAACCGCAGTCCTACGACCGTCGCCGTGCCCCGTCGGTCTCGAGAGTCAGGGAGGCTATCTCGGGATGTCGGATCAAGGTCGCACGCCTCGCAAGTCGCTCATCATTGCGCTTGCACTGCCCGTCTTCGCGCTCGTATATGTGACGACGTTCGGAGCCCGGCTGTGGGCTGCGCTCCGGCCCGCCGTGGCGACGTTCCTGGGCGCAACCGTCATAGGTTCCGTGTATGCCGAGACGGCGTACAAGAAGACGCCAACCCCGGTGCGCGCCGCTGCAGTCGTTGCGCTGTCAGTCGCGCTCGTATTCCCATCGTTCTCTTCGCCCGCGACTGTCAAGGCCGCGGATCCCACAGAGGCCGTCATCGCCGCCGCGATGGACTACCTCAATCATCCCTACCAGATGGGCGGCGAAGGCCCGCGGGCATTCGACTGCTCGGGCCTCGTCTATCGCGCGTTCAGTGACGCAGGTGAGCTGCCGCGCATAGGTGGCATGCGCCTGCGTGCCGCGGGATACATGCAGTACTTCGTTTCGCGCGGTCGCTTCAGCAGGAACTCCGGCGATGCGCAGCGCGGCGATCTGGTCATCTACAACAACGGCGAGCACATCGGCATCTACCTGGGCAACGGCCGGGTGATCAGCGCGCTGATCAATCCGTGGGGCGTTTCGATCCATTCACTGCACGGCGTTCACGAGCGCGTGAGCTACTTCCTGCACGTCAACTGGGGCGGCGGCGACTCCGGCGACAACGGCGGGAACGGCAACGCCAACAACGGAAACGGCGGCAATAACGGAGACGGCAACGCCAACAACGGAAATGGCAATGGCCGGAACAAGATCGATCACCCGTCGGCAGCAGGTGGCGACCCGACCGACGGCAACAACACGGACAACAACACGGCCAACAACACGGACAGCAACGACGGAAGGACCCCCGGACGGAGCGTGAGCGGCAGCGCTGCCAATGCGCTGGCGCTGGGCACGATGAACCTTCGCTCCTCGGCCGATCCGAACAGCCGAATCATCGGTTGGATCGGCAAGGGTGGGACTTTCAAGATCATCGACCAGGGGAACAGCCCGGCGGGCTACCTCTGGTACCAGGTGCAAACCAAGTCGGGCAAGGAAGGCTGGGTCTACTCGCGCTGGGTAAAAGAGTCGGACTAGGCCTTCCTACTCTGATCTGAGGGCCGCGGCAGCGTCAGCTGCCGCGGCCTCTTCTTTGCCCTGCGACGCGGCCTCGAGAGCAGGGTCAACACGACCGTCCCTGAAGGCCGGGCCGACGATCACGCGCAGACACTGCGCCCGGATGCGGCACTCCAGCGGAGTCATCCCCAGATCCTTGGCGTCAGCGCGAACAGGCAAGGGTCGTCGGGCCGTGACTGACACGTTCGCGGACCGATACGTTGACGTGTGTGGTGAGTAGCTCCGCCGCCCGAACGATATGGCCGCCAGGTGACGGAAGAGCTCGGCCTTCGAGAAGTGCTCCCACACGACGACGTCGAACTTGCCATCGTCGAGGCGCGCGTCGGGTGCCACGGTCATGCCCACACCCGCATAGGGCGCGTTCGAGACGGTGACCATCAGCGCCCGTGTCGTGATGCGGCGGCCATCGTCCAGGGCCAGCTCCATGGTTCTCGGGCGGTACCGGAACGCCGCGTGCAGAGCACGGTATATCGAGCCCAGATCGCCCTTTTCCCACTCGTCGGCATGGCGAAAGACGGCCGCCTGGATTCCGACTGAGGCATCCTCGAAGAAGACGTCACCGTTCGCCTCGCCCACGTCCACAGTTGCCTGGGCACCGGCCGCGATCACTCGCGCCGCACCGGCCAGATCGCGCGGTATGCCGAGCATCCGGGCAATGTTCATGACGCTGCCAAGCGGCAGGATGCCGAGCGCCACATCCTTGCCCAGGATCTCATTGGCCACCAGGTCCGCGGTCCCGTCGCCACCAGCCGCGACGATGACCTTCTGGCCGGACTCGATCTCGTGCCTGACCGCCTTCTTGGCCGCATCCTCCGAATCCGTCGGGGTGATGCGCCCATCTACGCCGGCCTCCGCAAGGACGCGCTCCAGGTCTTCGCGACTGGTCGGTGCCAAAGGGCCGCGCCTTTTCTGGCCGGCCGTCGCATTCCAGATCACCGGCACCTGCGTCATTGCTGTCCTGCCTTGACGCGACGATAGAGCGCCATCAGACCAATGACGTAAGCCGTGCCCAGCAGATACGACGCGGCAACGTCCGTCGGCCAGTGGTGGCCCTCGTAAATCCGGCTCGGTCCGACCAGAACGACCATACCCATCAGACCAAGCGACAGAGGCCATCGAATGTGCGGCGGACGGATCACTGAATACACGAGAAAGGCCATGAAGCCGTATGTGCCCACGTATGTCAGCACGTGCCCGCTCGGGAAGCTGGATCCACCCAGCGGCGCCAACACGACGCGGACCTGCTCGGGCAGTGGGCGCGGCCTGCGCACGAAGCCCTTGACCAACGTCGAGACACCGCCCGTGCCCCACGCCAGCAACTGAAAGGCAGCCTCAGTGCGCAGGCCCATGACGAACATGGTGGCCATCGCGAGGGGCGGAATCACACGACTCTGCGGCGGAAAGCCGGGCCATGAAACGGTCTCCATGAGCCGCGCCAAAGGCGGGTGTCGACTGGCCTGGAGCTGCAGCGTGATCGCAACGTCGACGGCATCGCTGCGTCGCGCCTTGACTGTCGCGAAGAGCACTCCGAAGCCTGCCAGCGCGGCGCCCGCCACGATCATGCCGTTGCGGCCGCGCACGATGCGCTCCCATTCCGGCACCGTCGCTCGACTTTGCATTGTCACCACCTGCCGATTTGACCCGAAATCCGGCCCGGGCATAAGCCCACATTTGGGCGCTCGCCTATCAGATGCGGAAAGTGGCCCCTTCTCTGCCGGGCAAAACCTCGAGGTCCGGGCCGGCCAACACTCGGGCATCGGCGAGCATCGCATCCAGCTTTGCGTCGTCGTGAGCCGGATCGTGGTGGAAGGTCACCAGCTGCTTGACCCGGGCCATCTGCGCCAGATCGACCGCGTCATCGATGCGCGAGTGACCCCACCCTACGCGCTCCTCGTATTCCTCGGCCGTGTACTGCGCATCGTGGAGCAGCAGGTCCGCGCCGTTGGCGAGGTCGAAGCCAGACGTCCACGCCGGCGTGGGGTGGTCGTGGCCCATCGTCGACAGTGCCGGTTCGTGGTCGGGCATGTAGGTGAGCGTCGAGACTCCGTCCGTAATTCGGTAGCCCATCGTCGGCCCGGGGTGGATGACCATCTGGGTCGCCACCGTCAAGCCGCCGATATTGAACTCGCCCATCGGCGCGTCGTGCAGCTCGAGACGCGCGGCGACATCGCGCAGGCGAACGGGAAACAGCGGCGGCGAGAGGTAGCGGGTGAGTCTCGTCCGCAGATCCTGCGTGGCAGACGGCGGTCCCCAGACGTGGATCTCGAAGTCTTTCTGGAAGAACGGGCCGAAGAAGCCGAGGCCCTGGATGTGATCCATGTGCAGGTGCGTTAGCAGGATGTCGAGGCGGCGCGGCTCGCGGTACGTGTCGCCAACTCGTCGAACGCCGGTACCCGCGTCGAGGATGATGACCGTGCCATCGCGTCCTTCGATCTCAGCGCAGGCCGTGTTGCCGCCGTATTCGACGGTCTCAGGTCCGGCGCTGGCGATGGAGCCGCGCGTCCCCCACAGGCACACTCTCACGACAGGTTGACTGTCACGTGGGCTTCTTGCGCTCCCAGAACATCGCGACCCCGCCGATCAGGTGGCCGCCACCACCGAGCAGCGGGAAGGCCGTGACCTCGACCTCGTGATCTCGGCCATCGAAGCCGCGCATCGTCACTCGGCGATGGACCGGTCGATGTTCCCGGAGCGCGACGACAAGCGGGGCCTGATCCTCCGGCAGCGCATTGCCGTCAGGATCGCGGAAGGAGAAGATCCGCCGCCGGTCCTCGAGCACGAGCTCGCCAACATCATCGAACCGCTGGCCCAACAGACGCTCTGCGGATTCGTTGAAAAAGAGCAGGTCACCGCGCTCGTCGGCCAGGAGCATCGGCGCCGCGAGCCCGTCGGCGAGCTGGCGCATCAGGATCAGACCTATGTCGCGTTGCGGCATCTGCGGATTGTGCCGGAACTGAAACACCACATCCATCGATTTCCGTCGCACCGGCCAGCCATACTGTCGGGCAGCATGAACCCTGACCTGCCGGACGAGATGCTCGATCCCCAGGTGCTCGGCAACGTGTCGGAGCACCTGCTCGACTCCGACACGGCGAACCAGTGTTCGCTGTGCGGCCGTCCGCTGGGCTATTCGGCGGACGATCAGCCGTTCTGGCCGACCGGGCCAATGTGCGGCGACTGCTACCAGGCACGCCAGATGGACGACGAGATCGCCTGGTCCCAAGACCTGTGACCACGGCCGGGTTCGCGTGGCCGACGGGCCGCGTCTCCGAGGCATACGCACGCGACGCGGCGGTCAGGCAGCGATTCCGGCACACGACCGCTGGGTGATGGACACGAACGACGTCATCGTCGTCGGCCTAGGCGCGATGGGCAGCGCCGCGGCTTACCAGCTCGCCAAGCGAGGCGCACGCGTCCTGGGTCTCGAGACGTTCACGCCGGCCCACGACCTGGGTTCGTCCGGCGGCCTGACGCGCATCATTCGGCTCGCTTATTTCGAGCATCCGTCGTACGTGCCGCTGCTCAAGGCGGCCTGGACGCTCTGGTCGGAAATCGAACGCGAGGCTGACGACCACCTGCTCGAACCCACAGGCGGCCTGTACATCGGCCGGCGTGGCAGCGAGGTGCTCGACGGTTCGCTGCTCAGCGCGCAGAAGCACGGGTTGGAGCATGAGCTGCTCGACGCGGACGAATCTCGCCGACGCTTTCCGGCGATCCAGGTCGACGATGACATGCAGACGCTGCACGAGCCGCTGGCCGGGCTTCTATTCGCTTCGCGCTGCATATCGGCGCATCTGAAGCTGGCCGCCCGCTCGGGAGCAGAGCTCCATTTCGAGGAACGCGTGACCGGCTGGAAGTCGGTGCCCGGCGGAGTCCGGGTGACAACGACGCGCGGCTCCTATCACGCCGACAAGCTGGTCGTCTCAGCCGGCGCGTGGCTGCCCAAGCTGATGCCGGAACTGGGCATCCCGCTCCGGGTGGAACGCAACGCCCTCTTCTGGTTCGAACCCAAGGCGGATCCCGAGATCTTCGAGAAGGACCGACTGCCGGTGTGGATCATCGAGGTCGACGCCGAGCACGCCTTCTACGGCTTTCCGATGCTTCCCGAGCAGGCGGCCAGGGACGGGGTTGCCGCGACGCCGCGGCAAGCGGCGAAGGTCGCCCGCCACCACGGCGGCACAACCGTTGATCCGGATACGGTCGATCGCACCGCCAATGACGAAGACGAACGAGTGGTCCGCGCGTACATGCGTCGATACATGCCGCTTGCCGACGGACGGCGCGCGGACTCGAAAGTGTGCATGTACACGAACACGCCCGACGAGGACTTCGTGCTCGGATTCGACCCGAGCGACGATCGCGTGCTGATCTGTTCGCCCTGCTCCGGACATGGCTTCAAGTTCTCTGACGTGATCGGTCGGATCTGCGCCGAGCTGGTGCTCGAAGGCACCACCGACTTCGACCTCGACTTCATTTCCCCGTCACGTTTCGCTAATCAACCCAACTGACCAGCAACGACCCGAGATTCACAGGTTCATCGTCCTTGACCCGGCGCAAATCAGCCGACTAGCATCCGGGCACTTAGTCGCGACTCCCGGTTACCCAGCCGTTCATCGAACGGTCCGGCGCGACACAGGGGGATATCCGGCCACCCAGAAGGTCGGAGTGAGGAGGAGAGGCGTCCGTATGCGGCGTTTTCTAGGTGTACTCTCGATGGCCGGACTGGCCGTGGGCCTGCTTGCGCCCCCGGCCTTTGCCGCAGCGCCATCGTTCGGGACACCGTCGAACCCCACGTCAGGGGTGACGGTCAAGTCCACGTTTGAAGGAGCCAAGTCGGCGAGCGGCCGGTTGGCGCAGAGCGATCCGGCGCTGCTGAAACGAACCGACAGCCAGATCGTCAGCGTCATGGTCAAGCTCGACCTCGACCCTGTCGCCAGCTATGCCGGCGGTATTGCTGGTCTCGCGGCCACGAGCCCAAGTGCAACGGGCCAATCATTTGGCGAGAACAAGACGGTCACGTCGGCGTACACCAGCTACGTCCTGGGCCAGACCAACTCGGCCATCAAATCGGCCAAGAAGGTCGTCTCCGGGATCACCGTCGGTCAGACCTACCTCGTCGCTTATGGCGGTTTCGAGGCACGTCTTCCCGCAAACCAGGCAAAGAACCTGCTCAAGGTTCCTGGCGTCGTGGCGGTCCAGTCGGACGCGGTGGTTCATCCTGACGCGCTCGACTCGGCCAATTTCGTGGGGGCGACCCAGGTTTGGCCCAGCCTCGGCGGCGACAAGAAGGCCGGCCAGGGCGTCAAGTTTGCCGATCTCGACACAGGCATCTGGCCAGAGAACCCGATGCTCGCCGACAACGCCGGCCTGCCCGCTCCGAGCGGCCCAGCGCTGCCGTGCAACTTCGGCACTTCCGGCCAGCCGAACGACGCGGCCTTCAGCTGCAATCACAAGCTCATTGGCGCCTACGCGTTCGTCGATACGAACCTGGCCGTCAACGGCGCTCCGCCGCCAGGCTATTTCTGTAACAACGCCGGCACTGCGTGCTCAGCTCGCGACGGCGAAGGCCACGGCACGCACACGGCGACCACCGCCGCAGGCGACGTGGTCCAGCATGCCGTTCTCGAGGGCGTCGATCGAGGCCCTGCAAGCGGCATCGCGCCAGGCGCCGAAGTGATCATGTATCGCGTCTGCATCCAGGATTCGTGCTATCAGTCCGACTCTGTCGCGGCTGTTCAGCAGGCGATCATCGACGGTGCCGACGTCATCAACTTCTCGATTGGCGGAAGCGCGAATGCGTATTCCGATCCTGTCGAGCTCGCCTTCCTCGATGCGTTTTCCGCGGGCATCGCGGTCAATGCTTCGGCGGGCAACAGCGGCCCCGGCGCGGCAACGGCCGAGCACGGTGGCCCATGGGAGACGACCGTTGGAGCGTCAACGCTCAATCGCTCGTTCAACTCGACTCTCCACCTGACAGCCAACGGTGGCGCCACTCTCAATTTGACGGGCGTCACGATCACGTCGGGCATCACCAGCCCAACCCCGGTCATCCTTGCCAGCGATGCGCCGTACAGTGCCGCTCTTTGCGACTCGGCACCTTCGAGCGGCAGCCTCTTCTCGGGCAAGATCGTTGTCTGCGAGCGCGGTAACAACGGCCGCATCGACAAGGGCCACAACGCCTACCTGGGCGGGGCGGCCGGGTTCATCCTGTACAACCAGTCGGCAGCTGTGACGGACCTCGAGTCCGACAACCACTTCCTGCCCGCTATCCAGGTCCAGTACGCCGGCAACGCGGTTGCCAACTTCGTTGCCAATCACACCAACGTGAAGGCAACGTGGGCGGCTGGCAGTGCCCAGTCGGCGCAGGGCGACGTCATGGCGTCGTTCTCGTCGAGGGGTCCCGCCGGAGGCTTCATCAAGCCTGACGTAACGGCACCAGGCGTTCAGATCCTGGCCGGCAACACGCCATTCCCCGCCTCGGTGGACGGTGGCAAGCCAGGCGAGAACTACCAGGCAATCGCAGGCACCTCGATGTCGAGCCCGCATGCCTCAGGCGTCTCACTCCTGCTCAAGGCGGCCCATCCATCGTGGACCCCGGGCCAGATCAAGTCGGCGCTCATGACCTCGTCGGTCCAGAGCGTCGTCAAGGAAAACGGCTCGACCAAGGCCGATCCGTTCGACCGTGGCGCAGGTTCGATCCGAGCCAATCGCGCCATCAAGCCGACAGTCACCTTCGAAGTTCAGCCCGAAGACTTCTATCAGGCTGGAACCGACGAGCTGCACTGGGTCGACCTGAACCTGCCGAGCATCGACGCTGACGACATGGACGGCGTCGTGACCACGACCCGCACGGCCGAGAACGTGACGAACAAGAGTCAGACTCTTGTCATCTCGACGTCGGGCGGCGGCGGCGCGATCAGCGTCACGCCGACCAAGCTGGTCATTCCAGCCGGTCAAAGCGGAACCTTCACCGTTCGCATCGATGCCAGCGGCCTGGATGACGGCCAGTACTTTGGCCAGATCACCCTGGATCCCAAGGCATCGGGCGCGACCAACGCAGTGCTGCCGGTTGCCTTCAACAAGCAGGCGAGCAGCAATGTCTCGTTCTCCAACGAGTGCGATTCGACAACGATCGCGAAGGGTGACTCGACCTCTTGCGAGGCAGTCGCCACGAACTACACCCCTGAAAAGGCAACCGTGACGATGCGTGTTGCCCCTCAGAACGGCAACATCCAGGTCCAGAACTATTCACCGGCAACGCGCTACAACGGCACCGGCTGGATTGCTACAGCCACGCTCGATCCCGCGCTGCCGCCACCGGTCCTGAGCCTGGACAATCCTGCTGACGATGGGTTCTTCGACCTGTCGCCATATCTCGCGCCGCTGACGAGCAACTTCGCCAGTGGTGACGAAAGCATCCTCAACCTCGGGCTGACCTACGCGGTTCGCTACGGCGACCGTACGTATTCGACGATCGGCGCGGTCACCGATGGGTATGTGGTCGTCGGCGGAGGCGACTCCGGCGACGTCAATTACATCCCGCAGGACATGCCCGACTCGGTCAGTCCGAACAACGTGATTGCTCCGTACTGGACCGATCTCAACTTCGAAGAGGGCGGCGACTTCTACGTTGGCCTCTTCGACTGCATCTCGTCTGGTGACCATTGTGCCTACGAGTTCGAGTGGAAGGATGTTCCGATCTACGGAACGACCGACACCCGTTCCTTCGCGGTGTGGATGTACACCGACGACTTCCTGACCTCAGTCGCCTATCCGTTCGACAACAACGAGATGGCCTACGACACGGGCAGTGCGGTCGCCGGTGACGCAGGCACTCCGTTGAACGTTGGTGCTGAGGACGCGCTCGGTCTTACCGCTGCGCAGCTCGGTGTCGACAACACCGGCACGACCGCTCCAGACGCCGACGGCTACTACGTAGTCACCGGCACGTCGGCGGCGGGTGGTTCGTTGACCATCGATTACGACGTCTACGGCGCGCACAAGGGCAAGAGCAACCTTCGCGCACTGTTGGACTCCAACGTGACGGTGGGAACGGCCAAGCACCTGACGACCATCCACGTAACGCCATAGCCCGTCATCTGACGGATCACGAAGGCCCCGGGCGCAAGCCCGGGGCCTTCGTATTTCCGGACTAGCTGCGGACGATGGGGTCCTCGATGCGTGCCAGCACATCGTCGAGGTCGCGGATCGTCTGCTCATCCAGCAACGGCCCCGGGGCACGGAGCTTGTCGGAGCGGATCGCCCCGCGCTTCATGTAGATGCGCTTGCGGATAGGCAGGTTGAGCAACTGCTGGTTCTCGAAGCGAATGAGCGGCATCCAGCGATGGAAGCGTTCGACGGCTGCATCCTCGCTGCCGGCACGCCAGTCGCGCATGATCGCGACGAGCACCTCCGGGTAGCCAAAGCCGGTCATGGTCCCGACGGCTCCACGCCGAAGCTCCTCGACAAGCATCTCGCCGCCCAGCCCGCCCAGGACTCTCAGGTCCGGATTTGCCGCGAGTAATCGGCCGACCTTCGGCGCGCTTGGCTCCTCTTCCACTTTGACGACTGTCAAATTAGGTGCCTCGGCCGCCATGCGCGCGATCAAATCGGCGCTCATCCATACGCCCAGCGTGGGCAGGTCCTGGATAACGACAGGCAGCTCCGGCACTGCCTCCGCGACGCGGAAGTAGTGGCGCCGGACGGCGTCGTCGTTGGGACGCGTCAACGGCGGCGCCGAGAGCATCACCGAATGAGCCCCCACGGCGCGCGCCTCGCGCGCGAAAACCACCGCGTTGTGGCCTGATGGTGCGCTGACGGTCACGCACACCGGCACTCTTCCATCCGCTCGCTTGATAACCGCGTTGGTGATTGCCGACCGCTCGGAGTCGGTGACCTTGGCTCCCTCTCCAAGGACGCCGAGGATGGTCATCCCATCGACGCCCGCGGCGACTACAAAGTCGGTAAGCGTGTCCAACGATTCGTGGTCGATCTCTTCGTCATCGTGGAAGGGCGTCGGCACGATGTTCCATACGCCCTGAAGTTGACCAGTCCGGCGCGCCAGCTCGTCTGTCACTCGTTCACCAGGGCAGCATCTGGCGCGCCGCAAAGACGACGTTCGCAGGCCGCTCCGCGAGACGGCGCATGTACCACGGATACCAGTAGTCGCCGTAGGCGATCAGTACTCGCACGGTGAAGCCGTCCTTCTTGAGCTTGCGCTGTTGATCGGCCCTGATGCCGTAGAGCATCTCGACGTCGAACGCATCGCGGGACAACCCGATCGACTGGGCGTGGTCGGCCACCTGCCGGATCAGTCGGACGTCATGCGTTCCCATGCCCAGGAAGAGCGGGTGCCCGGCCTTGAGCTGACCGAGCATGGAAACGCACAGGGCAAGGTAGTTCTGGTCGACCTCGCGGCCCTTCGTGTAGGCGATGTCCTTCGACTCGGCGTATGCGCCCTTGACCAGGCGGACACGCGGCTCCAGCGGGAGCAGCCTCTCGATGTCCGTGTAGGTTCGCTTGAGATACGCCTGAAGACAGATCCCGACGTTTGGATGAGCGGCTTTCAGGCGCTCGTATTCCGCGATCGTCGGTTCCGTGTAGTCAGAGCCCTCCATGTCGATCCACACCGTCCGGTTGCCATTCAGCATCGCGACCTGGGCGAGGCGATCCATGTGCGCCTGCATCGCCGCCAGGCTCACGTCCATGCCCAGCTGTGTCGGCTTGACACTGACCTCGCCCTCGAGTCCCCGTTTGTTGAACTCCTCGATGAGCCACTCGTAGTGCCTCGCGACGTCGTCGTACTGTTCGGGCTTGGTGACGTTCTCTCCGAGGCGCGTCAGGAGAACCGGGAAGCCGTCCGATTTGAACTTCTCAGCCGCCTGGAGCGCGTCGTCCACCTGTTCACCGGGCATGAACCTGCGCACCGCGCGACGGGCGATCCACAGGCGCGGGATGTTGCGTCGCATCCACGAATTGCTCGCCATCCACAGCAGAACGCGTCTCATGTGGCCTAACGTTATCCGGTGGAACTTGGCTTGAGTGGCGCACGGGCGCTGGTAACCGGGGGATCGGCAGGGCTGGGGGCCGCGGTGGCGCGCGCGCTCGCGGCCGATGGTGCGAAGGTCGCCGTTGCCGCGCGCGCGTCCGAACGCCTGAACGCGGTCGCGACCGACATCGGCGGCATCGCGGTCGGAGTCGATCTGTCTGAACCCGACGGTCCAGTCGAGGCCGTCAAGCGGGCAGTCGACGAGCTGGGAGGCCTGGACGCACTGCTCGTCAACATGGGTGGGCCACCGCCGGGAACGTTCGACGAAGTCAGCGACGAGTCGTGGCGCAAGGCATTGGACATGACGCTCTGGTCGACGATCCGAGTGTTGCGCGAGTCGCTGCCCCAGCTGCGCGAGTCACGGTTGGGCGATGCCGCGGCGGGATCGGTGTGCGTGATCCTTTCTTCGTCAGTGCGTGAGCCGATCCCGGCCCTGACCACCTCGAACTTTCTCCGCCCCGGACTCGTGGGATTGATCAAATCCCTCGTGCCCGAAATCGCGCCCGTCCGGATCAACGGCATTGCGCCCGGCCGCGTGGCCACGGACCGCATCGCGTCACTCGACGCTGGCCGTGCCAAGAACGCCGG
Organism: Candidatus Limnocylindrales bacterium; assembly: GCA_036558545.1. Classification (GTDB taxonomy): domain Bacteria; phylum Chloroflexota; class Limnocylindria; order Limnocylindrales; family CSP1-4; genus JALYGJ01. The sequence continues at coordinate 14,339 of DATBFJ010000116.1, forward strand.
CACGACCGTCGAGCAGGTCCAGCAGCAGACAATCGCGCGCATTCCCCTGGGCCGCTATGGAGAGCCGGAGGAAGTCGGCCGCGTCGCTGCCTTCCTGCTCTCGCCGGCAGCGTCGTACGTCACTGGCGCGATCGTGCCCGTCGACGGCGGCATGATCCGCGCGATCCCATGAGCCAGCAGGAAATCCGCGAAAAGCTGGTGGCCGCGGAGCGCTATCTGACGGAGAACCCGGAGGACGCCCGTTACACGGATTCGCCCGCGACCGCCAGGGTGGCGTCGCCAGGTGGTCTGCTCGTGGAAGTCGGCGGCCCGGACGGTGTTCAGGTCACCACGGATATGCCCCGCTCAGTGGGCGGCTCCGACGCGGCGCCCTCGCCAGGTTGGTTGCTCCGGGCGGCCGAGGCGAGCTGCGTGGCGACCCTGATTGCCATGCGCGCGGCGCACGAACGCGTCGCTTTCGAGGATCTCGAGGTGACCGTTGACTCGGAGTCGGACGACCGCGGCATCCTGGGCATCGCCAACGGCGAGGAGGTGCCGGCCGGTCCGCTGCGGACGCGGGTGCGGGTACGTGTCAGCGAGGTACGAATCGACGAGGATGACGACGACATCTGGGAGACGATCGTCAACTGGGCCGTTGATCATTGTCCGGTCACAGATGCGGTTCGACGAGCGGTCCCGCTGACCGTCGAGATCGTCACTGACGAGGCCTGAAACCGACCCATAAAAGTCAGCCGTTCGCGCTATGGACGCTTTTATTCGAGTGGGTCTAGGCTTGCTCCAGATGGAAGCGACGACCCGCCACGCGTCTGCTGCTGCGTCATCGGAGCTGGTGCCGTATTGCCCCGATTGCGGCTCGACAATGGTCGTCCGCGCCCAGTGGAGCGGCGGCCACGTCACCGGTCTGTACTGGGGCTGCCGGCGCGCACCGGGCTGCGAGGGCGCCCGAAGAATCAAGTCGCCTGACCTCATCCACCCAATCGCCTTCGACGCAAGCGCCCAGGCAATCTTCGACTGGGAGTCGTCGCGCGATGGCCATTTGAGCCGCCGGCGCATTACGGCCGCTCCTCCTCCGGCGCCCACTGGCCTGCGTCGCCTTTTCGGTCGAGCGAAGAGTCGGCCGGATGAGATCGATGAACCTGAGTGGTCGCCAGAGAACGGCTCCGTTGGCCATTTCGATTCACTCGTCGAGTTTGGCTTCGTGGTCCTCGAAAACCGCGCTCTGTCTTCCGCTCGCGCGCGTATCGACAACCTCGTGATCGGCCCGAGCGGCGTCTTCGTCATCGAGCGAAAGGCGTGGCCGGGCCAGGTCATGACCACGGGCGAGTCCGTCTTCGTCGACGGTCGCGAACGCGTCGGATGGACCGATGAAGCCGTCCGCGCGGCCAAGGCGCTGGATCAGACGCTCGACTACGAGCTCAAGCCGCTCGGTTTGCAGGTTCGCCCGGCGGTCCTCTTCGAGGGTGCCACGAACAAGCAGTTCGATGGCACGATCGGCAAAGTCCTGATCGGCGGCACGCGCGGCTTGCCAAAGGCACTGCGCGGTAGAGGCGAGCCCATCATCGGGCCCGAAACAATCGTGCGCCTCGCCGTCGCTGCCGACCGCCTGATGGAGTAGCGCCAGACTCTCTAAGGCGCGGCTGTTGGCTCACTGGTGGGGGCCGGATCGGGCGACGTGCCAGGGCTCGGGCTGGGTGTCGGTGACGGAGGGGGCTCGAGGTCGAGGCCCGTGTGGGCAAAGGCATTGAAACGGACGTCGAGCGTGTTGTAGTGCGTCTCGCGCACGCCGATGGTCAGCGCGCTGGTGATGCGCGGCTTGCCCTTGTTGTCGATGCGCGTGACGATCCCGGAGTGCTTCGCGGGATTGCCATAGAACACCAGGTCGCCGACGCGCGCCGTCTTGGGATCCTTGGACAGCAGGCCGCGCTCCCGGAAATAGGCCTGGAACCGGCGCGCGGTGACCGGCTTGCCGCCGATCCTACTGGCCAGGCCGGCCGTGTTGAAGACGTACCAGACGAAGCCTGAACAGTCGAACTTGGTCGGCCCATTGGCGCCCAGGCGGAACTGGTCACCGATCTTCGAGTAGGCGATCTGAACGATCAGATCCTGCTCTGACCCTGCCGCGGCGGGCGACGGAAGCACGCCGATCAGCAGCGCCACAGCGATCACGGCAAGAGCCGCACGCATGGTGCGCTTCATCTGTGAACCTCTCCCCGCAAGCCAGCTGGGGCCGACTGCGCTCGAGCCAAAAGTAACACCTCGACAGGTACCCGTTTGGCCCGATTCGCACGGGTAGAGCGTGCGCGGTGCACGCAGCGACTACGTCGCCGCTATTGACAGTGGAACGTCACACTGTCATGATCATCGCTGTCATGCCGAACGACTACAGCCTCGCTGACCTGACCAAGCTGACCGGCGTCAGCGCACGAACCGTGCGCTACTACATCGCCCAGGGATTGCTTCCGGCTCCCACGTCGGCAGGATCCAGTGCGCGCTACTCGGAGATCCATCTTGACCGACTGCGCGTGATCAAGAGGCTCCAGGCTTCCCACCTGCCGCTCGCCGAGATTCGCCGAAGGCTGGAGTCGCTGCGACCCGAAGATGTGGCGACTCTCGCCGACCCGGACGCCACGGACGAACCGCCCGCGGACTCGGCGCTCGATTACATCCAGTCACTGCTTCAGCCAAAGGGACCAGCAACGTTCGCGATCCCGATCCCACCCGCCGCCATGGCCGCGGCACGAAGCACCCTTGCCAATGTTGCCCAAGCGCCGTCACCAGCGGCCGCGGAGCCGGAACCCGACCGCGCCCAATGGGAGCGCATCACGCTCGACCCGGACGTCGAGATCCACATTCGGCGCCCGTTGACGCGCCAGCAAAACCGTCGCGTCGAGCGCCTGATCGCCATCGCGCGCGAGCTCATGAAGGAGGACTGACACATGACCTGCCGCAACCTGAGGCTGACCGCGCGCGCCGACCGACGCTTCGTCCGCTCGACCTACCGTTCCAACCGTTTCGTGCTTGCACAAATCATGGCGCCTCATGCCCACAACGACGAGGCGACCCCGCGGCCGCCTGTGAACCTGGCGTTCGTGGTCGACCGTTCGGGCTCGATGCAGGGTGACAAGCTGCGCCTGGCCAAGCTCGCCGTCGAACAGTCGATCGCTCGTCTAGGCTCGGACGATCGCTTCGCCATCGTCGTGTACGACAACTACATCGACGTCGTCTTCGAGAGCGAACTCGCTACGCCGACGGCGAAGCAGCGTGCGATGTTCGCGCTCGACGCCGTCGCTGCTCGCGGCTCGACCAACCTGGGCGAGGGCTGGCTGCGTGGCTGCGAGCAGGTCGCCCGCATGCTGGCCCCCGATGGAGTGAATCGGTGCCTTCTCCTCACCGACGGGCTGGCGAACCAGGGCATGACCGACAGGGACGAGCTGGCCAGTCACGCGAACGCCCTGCGCCAGCGGGGCGTGAGCACGACTACCTTTGGCGTTGGCACCGACTTTGACGATGCGCTGCTTTCCGCCATGGCCACCGCCGGCGGCGGGAACTTCTACTACATCGCGAACGAGGGCCAGATCGTCGACTACGTCACGTCCGAGGTCGGCGAGGCCCTGGACGTCGTGGCTCGCGACGTTGCCCTGGAGGTTGTTGCGGCCGACGGCGTGACCGTCGAGTCACTCTCGCCGTTTCCCGTTTCGGCGACCGGCGGACGAACGGTCGTAGCTTTGGGCTCGCTCGTGGCCGAGCAGGTCGTCGAGGTCGTGCTGCGGTTGAACTTCCCGTACGGGGAGGTCGGGCGCGAGACCGCGGCGGTGCTGTCCGTTGGCGATGCCGAATCCGTACCGCTCACCTGGGAATACGCCGACGGCAAGACCAACGACGTCCAGCCGCGCGACGTAGAAGTCGATCGGGCCGTGGCGCGCGTGTTCGCGGCCAGGGCTCGGCAGGAGGCCACGGCCCTCAACCGTGCCGGCAACTACGACGGTGCCAGGCTGGCCCTGGCCGGCGTCGCGAAGAGGATCCGGACATACGCCGGCCGCGACCCGGAGATGCGGACCCTCGTCAGCGAGCTCGAGACGCGCGTCGCCGAGGTCGCGGCGCCAATGCCGGAGGCGGCGCGCAAGGACATGTACTTCCAGTCGTACGCCACGGCCAAGTTCCGCAGCGTCGAGGGCAAGGCTCTCCGCGCCAAGCCTTAGCCCCGGCGGCCCGGCCGCCAACCGGCCGCCTCCGCCCCGCCGCCCCGCCCCGGCCGCCACCTGCCCGGTGCCGCCACCCGCCCTGCCCGGTGCCGCCCCCCGCCCGGTGCCGGCAGTCAATTCGGCGAGACGACCGCCATAAGGTCAAAAGGCGAGCAAACGTACTCGCGGCTGGACGTCGAGCCACAGGATGCCCTGCGGTTGGGGTCCTTCACGCTCAAAACGTACTCAAGCAGCGTTCCATGGGGCCCTGTTGAAGACCACGACGCGGTATCTGCGGGAAAGTCGCTGATAAGAGGCCTTGGCGACCATACGGTGGTCATGCGAAGAGCCAAGGGAATACGAAGAAGCCGACTGCAGGCTGCAGCGGATCT
>DATBFJ010000117.1:0-104202 GCA_036558545.1 Candidatus Limnocylindrales bacterium
GCCGACAACGCTGACGCGCCAACGATTGATCGACCAGCTGCGCGAGGCGACGTCTCACCGGTTGACGCTTCTCATCGCTGAGGCCGGCTACGGCAAGACGACGCTGCTAGCCGACTTCGCCCGCGTCTCCGGCATTCGGACTATGTGGTACCGACTCGACGCAAACGACACCGACATCGTCGAGTGGTCCAATTACTTGTTGGCAGCCGCTCGAGAACACGACCCTCTCTTCGGCGAGGCCACCGCTGCGCTTCTTAAGGAGATTAGGAATGCCGGCGGTCCTCCAAAAGACGCCTACATCTCGAGCGTGATCAGCGAGCTACAGACGTTGGATCCCTACCCAACGCTTCTCGTTTTCGACGATTTCCACCTGGTCGAAGGCAGTCTCGACGCTGCCACCTACGTGCAGCGGCTGCTTAAGGACGCACCACCCTGGCTCTCTCTGGTGATTTCGTCGCGTCGTCGTCCTGAGATAGCGACTGGCCGGTTGGCCGTTGCGGGGGACATTTATGAGATCGGAACGGACGCTCTTCGATTCACGCACGACGAGGTGTCGGAGCTGTTCACGAACATATTGGACACACCACTAGACGAAGAAGTATTCGACATTGTCGATGCCAGAACGACAGGCTGGATAGCGAGCCTTCAACTGTTTCATCGTTCCATTCAGGGCAAATCGAGAGCCGAAATCCGTTCGCTCGCGAGAGCGCTATCGGGCGCCGAGAGTCCCTTGTACGACTTTCTGGCTGAGGAGGTGTTAGGCAACCTCGACGGTCGCATCGTCGATTTGCTAATTCGAACCTCGATCTTGGAACTGGTGACGGCGGTGGAGGTCGCCGCTCTGTTTTCGGATCTCGACCAAGCTCCCACGGTCGGCGAGATACGAGCGCAAATTGAGGAGGCAGAACGACTCGGACTTTTGGCGCGATCGACCCCATCAAGCGACGCTCGCCAGCTACAGCCACTCCTAAGAGACTTCCTCTTGCGTCAGCTGCAACACCGCGAATCACCCGAAACTATCCATGAGATGCATCGACGCGTGGCTCGCGCGACGGTCGGGCAGGATCCTCTGACAGCCGCTTATCACTTCATCGAGGCTGGGGCACCCGAGGAGGCTATGCGCGCTTTGGGATCATCAGTATGGCTCACTATAGGAAGCGGTCGTTGGGGCCTGGCCTCTGAGCTGGTCGAGCAACTTACTGACGTTCGACCTGATCCCGCTGTCGCAGCGATTCGGGCACGACAATACGTCGAGGCTGGAGATCTTGCCGGTGCCGACAAACTCCTAAGCGGCGCGGACGTCTCAAAGTCGCCGCCTGAAGTGAGAGCGATATTCCGGCAAACCGAATTGACCTTGGCATGGCGCACCGGCAACGCCGCGCGAATGCTCGAAGTGCTGGCCGACATTCAGGGTGACCCTAAGATGCCGCAGGTTCTTCAGGACATCGCCGCCGTGTTCGTTGATGCGAGTCCTATGGCTAAACAACCTGGGCCGCTGCCCGACATAGGCAAACGGTTCAGGAAGATGGCCGCAAGCATGATTAGGCAAGGATTAACCTACTACTCTGCTGTAGCCCTGCACGACGGGGCGGTCGCATTCCTAAATGCTGGCGCCTACGGCGACGCGCTTGACTGTGGCGCCCAAGCTATCGAGCGATTTGCGAAATTGCCTTATTTCGCGCCCGAGCAGTTGTCCACTCATACGGTGATGGCTATTTGCGAGGCGGAGCTCGGTAACCGCGACAGTTCCGAGGCTCATGTTGTCGCCGCGCTTGCTCACGGCACCGAGTTTGCCGATGTTCCGGCCGAGCTCGCGTTGCTCTCGGCCTTGATTGGTGAGTCGGATCGAGCTTCGGCGTTGACAACGCGGGCACGACTTCAGCAACACCGGAATCGAACGGACGCGGTGGGAAATTCCCTTCTCGAATGCGCCGCAGCTGCGCTGGAACTGCGAACGAACCTCGCGTCTGCCACCAAGAGGCTCGAATCAACGGTTTTCGATTCACCGCTTGAGCTCGGATACAACCTTGAGCACAAAGCGCTGCTTGCGCAAGCGCAACTTCTTGGTGGCGATGAACTATTGGCTAGCACCACTGCAAGCGTTGCTGTTAACGAAGCAAGAGTCCGGAACGCACAGCGGGCCGAAGCACGTCTGTCCATCATCCTCGCCTTGGCGAACCGGGATAAATCTTCGCTGGAAGTGGCGCTGCTCGAGGCCGAGCGCTCCGGTAGCTTGGCTCTGCTGGAGGTTGTGGACGTGTTGCTCGCCCAGGCCAGCCTACTGGTTCCGGCTCCGAGCGCTATTGATCGATCGATACGTGCCTATCCGCGGCGCTGGCTACCCGCGATACGTCGCCAACTTGAAGCTGGCAATACGCCGAATGCAAGAGCCGCTGCGGCTTTGCTTGATGACTACGGAACGATCGACGACGTAGGACTTCTACGAGCATATGCGAAGACGTATGCAAAGCGTGGACCAGGCAGGAATCTTGGTGCATCTCTTGCAAGACGCACGAGCCCCGCTCTGAACGTACACGATCTGGGACGAGTGACGCTGACTATTGCAAGCAGGCACGTTCAGGCGACCGCAATGCGCCGAAAGGCGGCTGCAGTCTTGATGTTTCTAATTACCCGGCCCGGACTCGTTGCGAATCGGGAACAGTTGATCGATGAGTTGTGGCCGGAAGCCGACCCTTCAAACGGCACCAACAACCTAAATCAGTCTCTCTATTACTTGAGGCGAGATATCGATCCGTGGTATGAGGACGATTTCTCGCTGGATTACGTCCGGTTTCAAGGAGATCTCGTGTGGCTCGAACGCGATCTCGTCTCAGCGGACAGCATCGACTTTCTGCGCCGAGCACGCGAAGCGACCGATGACATCGATCGCGCAACTCCTGTGCTGGCGAGTTATGGAGGCCAATTCGCGCCTGAGTTCGAATACGACGAGTGGGCAATCATGTGGCGCAGCCAGGTCCATTCAACCTACCTGCAACTGGCGAACGGCACCATCGACAGACTTGTCCAGGGACACGACTTCTCCGGCGCGGCGCGAGTTGCGTCCAAGGCGCTACAGATAGATCCGGAAGCTACGGACATCGAAAGACGCCTCATATGGCTCTACGGTCGCTTGGGTCTTGAGTCAGCCGCGAAGACACAGCATGCGCATCTGGAGCGACTCGATATAGCCAACGGAGATGAACCGACGTCGATCGAAGTGCTCCTAAATGGGTCTTTGCCCGACATCGAATAAGTCGCCATGCGTATTGGGTACGTCCCTTAAGTGCACCTAACGTCGCCCTTGCCTTCGTACGTGAGTACCGGGAAAGCCATCCCGTCCAACCGAGGGAAGGCAGGGCACAGCGGTTTACCGCAAGGAGCAGGGCACTATGGAGCCGAACCAGGGAACCAAGATCTTCTAAATGGCGGCACGCGTCGGGAGAGTCGCATTGCTGCTTGCCGTGCTCGCGGCACTCGCCATTGCGGGAGCGGCAGGGGTGGGACCGGTCTAGTCCGGTCTATTTATTAGTACCTTGTGCCCAGTATGGAGGCGCCGATGGCGCCTCCATACTTTGTCGCATGCCGATGCGTGCCTGGTAGCGCAATGCGACCGCGGTTCAAAGCCTACATAGGCTCTGTGACGGCCGGCGCCGTCATTCTTGGCATATTCGCCATTCTCGCGTTTCCCCTGTGGCCGCCACTCGGTGGACCGTTAGGTCTGGCATTCTGGGTTGTGGTCGTTGCTCTTGGCACGTCGAATTCCGTTCGAATGCCGGGTGGAACGATTGTCGACGTCAGCACGGCTCCCTTGCTCGCATGTGTAGTGCTAGGAGGTCCGTCAGCCGCTGCTGTGGCCGCGGCTGTCGGACTCTTCGAAGTCCGCGAGCTGCGCGGACTTCTTCCGGGACTTAAGGGCGGCGTTCCGTGGTATGGGTCGGCTTACAACCACGCAGCGGTATTAATCCCCGCGGTCGTGGCAAGCCTGACATACGGAGTCATTGCGGGTTCACAGTTCCAGCCAGACGCTACGACCCTGGTGGCCGTTTTGGTAGCTGGCAGCTTGCACTTTGCGCTGCACAGCTTTTTGAATGCTTGTGGCCTTGCCATCCGGCAGGAGCGACCGGTGTCGGCTGTGCTCCTCTCAAACATTCGGCAGTTTGGGTTCAGCATGGGCGGGCTTGTGCCAATCTCCTGGCTGATGGCGTCGATGTACGTGGTTGCCGGACCCATCGGGATCCTGCCGTTCGCTGTGCCGCTCGTCGCAACGCGTAGCGGGTACAAGAAGATCGTCGAGATCCGCGACATGTTCACCGAGACCGTCCGGAGCCTTGCCTCCGCGGTCGACGCCAAGGATCCGTATACGGCCGGCCACTCACAGCGCGTTCAGCTGATTGCCAAGGACCTCGGCGCAGAGCTGAGAGTCTCGGAGGCGGAGCTCGAAGCACTTGAGTGGGGTGGCCTGCTGCACGACATCGGCAAGATCGGTATCCCAGACGCGATCCTTCTCAAGCAGGGCGAGCTGACCAAGGAAGAGCGCATGGTCATGAACGCTCACCCCGTCAAGGGCGAGGAGATCATCCGCCCGGTCCAGAAGCTGGCACCGGAGCTGCCGATCATTCGTCATCACCACGAATGGTTCAACGGCTCTGGCTACCCGGACCGCTTGGTCGGCCACGACATCCCAAGGCTTGCCCGCATCCTTCACGTCGCGGACTCATTCGAGGCAATGACGGCCGCGCGACCCTACAGAATGACGCCGCTCAGTGAAGAGCAAGCGATTGGCGAGCTGCACAAGTACAGCGGCATTCAGTTCGACCCGGAGGTCGTCGCGGCGTTCGACCGACTGATCGCGCGGCGGCCTGCGTGGGTAGCGCCCAATATCCCCAAGCATCTGACGGAACGGCCAATCCCGCGCCTGGGCGAGAACGTCAAGCCACTGCCGGCATAGGTCCAGTCCAAGAACGAATACTCACTCATTCGGACTAACGCTCAAGGCACCAGACGCTACCTTGAGCCCATGCGACGGGCCGCGTATCCACACTGCCGCAAAGCCCTGACATGATCGTCCTCGGCATCTTCATTGGCCTTGCCCTGGGCCTGCTCGCGGGCGGCAAGATCAGCCGGCTGATCGATGTCCACCTGCGTTGGGTTGCATTGATCTTCCTGGCCCTGATCTATCGCTTCGGCACTCAGCTCCTGATCGCCAACGGCAGCGACCTCGCCGACGCATTGCGCCTGCCGCTGTATGCCACGGCCTTCCTGCTGCTGCTGGCTGGCCTTTGGCCGAACCGGAATCACCCGGGTATCACGGCCGTGATGGTTGGCGTCGCGGCCAACGGGCTGGCACTCGTCGTAAACGGGGGCTACATGCCGGTGTGGGGCGCATCGCTTGCCGCTGCCGGAATGGGCACGGCCGATCTGAGCGTCGGCTTCCACGTGCTCCTGCCAGCGCAGCCGAACCTCCAGTTCTTCCTGATGGCTGGTCCTATAGCTGACCTGATACCCATCCCGATTCCTCTCCTGACGAACGTGTCGAGCATCGGTGATGCGTTCATCGCGGCAGGTCTTGGCTGGTTCATCTTCGCAACGCTTGTGCGCGGCAATGAGGTCGGTCAGCCCGTCGGTGTTTCATTCGGGCCTGGAGAAGTAGCGGTCGCCTCGACAGGAATCGGGCTCGAGCGTCCAGTCGTCCTTGGCGGCGGGATGGGCTCCGGTCTTTCCAGCCCGCCATCAATCGGTGCTCGTTTCAAGCGGCATCCGTATGTGCGGCTTGCGCTGGACTCGAGGTTCTCCGCCTACTGGCTTGCGCAGACGATCAGCCTGTTCGGCGATCGGCTCAATCAGCTCGCCCTTGGTGTTCTGACGTACAGCATCACCAACTCGCCGCTCGCTACAGGCCTGGTCTTCTTCGCGGCTTCGCTGCCGAACATTTTTCTGGGTCCCATCGCTGGCACGTTGGTGGATCGCTGGGAGCACAAGCGCGTGATGATCTCGAGCGACCTGATCCGTGCCGTGTTGGTGCTGTTGATCCCATTTGCGGCCTCGTGGAACATCTGGCTCGTCTACCCGATCGTCTTCGTGGTGACTTCCGTCAGCCTCTTCTTCCGACCAGCGAAGATCGCGTTCATCCCGCGCATCGTCGAGGAGCGCGACATGATGGCGGCGAACAGCGCGACATGGACCGCAGACACGCTCGCCGACGTCATCGGCTTCCCACTGGCGGGACTGTTCATCGGCTTTCTCGGAAGCCAGGCCAGCCAGCTGGGCCTGGCGTTCGTTGCCGACTCCGCCACTTATGTCCTTTCAGCCGCCCTGCTGGCAACGATCGCCGTCGCGCCACTGGTCCGCGAGATTGTGCCGCGCGCCCAGAACGCGCTGCGGCTATTCGGCAATCAGCTCGCCGAGGGCTGGCATTTCCTGCGCCAGCGCAAACCGTTAATCCAGAACACGCTGATCAGCACCGTCGCGCAGCTGCAAATCGGAGTCACGCTCGCGCTGACCGTCGTCTACGCACGTGACACTCTCGACGGCACCGTCATTCCGTACCCGGACAACTACGCGGCAATCGAAACTGCCGTGGGGGTTGGCAGCCTGATCGGCGGCATCGCTGTTGGCCTGCTCGGAGCGCGAGTCCGCAAGGGCTGGCTGGTAATCGCCGGCTTCGTGGTGATGGGTTTCTCGACCGTCATCCTGGGCCTGACATCGAACGTGCTCCTGGCCTTGATAGCGGCCGGCGTCGAGGGCGCGGCGAATCTCGTGTACATCATTCCGACGCAGACGATCTTCATTGAGATGACGCCCGTCGAGCTCCTCGGCCGCGTAGTCGCGTTCCGCAGCAGCCTGGTCTTCGGCGCGATGACACTCGCCATGGCCGTCGCGAGCCTGCTTGCCGAAAGTGTCAATGCCGGCGTCGTCATTGCTGCATTCGGCGCCCTGACGATGACTGCCGGTTTGATTGGCGCCCTCCTGCCGGCCGTGCGCGATCCGGACCATGTTCAGCCACCGGCGGAGTCACCACAGCCCGCGCTGCAATAATCCTCGGCGATGTCCACGATGCAGCTCGTGTTTGTCGTGGTTGCCGCGTCGGCGGCGGCGCTCGCGCTCGTCGGCGCGTTCGTCGCGTGGCGCGCCCTCACACGAGCGGGTGCGGCACTGCACAGGACGAGTCAAAACCTGTCAGCGACGGCGGCCAACCTTCCGGCACGAGCAGCGAACGCACGCGATCGCTTCGCCGACGTGAACGGACAATCGGAGCGCTTGAGCGCGATGCTCGGCGAGGTGGATGGGCGAATCGAGAGCAGTTCGGCGCATCTGCTGGCAACTCGTGCCGCATCGGATACGCTGCGCCTGCGCCTGATCGAAGGCCGATTGACCATCGCCCGCATTCGGCAGCTCATGCGCCTGCTGGTGCGACTCGGTGAATTGAGGAGGGATTTCCGGTAATGACGGGTGATAAGCCTGTGGACGACCAGAACGCGCCGAAGGAGGACGCGCCAGAGCCCCAGGACGACGCACCCGAGTCCCAGGACGACGCACCCGAGCAGGAGACGCCGACTCCCGACGAGGCGCCGGAGGCCCAGGACGTCGAGCCTGAGGCCACCGAGCCGCAACCTGAAACCGACGTCGAGGAAGGTGACTTCGCCGACGAGGACGACGACTTCGAAGAGGACGAGGAGGAGGAAGAGGAGCCTTCAGCAGCGACCCTTCCGACAACCGCTGCCGCGACGGCGGCCGCGGCTTCGTCACGCACAACGGCCGGCACAAAGCCGCCTACGACCTCGGTCGCCAGGTCGGCAAGCGGCGAAGAAGAAATCCCCTATATCGACGATCGCGTATCGAAGATCTGGGTCGCGGCCATCGTCGCCGTATTCATCCTGATCCTGCTCTACGGACTTTTCCTTGGTAAGTCGGGCATGTTCGGCACCCCGCCGATAACGCCTGAACCCGAGCCGACTGACACGCCGGTGCCCAGCCTGACGGCATCGCCGACGACTGCGCCGACACTTACCTTGATCCCGACCGTGGCGCCCACTGCGGCTCCGAGCCTTGCCCCATCACCGAGTGCTTCACCGAGTGCTGCCCCCACGACAGCTCCGTCCGCAGCGCCCAGCGCGTCGCCGGGCTAGACAGTCGGCAGATGCGCCGCTGGTTCGGCCGCGGACGCGGACCCGATCCTGACTGGGCGACGGCGCAGCTCGAACGACGCGGCATAACGGATCCCTCCGTCCTTAAGGCGATGCGTGCCGTGCCACGCGAGAAATTCGTGCCGCCAGAACTTGTATCGGCGGCGTACGGGGACGGCGCGTTGCCAATTGGGCACGGCCAAACGATCTCGCAGCCGTACATCGTCGCGTCAATGACGCAGGCTCTCGCGCTTACCAGGTGGTCCGCCGCCCACCCAGGGTCGCGACCCAAAGTCCTTGATGTTGGAACTGGAAGCGGCTATCAGGCAGCCGTCCTGGCCGAGCTGGGGGCCGAGGTGGTCTCGATCGAGCGGGAAGCCGCTCTCGCCAAGGAGGCCCAGGGCCGCTTGTTTGAACTTGGCTACGATGTCAAAGTCCTGGTCGGAGATGGCAGCTCGGGTGCATCAGACGAAGCGCCGTTTGCAGCGATTGTCGTCGCTGCGGCATCGCCGGAGGTCCCCGTACCGCTCGTCGACCAGTTGCTGCCTGACGGCCGCCTCGTAATCCCGATCGGTACCCGTCGAGATCAGGTCATCACGCTTGTTCGTCCCACCGAAGATGGCTTCACGCGGGAACCGCTCGAGCCGGCCGTTTTCGTTCCCCTCGTCGGCGAGCACGGCTTCGCCGAGCGCTGACCGCTGATATCCTCGGCCACAAGTGACCCACGTTTTCGTTTCGCCCCATCCGGACGACATCGCGCTGTCATGTGGCGGCCTGATTGCGAGCCTGCGCGAGCTCGGGCAGAACATCACGATCCTCACGGTGTACTCGGGCACGGGGGGCAGTAACGGCCACCTGTCCGAGTATCAACGCGCGGCGCTCGGCTTTGGCAACAAGGCCAATTGGCCCGCGACGGAGGCGTTTCGCCGCGAGAACATCGCCGCCGAATACCAGGTCTCATCCGACCCAGGCACCAGTCCGCCGTGGATGGCCGATCCGGACCGTATCGAGCTGACACAGCAACGTGCCAACACGCAATCGCGTCAGTTCTGGCAGCGGGCGGCGTGGACAAGATCGGCGAACATCACCAACGTCGAGACGGATGCGCGACCTGTAGCGGACACGATCGGCGGCCAGGGATCGCTCGAGAAGATTGACTTCGATGCGGCCGACGCCATGGAGATCCGCAAGGTCGAGGAGGAGCGTTACGCGTGGTTCGCGGAGTGCTCCGTCATCTTCCTCGACCTGCCCGACGCGGTCTATCGGGGCTACGAAGGCGACGATGAGCTGCTCGGTCGGGTGCGCGACGATGACGAAGCCCCATACGACCTCTTGCGCAGCGAAATCCTCCGGCTCGAGCCGCAGGTTGTTTACTTCCCACTTGCAATCGGTGGTCATGTCGACCACCAGCAGTGCCGTGACGTCGGTGCAGCATTGCTTGGCGAGGACAGGCGCTGGGTAATGCCCGCAGGGAGCTTCGTTGGCCGAACTGTCTTCTACGAGGACTTTCCGTATGCCTGGTGGCACGACTTTCAGGGCAAGTCGAGCTTGAGCGATACGGGTCTCGATTTGCCGCCCGGGGTGGCGGTTGAGCCCGAGTACAGCGACATCGGCGAGGTGATCGATCGAAAGGCCGCCGGCGTGCGCGTATACGCCTCGCAGATGCCTCGACTTTTCGAGTCCGATCAGAAGATGCTCGACGCAGTGTTCGGTTACGCGTCGCGCGTGGCGTTGGCTGGCGGCATCTCCGGATTTGCCGAGCGGTACTGGGCAACCGTAGGGTTGTGACAGCGCCGCCCGAGCCCACCGAAGGTGCTTGGCTCTGGCGGCTCGTTTCCACTCCAAGGCGACGTCTGATTGTTTTCACCGTGCTCGGCTTCTTCGTCCTGCTGCGGCTGTGGTCCGTATTCTTGGGCGCGGGCGGCAGCTCGTGGGCATACGACTTCTCCGCCTATTTTCTGGCCGCTGAGCGAATTGCGACCGGTGCGGCGCTGTACGACCCCGCGCAGCTGACAGGGTCCTTTCCACCGCAGGAGCAGTTCGCCTACCTGTACCCGCCGTTCCTCGCCGTGGCGTTGCTGCCACTCACCGGTCTCGGTGATTTCAGGGTTGGAATGTGGGCCTGGGCGGCAATCGAACTGGTGGCCCTTGTGGGCGCAACGGTCGTTTTCGCTCGGCAGCGCCGTCTTCCGGCTATCGTCATCCTGCTGCTCATCGCGAGCGAGCTGGCGCTGGCGCAGGTGGCCTTTGAGCTCGTGCTGGGCAATGTCCACCTCGTCCTTGTCGGGCTGTTCGTCCTTGCGTGGGTCGGCATCGAGCGCGGCACAACGGCGGGAGCGTATGGGGCCGGCATTGCGATCGCTTTTGCCACGATCATCAAGGTCTTTCCCGGGATTTTGATTCTGTGGCTGGTGCTCACGGGTCGGTTTCGGGCCGCCATCGCGGCAATCGTCACGATGTTGCTGCTCGCCGGCGTGACCCTGCCCTGGGTGGGGTTGGGTGCGTGGTTCGACTACGTCCGCGTTCTTGGCAACATCGGACCGCCGGTCGATGTGTGGAGTTCGATCGCACCGACGACTGTTCTGTCCGAGCTAACTGGGTTTCCCGTCGCGCGCGTGGCAGTCGTTGTCGCCGGATTGGTCGTGCTTGCGTGGGCCGCGCTGCGCAGGCAGGCGCCGATCAGCTTCGCCATCGCCCTGATGGTGTCGATCCTGATCGTGCCCACGTTGTATCCGCATTCGATGGCACTTGCCGTGGCGCCGTTGCTCATATATGCGGTGTACTCGGTCGACTGGCGTGGACCGGTAGCGGCCTACATCGCGCTCTTTGTCGGTGGACAGGCCGCCCTCGCAAACCTCCAGGTGGCGGTCAACCGCCTCGCGGCAGTGCTAAGCCTGCTGTTCACACTCGCGATTCTCGTGGTGCCGCCGAAGGTGCGCCGCCCTGCGTCGACCAATTCGGTGCCTTCGGTCGGGACCCAGTAGCGAGCGTCAGGCCGCCGTGCGCGTGGTTGAGCTGCGTTCCGTGACGACGGACGCACCGTTCTCATAGATGCTGGCGATTGCCCGAACCATCTCATCCAGGGAGAAGTTGGCGTGCACGAAGTCGTGGCCTGACCGGGCGAGCATGTCAGCAAGCGGGTGATCGGTCAGGAGCCGCGCGATCGCAGCGCCCAGGGCGACGGGATCGCGCGGCGGTACGAGCAAGCCGGTGATGCCGTCCTGCACCATCTCCGGCACGCCACCCACATTCGTCGCAACGACCGGCCGACGCAATGCCATCGCTTCGAGCAGTGCCAGCCCCTGAGCCTCGCGATATGACGGCAACACCGCGACGTCCAGTGCCGCGGTGACGGCGGGGACGTCGTCCCGGAGACCGGTGAACAGGACCTGGGCACCCGGGCGCGCGCGCCGCGTGCCCACGCAGCGGTCGCCCGAGCAGCGCTCCCCAAGCAGGTCGAGATCCTCCGCGAGCGCTTCGAGCGTTGCGCGCTGGCTGCCCTCGCCGATGACCAGTAGCTTGGCCTGCGGGACCCTGTGGAGCACGAGGGGCCATGCCTCGAGCAATGTCTTGTGGCCCTTCTCGGGCTCGAGCCGGGCAACAACGCCGACCAGCGGCGTGCCCTCGGCGAAGCCGTATTCCTCCGGCAAGGTGCAGCACGCATCCGTGTACTCGTAGCGCTGAAGGTCCACGCCGTTGTAGATGAGGTCGACCTGGGTCGCAGTACGGCCCTCGGCCACGAGCTTGGCGACGATGGCCCGACTGACCGCGATGAGCCTGTCCATCGATGGCGTCAGCCTGCGCAGGAGGGCACGATCCTCGTCGCTGCGGACGCGGCTCGAGTGAATCGTGCTGACGATGTACGGCCGTGGCAGACCCTGCTCGCCCAGCGCAAGCGCTGCGCGCGTTCCGACGATCTCAGCCCGATACATGTGGTTGTGCACGATCTCAGGCGGCCGGTCGTGGAATAGGTCGACAACTCGCGAGACGGCGCTCGCATCGTCAAGTTCATCTACTACATGTGTGGTCACGCCCGCGGCGCGCAGCCGTCGTACGGCCGGGCCGTCCGACAGGCTGATGACCTCGACATCGAAGCGCTGTGGATCGAGCCGGGTGACGAGGTTCTGAACGCTGACCTGGGCACCACCGCCGGCGCCGCTGGCCATGACCTCAGTTACTCGGATCTTCATGCCTCCACCTTGCGCAGAACCAGCAGGCGCTCGATTGGTTCGTCATGAGCGCCCCATTCGTACTTGTAAGGCTCATCGCCGCGTAGGAAGTCGAAGCGGCGCCGGCCCGCGGCGAGTCGGTTCATGAAATACATCGCCGTTCCGGTGATCCCGGGAGATACGTCTCGCGCCTCGGGGTCCATGCCGGCGTTGTAGAGGTAGCACGTCTCGCCGTCGTCAAAGGCCAGCATCGACCAGACAAGGCGCGTGCCGCAACGGACGAGTCCGATATGCAGCTGCGGATCCGGCGATTCGCGCTCGAGCTGCGCCAGGCGATGCACGAAGCGCCGGCTTCGCTCGCCGCCGGAGCCCGTCGGGAAAAGACCTTCTTCGCCAAATCGACGGCTGTGCAGGTCGACGAATTGCTCGATCTGTTGGTCCGACGGGGATGAGATCTCGATCGACAGATCGCCGACGACTTCGGCGCGCCGCAGCTTGCGCCGGATCTCGTGGCGATCCTTCTTGTCCAGCGTGGCAAGGTAGCCATCCCATTCGCCGGTCGGCGATGTGATCACCGGGCACACGTCTTCGTGCTCGCGCGACACCTCCCAACTGGCGTCTGCCCCGTTGAGCGCCGCTTCGAGGGCGGACAGCGCGGGATCGTCAATGCGCAGACGGCGAAGGTCGACCACGTCCCAGGGCTGGCTGCCATGCAAAGGGTCGGGAGTCCTCTTGAAGGAATCGGCGACCGCGGCGGTCACCTGGGGCAGATCGGTCGTTGACGCGAGGATCGTCGCGTAGTCCGCGTGGTAACTCGCGCCGAAGAAGATGGCCTTGGCGTCCGGGGAGACGGTGCGGCACGTAGCGCCGCGGTCGCGTTCCCGCAGCGTGGTGCGATTAGCGGAGTCCCCTGGTTCGACCTCGTGTCGATGCATCAGCGGGACGATGCCGCGCACAAGCTGCCAGTCGAGGCGATCCCTGGGAGAGTCGGCGGGCACGCATGCAAGGTATTGCTCGTGAGCCGTGTCGCCGTAGGAATCCCACCAGGCGCGGTGGAAGGTCCAGCGTGAAAACGGCGTCGCCGACGGTGTCTGGGTCAGCAACACGTCCCAGCACTGCCGAGGGATGTCGCCAAATTGAACCGGGCGCGCTTCGAGAGCCACGCTGGCGGCGGGTCGGCTCAAGTCAAGCTCGGCTGTGGTTGTCACGGCTTTGACGGTATTCGAGTTAACGCTTCGAGATGGAACGAGTCACCACAACGGACTCTAGCACCGGTTACCTCTTGGGCACGCGGCGGTGGATCAGCGGAATTCGGAAGAGGTCGTACACGACGCTGAGCGCGAGTCCTGGTCGCACACGCATGCGCGAGCCACGCTTGTCCGCCCACTGCACGGGCACGACCGCCATCATGTACCCACGTTTGCGGGCGAGGTGAATGATCTCGGCGTCGAAAACTATGCCGCCGATCTTCTGGCGCATGAACAAGTCATGTGCCGCCTGGCGAGTGAACCCTTTGAAGCCACACTGCGTGTCGGGCACCGGTCCAGTGACCCAAAAGGCCGCTATGGCGTGGAAGATGCGACCAAGCAACCGACGGTAGCGCGGCTGAGTTGAGCGTCGATCGCTGCCATCCGGCTGGACCCGGCTGCCGAGCGCAATGTCATGCTCGGCGAGTGCCGCCGTCAGCAGCGGCATCTGGTGCGGAGGCGTGGCCAGGTCGGAGTCGGCAAAGATGATGTAGTCACCTTGAGCTGCGAGCATTCCGGCCTGCACGGCCGCGCCCTTGCCAGCGTGCGGCCGGCGCAGTAGCTCAACTTTCACCTCGGTCTCCGCCTGCTGCCTGGCAGTGACGATCGTCGTGGTCTCATCCGTGCTGCCGTCATCTACGACGAGCACGTCCACGGCGCCCATCTCTGACGCGGGTCGACCTCCGGACCGGATGGCGCCCGTGCCGTTCAGGTAGGCGAACAGCTCGTCAAGGGCCGAGCCAATGCGTTCCTGCTCGTTGTATGCGGGCAGCACGAGCGTGACGCTCGGCTTTGGCTCAGGCGGTTCGCGCCCCCGGTCGGAAGCTTCGGACTGCCCGTGACCAGGCCTTGCTGCGGACGGCATCCGCGGCATGGTAGTCGGCAGCGTTGTTCGGGAGTCTCCACCAGGCCGCCAACATCGCAAGACCGCCAAGCCACAGGGCGGGCAGCGCGATGACAGCGCTGAGCGGCACGGTCCACAGCCGGTCGGTGCGTGCCCCCCAGACGACCACGAGGGCGGCAACGGGCAAGCGCAGCCACAACGGAATCGGCAACGCCGGCCACGGCGGCGGCGTATTCGAGTTGGCGAGCAGCATCGACACCCAGTCGATCCACTGTGTCGGCATGAAGACGAAAGTCACGGCCGCGATCGCCGCCGTGGCGCCCAGTGCCAGGGCGAGACTGCGCCACTCCCGGCGGACAGCGAACCACAGAAGCCCAACGCCGGGAGTGACCTTGGTGAGCAGAACGGCCGACCACAGCGCCGGGTAGCGGAAGCCCAGCGCGATGGCAACCGCGAGGAAGATGTGGATGTTTCCGTCAACGAGGTTGAGGGCAACGGGCGGGAACGCCAGGAGGCCAAGGAAGAGCACCACGGATCCTCGCGCGAGCCACGCCAGCGAGGCAAATATGAGCCCGTACCAGACCGCCAGGAATGCCATCCACGACAGGTTGCCCAGAGGCGCGAAGAGCAGCGCGACCGGGGGCGAATACGGGAAGAATCCAAGGTCGCCGACCTGGCCGGCATACGGGTACGCCAGGTCGACCTTCCAGTACGCGTAGGCGTCGGAAAACAGCACGCCCTTTGCGGGTGCAGCTACGAAGACCAGGTACAAAGTGAAGAGCAGGCCGACGAGAATGGCGCCGTCGCGCAGAAGGCGTCGCAGCGACATGTCGGTCATCTGTGGCGACACGATGCAACGCTACCTGCGTCGGATCGAGAGGGCGGATAGCCCATTCGTTTCGATTTCGGGCCGCGAATAGTCCTTTCGTATGGTACCGGGGTACCGGAGGGCTGTTGCTAGGCTGCAACGGTTCATGATCCCTCTAGTTCTCTTTGCACTGGCCTTTCTCGTTCGATTGGTCGTCGGCGCGTTCGCATTCCAGGGCCCGGCATATCCGGACGCGTACTACTACGCCCACGTCGCCGCGCAGATTGCCGCCGGCCATGGGCTCATATCGGGCTACGTGTGGAATCTCGACGACGTCGTGAACCTGGGCAGCGCCGCAGCTGTGCTTCCCACCCCTGCCAACGGCTATTGGATGCCACTCGCGGAGCTCGTGGCCGCTCCATTTGTCGCGCTGTTCGGAACCGGCAGCATCGCGAGCGGCCTTGCTTTCTGGTTGATCGGTGCCCTGGCGGCCCCATTGACGTATTGGATTGGCCGAGACGCCGGCCTGACCAAGGAGCTCGCCGCGGTCGCCGGTGTCCTCGTCGCCGTGCCGGCCGGCCTGACTCCGTTCGTGGCACAACCCGACACCTTCGCGCTGTTTATGTTCCTTGGCCCGCTGGCACTGTGGTTGTGTGCCAAGGCGGCTCGCGGCGATCGGCGGTTTCTCGTCGCAAGCGGTGTCGTCGTCGGTCTCGCGATGCTCGCTCGCTTGGACGGAGCCCTGCTCGGCATTCCGGTTGCCCTGGTCGCGATTCGTGACGTTCTCCGAACTAGAGACCGATCGAGCCTCATGGCGGCGCTGGCTTGCGTCGCCGTCTTCCTGTTGATCGTCGCGCCGTGGGCTGTTCGGCAAGTGGATACGTTCGGGTCAATCTCACCGTCCGCCGTCAGCGGGCGGGCCCTGTGGCTGACCAACTATCAGCAGCTGTTCAGCATCTCCCAACCGCCAACGATGGACCAGTGGCTGAGCCAGGGAATCGGATGGATAGCGAGCAGCAGGATCGGCGGACTGATCGCCGCCCTTGGCCTGTTCGCCTTGCTCCCGCTGGCGGCTGTGCTTGCGCCTTTTGCCGCGATTGGTGGCTGGCAGGAGCGCCACAACGTGGTCTTTGGCCCGTACCTGATCTACGGCGCGGTGCTTCTCATCGTCATGTCCCTGCTGTTCCCGATCCTGGTGCCGCACGGCACGTTCATCCATTCGGCGGCTTCACTCGTTCCGCATACGTTCCTGCTGACGGTCGTGGGCATCGGCGCCGTGGTGCGCTGGTTTGCCCGGAAGCGACCAGCGTGGAACGCCGGAACGGCCGTTCGTGTCTTCTCGTGGTCCGCGGTCGCCGTCGCGGTGATTGCTGCCGTGGTCCAGACGTCCAGCACGACCTCCGCGTGGTCTCAAGCTCGCACCCGTCAAACGGACCTGGTCGCATCACTGGCGTCAGAACCAGCCACGGACCGCTTCATGGCCGCCGATCCGGGCGCGATCAACTATCTGACCGGCACTCAGGGGGTCGTTACACCGGATGATCCATTGCCGGTAATCGAGCAGGTGATGAGCGACTACGACGTCCGGTGGCTGGTCCTCGAGAGTGATCAGATCGTTCCAGCGCTGGAGCCCGTGCTGAGCGGCGCCGACAAACCGGACTGGATCTCGCGCCCTGTATGGATCGTCCAGAGTCAACCTGGAGCGGCGCCCTCCGTTGTCCCGGACGGTGCGCTGTTCGCCGTATGCCTGTCGCCCTCCGATACACGGTGTCAGTGATGGGTTCCTCCACCGCCGCCGGCACAGCTACGGCCGAGTCGCGCACTGGCCTGGCTGTGCACACGTTGGCCATTCCGGTCGCGCTCTACGGGCTGGGTCTCGTCGCTCGCCTCGTGGCAATGCTCGGCGTGCGCTTTCCTCTGACTGAGGGCAGCGCTTACTACGTGGCCGTTGCCCGGAACATGGCCGAGGGTCGCGGTCCGGTCATCGACGCGATCTGGAGCTACGCGACTCCTCCTTTCAATCTGCCCGGCAAGCCCGCGTTCGAGATATGGCAGCCCATGGCCTCGTTCATCGCCGCCCTGCCAATGCCGGTGCTTGGCAGCAGCTACTCGACTGCCCAGCTCGCCTTCGCGGTCGTTGGCGCGCTCCTCGCTCCACTGGCGTGGCTCGTCGCGCGCGACGCGGCTCGACGGCTCGCCCTGCCGCCCAACCGCCAGGCCTACGCGGCGTTTGGTGCCGGCGCTCTCGTCGCCGTTGCCGGTCCTTTCGTCATCTCGAGCGCTGTCCCCGACTCCACCCTGCCATTCACGCTTTTCGCAACCGCGGCTTGCTTGTGCATGCCGGCCGCGGCTCGCGGCAACTCAAGGGCAATGCTTGCTCTGGGCCTGCTGCTCGGCTTCGCTTATCTGACCCGCATGGAAGCGATCTACCTCGGTCTCGTCCTCATTGCGGTCGCCTGGACCGCGAAGGTTCGCGGCAGATTGCTCTTCGCCCGGGTCGGGACCGTTGCTCTTATCGGTGGGCTGATCGTGCTGCCCTGGTGGGCCCGCAATTACGCCGTTTTTGGCACGCCTTTGCCCGGCCAATTCGCTGACAACGCCTTCCTGACCAGCAACGAGCAGATCTTTGCCTGGACGGATCAGCCCACCCTTTCAGGTTTCCTTGCACAAGGCCCGGTGACCATCGTGTCAAACCTCGGCGCGGCGCTGTGGCACAACCTGGTCGACGTGATGCTCATTCCTGGAAACATCATCGTGGTGGCAGGGCTGCTGACGATTGTCTTCGGCTGGCGCCGCCGCGCCGAGATCAGTGGATCATCGCTTTGGGCGTTGCTCTTCTACGGCGCCATCTCGTTTGTGCTTACAAGCATGGTCTTTCCTGTCGCCACGCAGTGGGGAACGTTTGAGCACGCGGCGGGACCATTGCTCCTCGCCTTGGCCGTCGTGGCGGCCCTGGGTGGAGATGCGTTCGTGGCTCGTGTTCGGCAGTGGCGCAATTGGCCAAGGCCCAACGCAGGCATGGCGCCGGCCGCCCTCAGCGCCGTCGTCCTGGCAATGAGTGTTCTCGCGCTGCTGTTCGCGAGTGTCCAGGCGCAGTCGCGCGAGCGGCAAATTGCGGCAGTCGTTGTCGCTGTTAACGAGACACCGGGGTTTCCGCACGATGGATCGACCATCGCGAGCGACCTGCCAATCTGGCTCTCTGACGCTCTCGACGTCCCCGTCGCGGTCCTGCCGGTCGAGCCCGCCTCACAGGTCGCCACTTATCTTGCTCAGTTCAAGCCAAGTGCGATCGTCCTCGTGGACGATCTGCGCGCCTCAGCAGACACCGTCCGCAGCCTTGGCTGTGCGACTGAAACCACGCCGGCCGCCAATCCGGCCGCACCCCAACTGACGATCTTCGTAGATACCCGGAGCTGCCCATGACTGACCATCGGTCCCACCAGCGGCCCGAGCCGCCCGACGACCTGGTGCGCGCAGGCACCGGAAGTTTGGACTCCGACAGCACCTATACTCGGTCTCCGATGGAGAGCGGGGCCGCTGGCATCAGCCACGACGAGCCCGACTCCGACGCGCCCGAGGTCAATCAACGCATGGCCATGGCGCTCCTTGATGCGCATGAACAGGAACGTTCAAGGCTCGCCGAAGAGCTGCACGACGGACCTGCGCAGGCGCTCGCCAATGCGATCTTTCAGACCGAGCTCGTCGATCGGGCCGTAAGAGAAGATCCTGAAGCGGCGCGCACGGAGATCCTGGCACTCCGCAAGATGCTTGAGCGCGAACTCGACACGCTGCGTGGCTACATCAACCAGCTTCGGCCGTCGCTCGGCGAAGCCGACGCCTCGCTCGACGATGCGCTGACTGACAGCGTCAATGCCATGAGTCAGCGCAGCGCCATCCCGGTTGACCTTCAGCTGGGGGCCGATGATGGCGAGCTCCCGTCAGCGGCACGGACGGTCGTCCTGCGCGTCGCCCAGGAGGCGCTGCGCAACATCGCCAAACACTCAGGGGCGACGCGTGCCTGGGTTCGGACGTACGTGGCACAAGCCGTGGATGGCCGCCGCTGGGTGCTCGAAGTCGAGGACAACGGCCACGGCTTCGATATGCAGACAGTGGCGGCAAATCCCAACCGGCGCCACTTTGGCCTTCGTTTCATGCGCGAGCGGTCGGATCTGCTCGGCTCTCAACTGTCATTCCAGACCAATCCGGACAGCGGCACGCTGGTGCGGCTGACGATCGACCCAAGGGAAGAGAGGAGTCAAGAGAAATGATGGAACCGGATTACAACGGTCCAGAGCGCCGGCGGGGCGGACCCGACCGGCGAAATGCGGACCAGCGGACCAAGATCCTGCTCGTCGACGACCACGCGCTTTTCCGCGTAGGCATGCGCCAGATCCTCGACCGCGAGCCGGACTTCGATATCGTCGGCGAGGCCGAGGATGGCCGCGACGCTTTCCAGATGGCAATCGAGTTGTCACCGGACATCGTCCTGCTCGACCTGTCGCTCCCGGCTCCTGGTGGAATCGACACGACGCAGCGCATCAAGCGTGAGGTGCCCAGCGTGGGCATCATCGCCCTCGCCGTCGCCGAGGACGAGGATCAACTGTTCGAGGCAATCAAGGCCGGCGCCGCTGCGTTCATCCTCAAGGACATCAACCCCGACGATCTCGTCACGATCATCCGCCGCGTTCGAGCAGGCGAATACTTGATCAATGACAAGGTCTTCTCCCGGCCGACTGTGGCGTCACGCGTGCTCAAGGAGTTTCGTGAGCTCGCCGTGTACGGCCAGGAGGCGGCACCGATCTTCGCCCCGTTGTCACCGCGCGAGGTGGAGATCCTCGACAACATCGCCAAGGGCATGACCAATAAGCAGGTCGCCTACGCCCTGACGATCAGCGAGCAGACGGTCAAGAACCATATGAGCTCGATCCTGCGCAAGCTTTCGGTCAACGATCGGACGCAGGCGGTCGTCTATGCCATGAAGCAGGGATGGATCAGAATCCCTGAGGATTGATGGCGACCGACTGACCAGGGGGCACTGATGAACGAGCGGCTGAGCGCACTCGGCGACGATCTCGAGCGCGACCAGCAGCAACTTCAGCGCGAACTCGAAGAGATTGACCTGTTGCTCCGGCAGGCCGCAACCGAGGCTGAGCGCCATGAGGCTCGGCGTGTTCAGGCAGAGCAACGCGTTGGTCAGCTCGAGGCCGATCCAGCCACGCCGCCTGAGGCTCTCGCGGAGGCGCGCGTGCTCGTGCTTACGCAGACGCGCCGGGCGACGCTGATGCAGGCGCAGCTGGATGTGCTTGGTGGCAAGCAGCGTGCCCTGCAGCGCTTCATGGATCGCATCAACAGCGCGTTACCCGTTGTGCGGGCCGTGGCCTCGGAGACTCCCGTGCAGGTGGTCAATAACAGCGCGCCACCTGCGGCAGCCGCGGAAACGTCCGACGGACTCGTTGCGCAGGAGCAGATGCGGCGCGAGATCGCGCGCCAGATGCACGATGGACCAGCGCAGAGCATCGCCAACATCGCCCTGCAGGCCCAGATCGTTCAACGTCTATTCGAGCGCGATCCCGCGCGTGCCGCCCAGGAGCTCACGGAGCTCGTGGCAATGGTCCAACAGGCGCTCGAGGCGACCAAGACGTTCATTTTCGATGTCCGTCCGATGGTCCTGGACGACCTCGGGCTCGTGCCGACCTTGCGCAGGTCCGCCGCCGAGCGCAGTCGCAGGTCAAGCGTCCCGGTGCGGTTCGAATCGGTAGGTACGGACCGGCGACTACCGACGGAGATTGAGAGCGGCCTGTTCCGGATGATCGAGGATTGCGTCAGCTCCTACGTCGTCCTGAGTGCCACGTCGGTGCTTGTCCGGGCCGACTGGTCCGAGCACGCCGTTCGGGCGACTGTCCAGGGAACCTCACCCAAGGGGGTCATGACCGCGGAGCAGCGGGCCAAGGCCGTGGTTGCCGCCGCACGGCGCGACAAGACGCTGCCAGATCAGCTCGCGTCGATGATCCACGAACAGGAGGAAGACGAGGCCGCGCGCGGACGCGGCCTGCCAGAAGGTGTGCGGGCCGAGCTCGAGCAACGCGCTGCACCGCTGGGCATCGCGGTGAACGTCACTGAGGATCGCTGGCAGATCGAGTTCGTCGCAGGAGTGTGACTCGCATCCAGTCCTCGGCCACGCGTGGCCAATAGGACTCCTGGCTGCTCAACCGGGACTCTCGTCTCATTTCGAGCGAATTGCGCCGCGTCTAATTTCCCCCCGTCCTCATTCGATGGACTCATACCAAACACGGAGGGTGTTCCTAAATGCTTCAGTACCTGATCAGCCTCATTGACCGCGACGAGCGTGGTCAGGGCCTGGCCGAGTACGCGCTGATCCTGGCCCTGATCGCCGTCCTGGCGATTGCGGCTGTCACGTTCCTCGGTGGCGCGATCAACAACATCCTGTCGAGCGTCGGCAGCAGCATCTAACTGACAGAGCGACTGTCAAGCGCCGGCCGAAAGGCCGGCGCTTTTTTTGTGCCCTGAATAGGGACGTCGCGACGAACTCGCGCTACGATCCAGCCGAAGTGCGCCAAGAAGCGAAGCCGAGTCGGAGACCTGTGATCGTGCCCGATATGACCCGATCGAGCGGACAGAGCTTGGCCGAGTACGCCCTCATCGTCGCCTTGATCGTTATCGTGGCGTTGGTCGCCTTGACCCTGTTTGGCACTCAGATCAACGACTTTCTGTCAGTCATCGCCAATCAGATCAACGGCTGAGGTCTCCAACCTCCGCGGCGCGGCGCTCAAACGCAACAACTGCCCTCGGACCGTCGCGTCCGTGTTGAGTACGGTCTTCCTATATCGGAGGCCCAGTCGCTCGGCGACATTGCCGTCGCGTCGAGTTGGACGTCACACGTAGCACAGGTGGACCGCAGAGTGAGACTGAGTCCAGTCCGGCAATGGGTCCCGAGGGGACAGGATGGCCAGGGATTGGCCGAGTACGCATTAATCCTTGGTCTTATCGCCGTACTCGCCATCGCCGCGCTTACCTTCATGGGCGGAGCAATCAGCACCATGATGTCGACCCTCGGGAACGCTTTGTAATCGGACTTATTCCCGCTGAAGGGAGTGCTCAATGGACCGACCTCCTCCGGTCCACGCGGCGCTCCCTTCTTTTTTTGTTTTCGGGATCCCCTGGGGCAATTTCCGGCACTCGACATGATCTCTGGCGGATGGGACAGATCGGTAAGGTCCTAGCCCATTCGTAGGATCGCGACCACCCCGCACCGTGCCTAGAGTCGTTGACACCTGTCACACGACGTTGTCTTGGAGATGCAGTTTTGAAGCGCGCCAATCGTCTAATGCTCGGGGTCGGCGTCGCCCTCGCCGTGGCTTCCTTTGTGGCTGTTCTGGCCCTGGGCAGCTTCGGCAATAGAGCGGCCGTCAAGAGTGACCCAGACGTGACGGTTGTGGTTGCCGCCGTAGACCTTCCTCTTGGCGCTCTTGTGACGGCCACCCAGCTGGCTACCGTCACGAAGCCGCAGAGCCAGGCCGCCAATTCCTACCAGGATCCAAAGCAACTGGTTGGGCAGGTCGTTCGCCACGCGGTTGCCAAGGACGCCGTCCTGACGGCGGACGACTTCCAGACCGGAGTCAACGTGGCCGATGTGGTGGGCTCTCTCCAGGCAGGCATGCGCGCGATAGCGGTTCCGCTGAGCAAGACAAACTCGGTGGGCGCGGTCGTCCAGCCGGGCGACCGGGTAGACGTGCTGCTGACGATGGAGGATCTCGATCAGCTAAATCCCGTCGTGATGCCGAACCCCAACGGCTCGCCCGGCGTTTCGGGCGGACAGACCGATCCGTATGTCTCGCTCGATGGCTACGTCAACAACACGACCGTGAAGGTCGTCGTTCAGAACGTCCAGGTTCTCGCGGCGATCGGGGCACAGCCGATTGAAGGCGGCCAGTCGAACAACAGCTCGGCTACCCCACAGCCCGACCTGACCGTGCTTTTGGGCGTGACACCACAACAGGCCGAAGTCATTCGCTTCGCACAGATGGACGGCAATGTCTCGCTTGTCCTGCGTGCGCCGACGGACGCCAACGCGGCTGCTGTCGATACAACCGGCATCACGCTCAAGCAACTCGTCGACCAGTACGGCGTTCTCCCGCCAGCGCCGGTCACACCCACCAATCCCTGATTAGTCGAGCGGGTGGAGGCGCTTCAACAAAGCATGGCTGACCGCATCAACGTCGTCATAGTCGACGACATCGCAGAGACACGCGAGCACCTGGCCAAGCTGCTCAGCTTTGAGCCGGACATCAACGTCGCTGGCAGCGTCGCAACGGGCGCCGAGGCAGTGACTCTCGCCAGCGACAGCAATGTCGACGTGGTGCTGCTCGACATCAACATGCCCGGCACGGATGGCATCGCCACGGCCGAGCAGCTTGGAGTACGAGCGCCGACAGCGGCGATCATCATGATGAGCGTCCAGGGCGAGCCGGACTATCTGCGGCGTGCCATGCTCGCGGGCGCGCGTGAATTCCTGGTCAAACCCTTCAGCAGCGACGAGCTCGTTGCCTCAATCCGCCAGGTTCACCAGCGTGAGCGGATCAAGCTCGACCGGGTTACGAGCTCACGGCCACAGGCCCAGACCAACGGACACGACACGCACGCCAGCCGTGGTCCGGGAAGAGTGGTCAGTTTCTTCTCGCCGAAGGGCGGCGTCGGCAGGACGACGCTCGCGGTCAACTTTGCCGTTGCGGCCAAGACTGAGCTCGACATGCGCGTCGCCCTCGTCGATGGCGGACTTCAATTCGGCGACGTCGGTGTCCTGCTCAACCTGAACCCCAAGAATCAGTCGATAGCCGACGTGGCGCGCGAAATGGCGGGCGGAGCAACGGATCTCGACACGCTCGAATCGACGATGGTCGAGCACTCGACAGGTGTGCGTGTGCTCATGGCTCCGCCCAGTCCCGAGATGGCCGAGCTGGTGACTCCCGACCACCTTTCGAGAATCGTCGCGGAGTTGCGCTCGAGGTACGACCTCGTGGTCGTCGACTCGTCACCGATGCTCCAGGACGTCACCCTGGCGTTCCTCGATCAGTCGGATGTCGTGCTGGCCGTACTCACCCTCGAGATCACCAACATCAAGAACATGCGCCAGTTTCTGGCACTCACTGACCAGCTTGGGTATCCGCTCGACAAGGTCCAGCTGCTGCTCAATCGAGCCGACTCCGGATATGGCATCCGCCAGCAGGACGTCGAAAGCTCGATCGGCCGAAAGATTTCACACAGCGTCGTATCTGACGGCCGAACCGTCGTCTACGCGCTCAACAGGGGTGTTCCCTTCGTCGTCGCCGCGCGCCAGGCCCGTGTGAGCGAAGACATCATCCGCGTCGCCAAGACCGTGCTCGAAAACGAACCGGAGGTGGCACCGGACCTCGCCCTCAGGGCGGCATCAAAGAAGAGCCTGTTCCAGTGGCGCGCCCACTGACCTAGGAGGGATACGCCCAAATGTCGCTTTTGCGCAGAATTGAAAGTGCCCGACCCGCATCCGAGCTGGGCGCGATCCCGGCACCCGCTTCGGGCGCACTGACCGCTCCGGCGGTGCCAGCCGCTGCAAGCTCAACCACGCTGCCGTCGGTTCCGCCGAGCTCGGCGACTACGGGCGGTGGCGCGGGCAACAACGGCCCCGCGGGCAATGGCGTTGCCACCGGCCGCATGCTCGCCCAGGTTCCACTGCGCGAGTCTTTCCGCGACGCAAAGTTCCGGATCCAGCAACGCGTCATCCAGGATCTCGATCCAAAGCTTGACCTGACGAACCAGGTCGAGGTTCGACGCGAGATCGAGGAGGCGTTCGGTCGCGCTCTCGACTCAGAGGGTCTCGCGCTGACCCGTGCCGAACGCACGCGCATGCTCGAGCAGATCACCGACGAAATCATCGGCCTTGGTCCTCTCGAGCCGCTGCTGCGCGACGAGAGCATCACTGAAGTCATGGTCAACGGTCCGCGCCAGGTCTACATCGAGCGGAGCGGCAAGATCGAGCTGACCAACGTGACGTTCCAGAACGACGAGCACGCGATGCGCATCATCGACCGCATCATTGCGCCGATCGGCCGCCGCGTCGACGAGTCATCTCCAATGGTCGACGCGCGTCTAGTCGACGGTTCCCGCGTCAACGTCGTCATCCCACCGATCAGCCTTGTCGGCCCGGTCATCACGATCCGGAAGTTCGCGGCAACGCCGCTGACTACTGACGACCTGATCCGCTTCGGCTCCGCGACACCCGAGATGTTCGACTTCCTCCGTGCGTGTGTGGAAGCGCGCCTGAACATCTTCGTCTCGGGCGGTACCGGTTCCGGAAAGACGACGATGCTCAACGTCCTGTCATCGTTCATCCCGAACGACGAACGCATCGTCACGGTCGAAGACGCAGCTGAGCTCCAGCTGCGGCAGGAGCACGTGGTCACGCTCGAGTCGCGTCCCGCGAACATCGAGGGGAAGGGCGCGATTCCGATCCGCGAGCTCGTTCGCAATTCCCTGCGAATGCGTCCTGATCGCATCATCGTCGGCGAGTGCCGTTCGGGTGAGGCGCTCGACATGCTCCAGGCCATGAACACCGGCCACGACGGCTCGATGTCAACGGGCCACGCCAATACCCCGCGCGACATGCTCTCCCGACTGGAGACGATGGTGCTGATGGCCGGCGTAGACCTGCCTCTGCGCGCCGTTCGAGAGCAGATCGCATCTGCCGTCGACCTGATCGTCCACCAGGACCGGTTGAAGGACGGCACACGCAAGATCACGAACATCACCGAAATCCAGGGCATGGAGGGTGATGTCATCGTCCTGCAGGACGTCTTCGTCTTCGAACAGACAGGCGTCCAGGACGGCAAGGTCCAGGGCCGCCTGCGCCCGACGGGCGTCCGCCCGCGCTTCTCCGAGAAGTTCGAAGCCCACGGCATCCACCTGCCGCCACGACTCTTTGGATCGTATTGAAGCCATGACGATCATCGTGGCCGCGATTGCGGCAGTAGGCATCCTGCTCGTGTTCCTGAGCCTGGCCAGCGGGTCCGACGTCAACGCGCGCCTCGAACGCTACGCGGCCGCTGCACCAGGCGACAAGAAACAGGAACGAAAGGACTTTGGCGAGCGCTGGGCAACCTCTGCGGCTCTCAAGAGCCTCAACAAGGTTGTCGAGAAGCGCGACTTTGGTAGCAACCTCGCACGCGAACTCGCTCGGGCCGACCTTGCGCTGAAACCAAGCGAGTTCCTCGCGATCCGTTTCGCCGGCACCGTCGGCGTACCGCTGATCATGATCGTGCTCAGCCCGATCATTTCGCTCCTGAGCAGCCCAATCCTTTGGCTCGTGGGCGCCGTCGCGGGCTACTGGCTTCCCGGCTTCTGGCTCAATCGGCGCAAGTCCAAGCGACTCAAGGCGTTCAACAACGGCCTGGCTGACACCATTACCTTGCTGGCCAACAGCCTGCGCGCCGGCTCTTCGTTCCTGCAGTCAGTCGAGATGGTCTGCCGCGAGGCGGACCCGCCCATCTCGACCGAGTTCACCCGCGTCATTCGCGAGGTCAACCTTGGTCTGCCGCTCGACGACGCTCTTTCGAACCTGAGTCGTCGCGTCAAGTCGGAAGACCTCGAGTTGATGGTCACTGCCATCGCCATCCAGCACCAGGTGGGCGGCAACCTTGCCGAGATCCTCGACACGATCGCTTTCACGATCCGCGAGCGAGTTCGCATCAAGGGCGAGATCAAGACCCTGACTGCTCAGCAGCGAATGTCGGGCTACGTCGTGGGATTCCTGCCTATCGCGCTGGTGCTCGTGATGCAGGTCATTGCGCCTTCATTCATGGCGCCTATGTTCCAGCAACCACCGTCAATGCTCGGCCTTCCACTGGGCCTGTTCATCCTTGGCCTGGGCGGCGTCATGATGGGGATCGGTTTCATCCTCATCCGCCGCATCGTCGACATCGAGGTCTGAATCCGTGATTGCTTTAGCGATGGCCGCGCTCGCCGGCGTCGGCGTCCTGCTCGTCTTCTATGCCATGGCCGGTTCGCGGCCAATGGACCCCGTCCAGGCGCGCCTGTCGCAGCTGGGCTCGATGCAGGCTCGGACGCTCGAAGAGATCGAGTTGCAGCAGCCACTCTTCGAGCGAACCCTGCGCCCAATGGCGCGGCGTCTGTCCGGAGTCGCCCGGCGCTTCGCAAGCCCGACCAAGGTCAGCAAGACCGAGCAACGTCTGCTGATGGCCGGCAACCCGGGCGAGCTGCGCAGCATCGAATTCCTGGGCATGAAGTTCGTGGTGGCCGGGCTGGTCGGCGGCGGTGTCTTCGTGTTCTTTGCGCTGGTCGTGCGCAATCCGGCGTTCGGCTTCCTGGGCGGCATCGCCCTCGGTGGCCTGGGCTTCATGGCACCCGAGATCTGGCTCAGCCGTCGCATCAAGAAGCGCCAGAAGGCAATCCTGATGGCCGTGCCCGACAGCCTCGACCTGCTCACCATTTCGGTCAAGGCGGGACTTTCATTCGACGGTGCGCTGGCGAAGGTGGTCGAGAAGACCACGGGACCTCTCGCCGACGAATTCAAGCGGGCACTGGCTGAGATCCGAGTGGGCAAAGCACGGCGCGATGCGTTGAGCGACGTCCGCATGCGAACGGACGTGCCCGCCCTGTCGAACTTCATCGCGGCAATCATCCAGGCCGAGCAGCTCGGCGTGCCGATCGCAAAGGTCCTCCAGGTTCAATCAGAACAGCTGCGCATCGAGCGTCGCCAACGCGCGGAGGAGATGGCCGCGAAGGCACCGATCAAGATGCTCTTCCCGCTCGTGGGCTGCATCTTTCCATCGATGTTCATCGTCATCCTTGGCCCGGCGATCATCCTGATCATGCTGAACTTGGGCAGCGGCACGTAGTCGCTGACGCCATACTCGCGTCCTTGGGGTAGATACGTTCCGGCGACTTGATTGAGGGAGGCGCCGCCATGATCACGGCGCTTCTTTCGCTCGGCGTCTTTGCCTCGATACCCTTCACCGGCAGGGTCGCTCTGGCGCGGCTCGGTCCCGACATTCCAGCGGTGGCTCGACCATCGCTATGGGTCGCCGCGGGAGCGGCGCTGTGGTCGATTCCGCTCCTGACCCTGGTCATCTTGGGTGAATATCAGCCGGAATCTCTCGGCGCGCTGGGGTGGCTTCTGGTCGCTGGGCTGCTCGTCACGTGGATACGTCGCCGCAATGGCTCTCGGCCGCGTGCTCCGCAGCTGAGCAAGTGGGACTGGCTGGTCGTCGCGGGCGTCATCGTGGCCGCCGTGTTGGGAGGGATTTTCCCATCGGACCCCTTTGCCAGCGGCGCCGACATGAACACGTATGCCAGCCACGCCATCTACATCGCGCATCACGGCGGCCTGGGCATCGCAAACCCGTGGCCACCCGGTGACGCCCCGCCGGCCGGCTTCACGGGTTATCCGGGCGTCTATTTCACGAATGGATCGCTGACCGTCCAGTTCGCGCACCTGTTTCCGGCTTGGCTGGCACAAGCGTTCTCAGTCGGTGGCTTTGATGCCCTCGTGAGGCTCAACCTGATCATCTGCGTTTTCGCGCTGCTGGCGATATACGGCCTGGCGAAGCGCCTCCTGTCCTCCAACTACGCGGCGATTGCCGTTCTCTTTCTCGCATTCAATCCCGCGCAGATGTGGGTCGCTCGGCAGGCGCTTACTGAGATCCCGGCACAGCTCTTCGTCTGGTCCGGGCTCCTGCTTCTGCTGCACTACCTCGATGGCGGACCGCGCCACTTCGCGCTTTGGGCGGGAGCGCTTCTGGGTGCGTCAGCCTTCATCCGGATAGATGCGTTTCTGCTGATCCCTTTCTTACTGCTCGGGCACGCACTCTGGAACGTGGCGACGGGCCGTTACGTCGACCGACCGAGTTGGCGACCCATCTACCTGAGTTCGATGCCCTTGTTCGGGGTGGCCTTCGCAACTTATGTTCTGTTCAGCAGGCCATATCTCGACAGTCTGCTGACCCAGGTCCTGATGATCGCTGCACTGACGGTCGTCTCAGTGGTTGTGCTGGGACTGACCCGATCCAAGCGCGTCGTGCAGGTGGGCGAGTCTCTCCTGAACAATCGGACGTTTGTCTTTGGCGCGCTCGGACTGCTCGCGGTCATCACTTTCTATGCCTACTTCATCCGCCCGATCCTGCCTCCATTCGCGATCGTCGATGTTCCCGGTGCAGCGTTCGACGGCCAGCGCAGCTACATCGAAGACTCCCTGGCAAACCTCGGGCGCTACCTGACGCCTGGCGTCGTGTGGGCAGCTCTGCTCGGGTGGTCGCTCGTATTCCTCGGGGTTTGTCGTCGCCACAAGGTGCAGGCGAGCGCCGTACCCCTCCTGGTTGTCCTCATGGGCATCGCGGCGATCTACATCTGGAAGCAGTCGGTATTCCCCGATCACTTCTGGGCGATACGGCGGTACGTTCCAGAGATCATTCCGGGAATGGTTGTGTTTGCCGCGGTCGGCGCAGCGTGGTTGCTTGGACGACTGTCCATGCCTGGCCGCCGGCTCGCGGTCGTCGCCATCCTTCCGCTGTTGGCGGCCTGGACGATCTACATAGGTGCCCCTATGTACGTGACCCCCGAACGCGCAGGCTCGTACGCTGCAATGGACACATTCGCCGGCGAAGTGCCATCTGGAAATTTGGCGATAGCGCCGGACGGCGACTATGAGGCGCTGCACTATTGGATGCCGCTCCTGCTCGCCTTTGATCGGCCGATCATCCCCCTTGATGCCAGCGACGACACGGCCCGTGGCAGCGCTGTTGCGCTCGTGTCCGCAGCGAGCGAGAACAGTCCGGTCACGATCGTGACTGCAGCGTATGACTACCGGATGGATGCCGTGGTCGGGCAGGTCGTGAGCACGGTGGACTGGTCGAGTCCCGTCATGGCCGAGACGACCAATCCCGTCCCCAGAACTGTTCTTGAACAGGACAACAAGTTGGTCGTCATCCGGGCCACCGGCCTGAACACCATCGGCGTTCCCTTTGGCGGCTCTCCGCAATGGGTTGCTCCTGGCGTCGGCTTTCACCCGGCTCAACTGGTCGACGGACGACCTCTGCGCTGGACAACCGGCGATGCTTTCCTTGCGATTCCCGTCGAGGGCAGCGCGGCGGCCAGCCGTCTGAGCGTCTCGATCGCTGACACCGGGCCCGATGGTGGGCCTCTCCGGATCACCGTCAATGGTTCCACCATTTTTGATGGCGTCGTCGCGCCCGGACCCTGGTCAAGTGACTTCTCCCTCGCGGGATTGCCAGGCCTCGAGGTGGGTTCCACGGCGAACGTAGAGATCAGTAGTGGGACGTTCCAGGGCGATCCTGTCGACGGCACAGACAGGGAGAACACGTTCGGCGTGCAGGTCGACACGGTGATGCTGCAGGCCGGCCAATGAGTGAATCGTCAACTGGCGCAACGGTCGGCAAGGCGCGCTGGCAGCGTGTGGTCGTACCGCTGATTTTTTATGGACTCCTTCTCGTCTTCATCGCGACCGCGATCCTCACGATCGACTGGTCGGAGCTGGAGGGACTCGAGATCTCGTGGACGCCGTTGATCCTGGCGACCGTCATGAGCGTCCTTTACCGCTATCTCGGCGTCTTCATCTGGTTGCGGCTGCTTCGTCGTCTCGGCGGCACTGGTTTGCGCGGGCACTATGCCGAATTGACCTACATCTACGCCAAGTCATGGCTGGGCAGATACATCCCCGGCACGGCAACCTGGATCCTGGGCAAGATCTACTTTGCGGGCCGTCACGGTGTGCCCCGATCAAAGCTCGCCGTGAGTGGCCTGCTCGAGGGCGCCCTGCAGATCGTCGCGACGCTGATCGTCGGAACCACGCTCGTCCTGCTGGACAGCAGGGCGGACGCCATAGCGCCCTGGCTGCGGTGGACGATGATCGCGGCGCTCGTTGGGAGTGTTGCGGTGCTGATTCCGCCGGTGTTTCACCGTCTTCTTGCGCTTGCTTTTCGCGTTCTCCGGCGTTCGGCGCCAGACCCGTCGATTTTTCCCACCTGGAGCACAGTTCTCGAGGCCACCGGGCTTTACGTTCTCGGCGCACTGCTGGCAGGCACGAGCTACTACTTTGTCGCGGTGTCGGTCTATCCGGACCTTCCGCCCACCGACGCGCTCTACGTCATTGGTGCCGTGAGCGTGGCAGCGGCAATCAGCCTGCTTGCTTTTTTTGCTCCTGGGGGATTGGGCGTACGAGAACTGACCCTTGGACTGCTTCTCGCACCATTGATGCCATCAGCGGTGGTCGTGGTCCTGGTCGTGCTGTTGCGTGTCTGGAGCATCGCTGTGGACATTCTGTTTTTTGCCATCTCCCGGCTGGCAACGCGGCCGCGCCGACCCGGCGCGATAGCGGCCGATGCGACGTGACCGGTGCGTTCCGGGTCGTCGTCGTCGCGTCCACTTTTCCGGCAGGAGCGGACGACACCGTTCCACCCTTTGTGCGTGACCAAGTGGTCGCACTCAAAAATGCGCGGCCTGATTGGCAGTTCACGGTCCTGGCTCCGCACGACGCCCGGAGCGCGACGGTGAATCGAACTGAGCACGGGGAATTCACGGAGGTTCGCTTCAACTACTTTCGGCCGCGCCGATGGCAGTCCCTGGCGGGCCACGGAATCATGCCAACGATTCGGCGAAACCCGGCGCAGGTGCTCGCCATCCCCGGACTTTGCTGGGGGGAGTACCGCGCTCTGCGCAATCTCGTCGCGCAGGAGCGGCCCGATGTCATCTACGCACACTGGTTCACACCTCAAGCCGTGACGTCCTGGGCCGTGTCGCGTCGAACAAGGGTGCCATTTGTGTTTACGACGCACGCATCCGATGTGGCCGTTTGGCGCCGACTCCGGGCCGTTGGCCGAGCGATCGTTTCGCGGGTGACGCGGCGAGCCGTGGGCTTCACTGCGGTCAGCCAGGCATCGCTCGACCGTATGCGCCCGTTCTTCGACGTTGCGGCCTGGAACAAGCTCCAGCAGCGTGCTCAAGTCATCCCGATGGGTGTGGATCTTCCCAGGGTGAAAGTCAGCGCCGTAGGCACGAATGATCTCTACCCTGGTCGCCGAGTCATCCTTTTCATGGGCCGTCTGACGCACAAGAAAGGCCTCCCATACCTCCTCGACGCATTCGCGGCCGTGCGAGCGGAGGCGGCCGACGTCCATCTCGTCGTTGCCGGCGACGGGCCACAGCGAACAGAGCTGCAGGAACAGGCGGCTCGGCTCGGCGTAGAGGATGCCGTCGACTTCGTTGGTTTCGTCTCTGGCACAAGGAAGGACGATTTCTACCGCCGCGCGGACATTTGCGTGCTGCCCTCCGTCGTCGCGTCCGACGGCGACGCCGAGGGGATGCCGGTCGTCCTTCTGGAATCGCTCGCGTACGGCAAGCCAACGATAGCAACGGACGCCACCAACGCGGCTGAAATCGTCACGGACGGCACGGACGCGATCGTGTGCCGCGCAGGAGACAGTGCGGCACTGGGCAACGCCTTACGCGATGTGTTGTCCTGGGACGATGAGCGAAGGTCGGCGATGAGCGCAAAGGCGCGTGCGACGGCAGAGGCATTCAGTTGGCCTCTCATCGCGGAGCGGACTGCGGCCTTTTTACTAGATCCAATCGCTGAGCAGTGCGCGTCCTCATCCTGAACAGCGACTCGCCCACGAATCGGGGCGACCGCGCAATTCTCAGTGGCCTGATCGAGGTCGTGCGCATGTGCTGGCCAGAAGCCCAGATCAGCGCACTTTCTCAGTTCGCGAAGCGCGATCGGCGCTGGTTTGGAATCCCTTTTCTTGCGCAATCCCCACTGAGCGTGAGCCCGTTCGACTACTTGCGCCTGCTTCGACGCGTCCGCCAGGCCGACATCGTCCTATGGGGTGGCGGCGAGTTTCTGAAGGATTACACGAACCGCCTGGGCCTCGTTTACTGGGCACTCAAGATGACCGGGTTGCGGCTCGCGAATCGCCAGATCTATGGCGCTTTCCAGGGGATTGGGCCGACTGATGCCTCGAGCAGTCGACGCATGGTCGCATTCACGGTCAATCGCACGAGCGGCTTCATAACTCGCGACGTCGAGTCGGCCGACAAGCTGCGCGAGTGGGGGACGCGGATACCGGTCACGGCCTCATTCGATCCGGCGGTGATGGCCCCGGTCGCGGCATGGTCGGACGCTCTGAGTGAACGTGTTCAGGAGGCTCTGGGTGTCGATTCGGCGTTCATCGACGGTGCGGTCGGAGTCGGAATGCGCAGGTGGTTCCACTATCGGCGCGGCGGCTGGCTGCCGTACCGACTGCGTGGAAGCAAGGAGGAGCCGGCGGACTTCCGTTTGTATCGCGAACAGATCGTGAAACTCGTCGATCGCATCTGCGAGGATCCCGCTGCGAGGATTCTGTTCGTCCCCATGCACATGGCGGTGTCGGAAGGGGACGACTCGTTTGCGCGCGAAATCGTTGCGCGCATGCGTAATCCCGAACGTGCGCGCGTGCTTGACAGCGACGTCTTCTCGCCTGCCGAGCTTTCCGCGATCATCGGCCGTTGCCGGTACATGATCGCAACGCGACTCCACTCGGCGATACTCGCCGCCTGCGCTCGTGTGCCTGCGATAGCTCTCTATTACGTCCCCAAAGCTCGGCTGTTCTACGAGCAACTGAACCTGACAGAGTTGTCACTGCCGATCGAGGTCATGTTGGACGTGCAGGGCACAGACGAGGTTTGGCGGCGAATCGAGCGAGTGCAGGCCGATCGCGACGCGATCGTCGCCACGATCGACCGGCAAATGAGAGATATGACGGAACGCATCGTTGCGGATGCGCGGAGGGCCTGGCCCAATACGAGCGCCTGATCGGTCCGACTGTTACTTACGCGCCTCGACGTAGTACATGAACGGATAAGCGCGCAGCCCGCTGTGTCGGACTCGAATTTCCTGGAACGCGGCAAGCATCGGACGAAGGGCGTGCTCAGTGAAGCGCCAGTAGTCGCGCGGTTGATCGTGCAGCGGGTACATGCAGGGAACGACCACGACAGCCTTGCCACCGGGTCGCAGCGCAGTGTGGATGTTGCTGATGACCGTCGCGTAGTCGTAAACGTGTTCGAGAACATTCGCGCACAGCACCACGTCGAACTCATCGTGGAAAGACATTGAGGTTGCGTCTATGACGCGGTGGCCGTACTCCTCGACCACGTCCGACTGGATGAACTCATTTGATGCGTCGAAGAATCGCCTGGCCGAATAGACATATTCGCCGTTGACCGGTTTGCCACTGCCGAGCTCGAGGATTCGTTCGTTTCGGACCGAGCTGGCAAACTCGCGGATCCGCCTGTCGTTGAAGCGGCGAGGTTGAAAGACCGCGTGAGCGACCAGGCGCGCAAGGTTCAAGCCCTGTCTGGTTACCGCCTCGAAAGCTCGGCTGGAATCTTCCTGCTTCGCGCAACCGGTCGGGGGGTCTCACGCCGGGAGTTCAAGGATGGCGAGACGGCGAAGGTCATTTCTTCCAATGGCGGCACGGTCGCCTCGTCGTGGGTGTGGCCGGACCTCATGCGATAGAGGATCTCTTCGGTTGTACGGCGATTGGCAGCTACTGCGTCGGCGAGCAGTCCAAAGACTCCAAACTGGATGCCCATGACTATCAGCACCACTGACGCAATCAGGGACTGAACGTGCCCGGCTGTATCGCCCTGTGCGATCCAACCAAGGACCGGTATGAGTCCCACAAACACGCCAGCGAGCATGAATGCCGCGCCCAGGCCACCCATCACGGCCAACGGGCGGTAGGCGGTCATCGTCCGCAGGATGGTTCCGAAAGACTTCACTATGTGCGTGGACACACCGCCGATCAGACGCGAGGAGTTGCCCTCCCTTGCTGACGCGCGGAAGGTGACCGGAACCTCCTTGACGACCATGCCGTTGTGGGTCGCCTGGATGAGCGTCTGGTGCGTGTATGTGTGGCCGATGAATGGGTTGAGGCGCAACGCGCACTCACGACTGAAGGCACGAAAACCGCTCGAAGCATCGACAACGGGGCTGGCCGCGACTGCGCGCAGCATGAAGCTGCCAATCCGATTGCCGTATTTCTTGGACTGCGGCATATGGTCGAGCTTGGCGACCTGACGATCTCCCGAGACCATGTCGGCCTCGCCCCGCAATATGGGCTGAATGAGCGTGGGTATCTCGTCCGCAACGTACTGGCAGTCCGCGTCGATATTGACCACGATGTCCGCGCCGTGCTCGATGGCGGCCTGAAGCGCGGTTCCGAAGGCGATGGTCAGTCCAAAATTGCGGCGCAGCCTGATGACGTAGTCGGCACCGGCGTCGCGAGCGACCTGTGACGTGCGATCGGCCGATCCGTCGTCACAAACGAGCACTTCGACGGTGCTCACGCCGCGGATTGTTCGCGGGATCTCTTGGATGGCTTGGGCGAGGGTCTTTTCTTCGTTATACGCCGGGATCGTGACGATCAGTTTGGGCGCTTTCGCGCCGCCGACGAACCCCTCCACACCGTTCATAAGGCCAGCAGTCTATCCAGCGGCATCACGCTTAAGAACGCAACGATCGTCCTATCGCAGGCGGCTACCATCTGGATAGATGCGACGCCTGATCGTCCAGCGAAGCGACAACACGCCGCTTTGGTCGCTGGAGATCGCCGACTCGTGGCTGAAGAAGCTGATCGGACTCATAGGCCGCAAATCACTCGATCCCGGCACGGGTCTCTATTTTCCCGGCACCAACAGCATCCACATGTTGTTCATGCGCTTTCCCATCGATTGCGTGTTCGTGCGCCCGACTGATGGCTCCAAGGAAATCTTCGAGATCATTTCCATCAGGGCCGACCTGGCGCCCTGGACAGGTGTCGTCTGGTTCGTGCGTGGAGCACGCGCAACTATCGAGCTACGCGCCGGCGACGCTGCTCGGGCTGGCGTCAAGGTCGGTGACCGGCTGACCATCGTCAGCGGTGACGCCTAACGCACGCTCCTCCCGGTCGGGCGCAAGGAATGGCACGAGCATGCCGACGATCGCGACGAGAGGAAGCAACAGAAGCGGCAGCCAGCCGAGCAGCGGCAGCAGCACTCCCCAGCGGCGACCGCGTGACGCCACGAGCGCTCCCGGCACTATCAGGTTGGTCAGATAGTGGTCCCACATAAGGGGTGACAGGAGCAGCGTCGCCATCAGGGTGACCGAGAAACCAATTTCACGATCGCGTCTGAGACTGAGCAGAATTGCTCCGATGGCGAGCACATAGCCTCCGATCAAGGCGAGGTTGGCCACGGGCTCGCTCGCGCCCAGCGCCAGAGCCGTCGAGCCAAGCCCCAGGTTGCGCGCAACGCTGTTGACGTCGCTGAGGTTGCGCAGGACGGTCACGAACTGGAACCATGGGTCAAGGCCGATGAAGGGAAGGCTGGCCACGAAGATCGCGAGAGCGCCGAGCACGGTCCATGCAACCGCGACCCATTGGCGGCGGACGATCCACCACAACCAGATCGCGCCCATGGCCGGACGTATGGTCATCGAAGCAGCGATCGCGACTCCGCTGATCGGCCTGTCGAGCCAGCGCCAGGCTACGACCGCAAAGAACGTGACGATCAAGCTGACATTGCCCAGGTTGAGGTCGAGCAGGAACTGCGAGCTGATGAAGGAGATGCCGAGCGTCGCGGCCTTTACCCAGCGCGGCACCGGCATCAGCACGCACGCTCCAAAGAGCAGTCCGAGGCGAATGGCCAACCACGTCAGGGTCGCCGTTTCTGGGCCCAGCCAGGTGAGCGGCACGATCAGCAGCGCCGGTACAGGCGTGTACAGGTAGAGGTTCGCCGGGCCGGGCTGGAAAGGTCCGCTGAGCGTCAGATCCTGGTACGGCGTACCGGTGGCCATCAGCCTCAAGGCCGCGTCGTAATAGGCCCGAAAATCGTAGCCCCAGCCAGCCGAATGCTGGGCGGCCATGATCGTCGTCAACCCGATGAGGGCCACCACGACGCCACCGATAAGCAGAATCGCCAGCGATATCCACGATTCGTTGCCGGGCGCGACTCGTCTCACGGACTCAGACGATTTCCGCCGCATCCAGCCGATCATAAGTCGTCGTTAAGGTGCCGATAGGCAAAAACAAAGTGCCCAGACCGAATCTGGTGCCATGCAACGGCTGCTCGACGTGCTCCTGCCACCGACCTGTCCAGGCTGCGGCCGGGAAGGCGAGATGGTCTGCGGCCGCTGTCGGCGGGCGCTGACGCGCAGGCACGGCGAGCCGGCCGGCGTGCCACTCGGCTTGCCGACCAAGGTGCCGGCCGGCATCGTCCAGCTCGAGTGGTGTGCCGCGTACAACGGCCCGGCGCGCGCTTGCCTGCACGCGCTCAAGTACGACGGCGAGCGAC
The DNA here is from genome assembly GCA_036558545.1 of Candidatus Limnocylindrales bacterium. Taxonomy (GTDB): domain Bacteria; phylum Chloroflexota; class Limnocylindria; order Limnocylindrales; family CSP1-4; genus JALYGJ01. The sequence goes on from DATBFJ010000117.1 coordinate 37,584, forward strand.
GCCTGGTCGAACCGCTGGCGGAGATCATGGCTGAGCGCTGGGCGCGCGCCGGCATCGGCGGTGACACGATCGCGTACGTGCCCGTCCACGCGGCACGTAAGAAGCAACGCGGCTTTGATCAGGCCGAGCTGCTCGCACGAGGCATCGGGCGCAAACTCGGACTGCAGGTCGTACCGGCTGTACGGCGAGCAACGAAAACGACGGCTCAGCATGCGCTGGGGCGTCAGGCGCGAGCCACGAATGTCGGCCATGCGTTCTCGGCCGATCCGCGTTACGCGGCGGCGATCAAAGGCTCATGGATCGTCCTCGTGGACGATCTGACCACGACCGGCGCCACCTTCGCGGGCTGCGCCGCGGTGCTGTATGACGCTCAGGCCTTGGCCGTATCAGCGCTCGCGCTGGCGCGCGAGCGCTGAGCTTCCTCCTGCTGGCGCTGCGTGCGCGGCCAGTCCGAGCGCGGCCTGAGCCTGTATTCGCCACTCTTGCGCACCATGAAACCTTCGTCGACGAGATAGCGGCGAAGAGAAGCCGGATCGGGGTATAAAGCTCCCAGGCGCTGGTTGACTTCCTTCTCGGGGTAGCGGTGCTTCTTCTCGAAGACCTTGCTGGCCAGCTGATGGAGGATCACAAGGCGCTTCGAACGTTGAGCCGGAATGCTGGTCAGGACGCCGTTCTCGAAGAACGAGCGCAGGACCTTGGCCTCCTCGGCGCTTGCCCACTCCGGCGCGCCAAGTGGGCCGGAGTCGCCTGCCTGCTCGTGAGCCATTCGGCTCAGATCGGCACCGATCTCGGACAGCCGCCCGAGCCGTAGCGAATAGTCAACGTACGGACGACGCGGCGCCGATTCCACGAGCCGCGCTTCACGCAGCCGGTTGAGGTGGTGGACGACCGTGCCCGGGCTGAGCGACAGCCGTTTGGCCAGGTCCTCGACGGAGATTGGCTTGCCTTCGGCAAGCACGCCGACTATGCGCAGGCGCGACGCGTCGGACAACGCCTTTAGCGCGACAAGAAGGTCAGGGTCCATGCGCAGAGGGTACGCCTTCAGTTTGATGAACGTCGAACTATGTGGCATTCCTCGAATCGTCGACCACACCTACGATGGCGTCGTGGATCAGCGCCTGATCGGACCTCATCTGCCTCTCGCGGCGGGCCTGCTGAAGGCGGCCAGTCGTGCGCAGGCGATCGGCGCAACCGCGGTGCAGATCTGGACCGACAACCCCACGGCTTGGCGCCGTCGGCAGGAGCAGCCAAAAGCGCTCACCGAGTTCCGCGACCGGCTGCGCACTGGTGGCGTACGCTCGATTGCGGTTCACGCGCCGTACCTGATCAATCTGTGTGGTGCCGACGAGGACTTCTGGCACAAATCGATCGAAACCGTCGTGAACGAGCTCCGCGTGGCGCGTCTCTACGGCGCTGACGCAGTCGTGATGCACATTGGCTCTCACCGTGGCATGGGCCGCGAGGCCGGCATCTCCAGGCTCATCGACGGGCTGCGAGTAGTCCAGGACGAGATCGCGTCCGACGCGGATGATCCCGATGGCACGCCGATGCCACGGCTCGTGCTCGAGAACTCAGCCGGGACCGGCGACGGCATCGGCGCGTCGCTCGAGGATCTGGCCGACATCATCGACGCTGCCGGCGCCGGCGGTCTCGCCCTCGAGGGGCTCGGCGTCTGCCTCGACACTGCGCACCTGTGGGGAGCGGGTTACGACGTATCAAACGACGACGGGGTCGAAGGTCTGGTCGGCCGTATCGACGACCTGATCGGCCGTCAGAGCGTGGTCATGGTTCACCTGAACGACTCGCGTACTGTCTTGGGCTCCCATTTGGACCGCCACGAGCACATCGCGGCAGGTCAGCTGGGCGCCGACGGCATGCGCGGCCTGCTCACGCACCCATGGCTGGCGACGCTGCCGACGTACCTCGAGACGCCGGGGATGGATGTCGGCTACGACAAGGTCAACCTGGATCGTGCACGCCAGCTGGTCGAAGGCGAGACTCCAGGCGCGCTCCCGCCGGAGGCTTTCGAGGTCCGCGGATCGAGGACAAGAACCGCTCCGCCACAGGCCTAATGACGCGTTAACCCACAGGTGGCGCCCAAGCCGTACCAAGGGCCTATATCGAGCAACAGTCGCGCACCGGATTATGCGGCTGTCGCCCCTTCAAGCGGCCGAAAGATCGAGGGAGAAGCCGTCACTCGGCCCACCGGAGAAGTCAGCATTCAATGAGCGTTCAGAACGGTCGGGCATTCAACGAATGGCTGCGGACCCAGCTCAAGGCGAAGAAGATGTCGCAGCGCCAGTTGGCGCAGCAGTCAGGCGTGGATCACTCGACGATTTCACGGCTGGTACGCGGCGATCGCACGCCGTCGCTCGGAACAGCGACGAAGCTTGCGCGCGGACTTCGCGAGCTGAGGGACGAGACGGAGACGCCTCATTACTTCGGTCTGGTTCAGTCGTCGACGAGCCACCCCACGGCGCGCGTGGAGTACGCACTCCGCTCGGATGATCTGCTCAGCGAGCCACAGGTTCGCCAGGTCATGGAGTACTACCTGGCACTGCGCATGCGCCGACTGGCCGCCGCCCGACAGACCACGGGAGCCCGACCGGCAACCGCCCAGCCAGGTCCGGCGCTCGTCGCACGGATGCCCAACCGCAACTAGAAACCAAGCGCCCCAAGCAAATATCCAGCGGCCGCAGAGCCTCCTGCGCCGTCCAACGATGCCGGTCGAAGACAGTCGACCGGCATCGTCGTTTATCTCACGCCCGGTGCCGCCTCCGTTGCTGTTGGAGTGGGTCGCGGGCCCTTGGTCTTGTCCGAGACGATGTACGTGATGCCGCCGAAGATGATCACTGACAGCACGCTGATCGAGCGGTCGACAAGGACGATTGCTGCAGCCTGGGTCGGCGTTGCGCCATACAGCGAAGTGAGTATGACGACGACCGCGCCCTCGACGGCGCCGAGTCCGGCAGGAGTGAACGGTATTGCCGTCAAGAGTGACGCGATGAGCGCCACGAAGAGCCCGCCGGAGATGCCCATCGGCAGGTTGAAGCCCATGGCCAGAACGACGAAGTAAAGCCTGAACGCCTCGGTCATCCAGATCAGGACGGTCAGCACCGCGAGCAGGGGCACATTGCGTGCCTTGATCGAGAACAGGCCAGTCTCGAAACGGTCGTAGAAGTCAACCACGCGCGTTGGCAGCGGGAGGCGACGGACCAGTCGGCTGCCAAAGTTCTTGACCAGGAACAGGCCAACGGCCAGCAGGGCAATGACCGCGAGGCCGATGGCGAAGATCACCTGCACCTCAGGCGACATGCCTGAGCGGAAGCTCCAGAATCCGGCAGCCAGACCCAGCAGCACTATGGCGAATAGGTCGAAGACGCGCTCGATGAAGATCGTGCCAAAGGCCAGGCTCGCCGATGTTCCGTTATTGACCTTGACGAGATAGGCGCGATAGACGTCGCCCAGCTTGGCCGGAACCAGACAGTTGACGAGCCAGCTGATGAAGATGATCTCTGTCGAATCACGAAGACGGATTGGGCTGCCCGCATTCCGGAGCAGGATCGCCCAGCGCCAGCCGCGCAACGGAAAGCCCAGGTAGTAGACGACGAACGCCGCGAGCAAGAGCCACAGGTTGGCCTGGCCAATCAGCGCCGGGAGCTGATCGAAGTGGAAGCTCGGGAACGCGACCAACACCAGGACGATGACCAGGATGGGAATGATCAGCGAGACGATGGTGCGCGGGTCGCGCAGACGCGCCGAAAGCGGTGGCGGTGGCTCGCCGTGGTCTTCGTTGACCAGCGGGTAGTCGGGTATCGGTTCGTCAGTGCTTGGCGCTGGCGCCTTCAATTGATCGTCCGTGCTCATGCGACGCTGACCCGGCGATTGCCCCGAACCCGTTGGACCGCCTTGGCAAATGGCATGCCCAGCCTGATGAGTCGCGAGCCATGCGATGTGATCAGCTTGGGACCCGCAGCAAGAGCCGCACGAAACTCCTCGGCCGTATCGATCGGGCCATCGAGGATGGTGTACGAGACTCCGACCTCCATGACCGTGTGCGCGTCGGATGCGGCGACACCTGGCAGGTTGTTCGTCTGGGCGAACTCCGCGGCTCGGCGATTGCCGTCGCCGACCATCAGTCGGGCATTCCAGGTCTCGACGTAGTCCAGTAACGGGATCACTCGCTCGAGCTCGCCCTCCCAGCCCTTGCGACCAGCACCTGCCCGAAATCGGTCGAAAGGATGGGCGAGTCCGACCACGCCGCCCTGCTCGAGCACGGCCTGGGCGGCTTCATGCGGCGCCATCCCCGGCCCGATCGGCTTGCTGACATACAGCGCGATCAGGTCACCGGTGGACGTTCGGACCTCCTGGCCAATGATCACCGTCAGCGTCTCAGGCGCCGCGTCGCGCGCGCGCAGAGCGCCGTCAATCCCGTCGTGGTCAGTCACGGCGAGATGAGTCAGCCCACGCTGTGCGGCCGCGCGCGCGACCTGCTCAGGCCGCGACAGCGAGTCGAAGGAGGCGGATGTGTGGCAATGAAGATCGGCCAGCGAGCGGATCGTTCCGCTCGGATCGTTGGTACTCAGATCTTTTGTACGAGCGACTTCCGAAAGAACTCGAAGTGCTCGAGCGCCAAACCAGTGCCGAGCGCGACGCAGTTAAGCGCATTCTCCGCCACGTGGCATGGAACGCCTGTGACCTGGGTGAGAAGTTTGTCGATGTTTCGTAGCAACGCGCCACCACCACTCATGACCATGCCCTTGTCGATGATGTCGCTCGACAGCTCCGGCGGCGTCTCTTCGAGCACGCCGCGAACGGCACCGACGATCTGCTGCAGAGGTGCCTCGAGGGCTTCCATCACCTCGGACGAAGTCAGTGGCACTGTTCGTGGCAGGCCGGCAATGAGATCGCGGCCACGCACCTCCATGTGCAACTCGCGCTCGAGTGGCAGCGCGGTGCCGATCTGGATCTTGACCTCTTCGGCAGTGCGGTCACCGATCATGACGTTGTACTTCTTGCGCACGTAGTTGGCGATTGCTTCGTCGAATCGGTTGCCACCAACACGCACGGAACGCGCGACGACAATCCCGCCGAGCGAGATCACGGCGATCTCACTGGTACCGCCGCCAATGTCGATGATCAGGTTGCCCGACGCGCCGGAGATGGGCACGTTGGCACCGATTGCGGCGGCCAGGGGCTCCTCGATCAAATATGCCTCGCGGGCGCCGGCCTTGAGGGCGGCATCGCGCACGGCGCGCTTCTCGACGCTCGTCACGCCTGACGGCACGCTGATCATCACGTCCGGCTTTGTGAACGACCGGCCGGCCTTCTTGATGAAGTAGCGCAGCATCGCCTCGGTGATGACGTAGTCGGCGATGACGCCATCTTTCATTGGACGGATCGCGGTGATGTTGCCCGGCGTTCGGCCGATCATCTCGCGCGCCTCTTCGCCAACGGCGACGATGTGATTGTCGTCACTGACTGCGACCACGCTCGGCTCGCGCGTAACGATGCCCCTGCCCTTGACATAGACAAGGATGTTGGCCGTGCCGAGATCAATACCAATTTTCATCTGCTGGTCACGGCCCCTTCAGAGACACGCTCGATCTGCGCACCGAGATCGAGGAACTTGCCTTCGATGTTCTCATAACCCCGCCGAACGTGGTGCGCGCCATGAATCAAGCTCGTGCCATCGGCGGCGAGGGCGCCCAGAATGAGCGAGGCGCCGGCGCGCAGGTCACCCATCTCGACTTCGGCACCGCGCAGCGGCGAAGGTCCGGCGATCGAGGCGTGGTGGGTGTCGAGCAACTCGACCTGCGCGCCGAGCTTGCGCAGCTCGGAAAGCCACTCCAAACGGTCCTCGAAGATAGTCTCGTGGAGTTGGCTCGTGCCGTTGGCCTGGCTGAGCAACACGGACGTTGGCGACTGCAGGTCAGTGGCCAGACCGGGATACGGCGCGGTCTCGATGTCGCATGATCGGAATGCGCCGCGGATATCCGGGTCGCAGTGGACCTCGATGGTGTCGCGGCCGCATGCGACGGGCACGCCAATGTCAGAGACGACGTCCAGGAACGAACCGAGGTTGTCACACGGGGCCGACTCGATGGTCATATCGCCGCCGGTAACTGCGGCGGCGACAACGAATGTGCCCGCTTCTATCCGATCGGCCATGACCCGGTGCTCCGTTCCGCGCAGGCGGCGTTGGCCCTCGACGACCACGGTCTCAGGATCGGTGCGCTCGACCTCGGCACCCATCTTCTGGAGCATCAGGATCAGGTCGTCGACCTCCGGCTCACGCGCCGCCGGACGGATCACGGTGCGGCCTTCCGCCAGCGTTGCGGCCAGGATCGCGTTCTCTGTGCCCATTACGGTCACCTGCGGAAAGGTGATCTCACTGCCGCGCAGTCGGCCGGGAGTGCGCGCGAAGTAGTAGCCGTTGCGGTACTCGATGTCCGCGCCCATCGCGCGCATGGCATCAACGTGCAGGTTGACCGGGCGGCGACCGATCCGGTCGCCGCCCGGGTTGCTCATGATCACGCGGCCGAAGCGCGCCAGGAGCGGCCCGAGCAGGATGAAGCTGGCGCGCATCTTCGCCGCGGCCTCGAGCGGCACGAACAGCCACTCGACCTCGCCCGCGGCGATCTCGTACGTGTTCGGCGACGGATGATCGACCGTGACGCCTATGTCGCGCAGCACGCCGACCATGACGCGCACGTCCTCGATCTCCGGGACGTTGGTGAAGCGGCAGCGCTCACCGGTAAGCGTCGCGGCGGCCAACATCTTGAGCGCGGCATTCTTGCTGCCGCTGATCTGGACATGACCACGCAGCGGCCGACCGCCCGTGACCCGGAAGGCCTGCCGCTCGACTGGTAGGTCCTGGTATTCCCAGTGAAACCGACGATCAGCCACGAATCAGCCGCGCGAGCGCGGTCCCTCGCGACGATGTCGTTCGGCGACGCGGATGCGCAGCAGGGCGCGTTGAAGGGCAGCGCGAGCGCGGGCGAGATCGGCTGGCTCTTCGAATCCCTCCGACAGCTGCCGCTCCGCCTCTCGGCGGGCCTCCATCGCTTTCTCGAGATCGATCTCCGAGGCCATGTCAGCCGTCTCGGCCATGACCACGACCTTGTCCGGCCTGACCTGCAGGAAGCCACCCGCAATCGCGAAGTATTCGACGTCGCCCCCCCTGCGGATGCGCAGCTCCCCGAATCCAAGCGTCGTCAACAGTGGCGCATGGTGCGGCAGGATCCCAAGCTCCCCCTCGACCCCCGGGCACACGACCGAATCAACCTGGTCACTGAAGACCTGCCGTTCCGGCGTGACTATTTCGAGAAGTAGCGGCATTCAGGAAGTCCAGACGTGTGAAGCGGGTGGGGAGTGGCGTTCGCTCGAAGCAGTGGCTGCGCCGCCGCGCGGGTGACGCGTGGGCGTCGCGTCGATCCAGGGGCTCCCTTGGCGCGCAGCAGAACCCGCGCTGAGCACGTTCAAGCGGCCAACTTTTTGGCGTTCTCGCGAACGTCGTCGAGGGTGCCCGCCAGGAAGAATGCCTGCTCCGGCAACTCGTCGGCCTTGCCGTCGAGGATCTCCTTGAAGCTCGCCACGGTGTCCTTGATTGCGACGTACTTGCCGGGGCGGCCGGTGAACACCTCGGCGACGAAGAACGGCTGGCTCATGAAGCGCTGCAGGCGCCGGGCGCGAGCGACCAGAGCCTTGTCCTCCTCGGAAAGCTCGTCGATGCCGAGGATCGCGATGATGTCCTGGAGGTCTCTGTAACGCTGCAGGACACGCTGCGTCTCGCGCGCGACGTCGTAATGCTCCTGGCCGACTACGAGCGGATCGAGCACGCGCGAGGTCGACGTCAGCGGGTCGACAGCCGGATAGATGCCCAGCTCGGTCAGATAGCGCTCGAGTCGAATGGTCGAGTCGAGGTGACCAAAGGCAGTTGCCGGCGCCGGATCGGTGTAGTCGTCGGCGGGCACGTAGACCGCCTGCAGAGAAGTGATCGAACCCGTCTTGGTCGAGGTGATGCGCTCCTGCAGACCGGCCATCTCAGTGGCCAGGTTGGGCTGGTAGCCCACGGCCGAAGGCATCCGGCCGAGGAGTGCGGACACTTCCGAGCCTGCCTGGGTGAAGCGAAAGATGTTGTCGATGAACAGCAGGACGTCGCGTCCCTCGTCGCGGAAGAACTCCGCGAAGGTCAGGCCGGTCAGCGCCACGCGCAGGCGTGCGCCGGGCGGCTCGTTCATCTGCCCGAACGCCATCACGGTCTTCTCGATGACGCCCGACTCGGTCATCTCGTGGAGAAGGTCGTTGCCTTCACGAGAGCGCTCGCCGACACCAGCGAAGACGGAATAGCCACCGTGCTCCTGGGCGACGTTGCGGATCAGCTCCTGGATGATGACGGTCTTGCCCACGCCGGCACCGCCGAAGATGCCGACTTTGCCGCCCTTTGCGAACGGCGCGATCAGGTCGATGACCTTGAGGCCGGTCTCGAAGACCTCGGTCGCAGTCGTGAGCTCCTCGAACTCGGGTGCCGCCCGGTGAATCGGGTAGCGCTGGTCGGTCTTGACCGGTCCCTTCTCGTCGATCGGCTGCCCAAGAACGTTGAACACGCGCCCGAGCGTGGCGGGGCCCACCGGGACGCTGATCGGTGCGCCCGTATCGCTGGCCGTGGCGCCGCGCGCGAGGCCGTCAGTGGTGGTCATGGCGACCGTGCGCACCCAGTTGTTGCCGAGGTGTTGCTGGACCTCGACGATCAGCGGATCGCCCTCGCGGTTGACCTCGACCGCGTTGAAGATGGCGGGCAACTGCCCGGCCGGGAACTCGATGTCGACCACCGGGCCGGTGATCGCGATCACTCGTCCGGAAGCCGGTGCGGCTACTGCCATGTCCTGTCCAATCCTCCTTCGGGTCGCTACTGCGCCTGGGCGCCGGTCGCGATCTCGATCATCTCGCGAGTGATGTTCGCCTGGCGAACCTTGTTGTACGTGAGGGTCAGATCCTCGATGAGCTCCTGCGCGTTCTCGGTCGCGTTCTTCATCGCGACCATCTGCGCCGAGTAGAAGCTCGCCGTGAGCTCGAGCGCGGCCTGGTAGACGCGCGTGGCGACGTAGCGTGGCACGAGCTGCTCGAGAACAGCGCCCGGACTCGGCTCGAAGATGAACTGGTTGCCCGGAATGCCGTCCGTGTCATCGCTCGGCTGGATGGGCAGCAGCTGCTCGACGACCGGTCGCTGGACGAGCGTCGATACGAAGCTCGGATAGACCAGGTCGATGCGGCTGTACGTGCCGTCGACGAAGTCGTCCGTCAGCAGGCGCGCGACGGGAACCACGGCCGCAAAGGAGGGCCGCTCTCCGAAACCCTCGAACGTGGCCGCGATCGGCACGTGCGCGCGACGCATGGCGGCATGGCCCTTGCGACCAACGGTGACGACCTTGAGATCGCCCTGCGCGTTGGTGATCTCCTCCGACGCGCGGCGGATGACGTTCGTGGACAGCGAACCGGCCAGTCCCCGATCGCTGGTCATCAGCACGAGCAGGCGTGTGCCGCCCTCGCGCTGGGCGAGCAGCGGATGCTCAGCCTCGCCCAGCACCGCCGCGATATCCGCGAGGACCTCGTCGATCTTGTCGGCATACGGTCGAGCGGCGAGCGTCGCGTCCTGGGCGCGCTTCAGCTTCGAGGCGGCGACGAACTGCATGGCCCGCGTGATTTGCTTGATGTTGCGGACCGATCCGATGCGCCGCCGGATCTCGCGCTGACTTGGCATGCTGCTCGACTGACCCTGCTAGGCCTGGAACGTCTGCTTGAACGATTCCGTCGCGTCGCGCAGGGCAGTGACGATCTCGTCGGTGAGCTCAGGCTTGGCGCCCAGCGTCTTGAGCACGTCCGGCTTCTCGCTCTCGAGGAAGCGATAGAAGCGCTGCTCGAAGTCGCGGATTCGGCCCGTCGGCAGGTCGTCGAGATAGCCGTTCGTGACGACCCACAGGATCGCAATCTGGTTCTCGACTGGGAGCGGCTCGTACTGAGGCTGCTTGAGCACCTCTGACGTCTTCTCGCCGCGGGTCAGTTGATCGCGCGTGGCCTTGTCCAGGTCAGACGCGAACTGAGCGAACGCGGCGAGCTCGCGGTACTGGGCGAGGTCCAGCTTGAGCGGACCGGCCACCTTGCGCATTGCCTTGGTCTGTGCTGCCGATCCAACGCGTGACACCGAGATGCCCACGTTGAGCGCGGGCCGCTGGCCGGCGTTGAACAGGTCGGTCTCCAGGAACAGCTGGCCGTCGGTGATCGAAATCACGTTGGTGGGGATGTACGCAGACACGTCGCCGGCCTGCGTCTCGATGATCGGCAGTGCTGTCAGTGATCCGCCGCCGTTCTCCTCGTTGAGGCGCGCTGCCCGCTCGAGTAGTCGGGAGTGCAGGTAGAAGACGTCGCCCGGGTATGCCTCGCGGCCCGGTGGGCGGCGCAGCAGGAGCGACATCTCGCGGTACGCCCACGCGTGCTTGGTCAGGTCGTCATAGACGCACAACGCGTCCTTGACCTCCTGATCGCCGATCTTGACGCCGTTCTCCATGATCTCTTCGCCCATCGCCGCACCGGCGTACGGAGCGAGGTACTGGAGCGGTGCGGGATCCTCGGCACCTGCGACGACCACGATCGTGTGCCCCATCGCGCCGTACTGCTCGAGTGTGGCCACGACCTTGCGCACCGTCGACATCTTCTGGCCGATGGCGACATAGATGCAGATCAGGCTTTTGCCCTTCTGGTTGATGATCGCGTCAACGGCGACGGCCGTCTTGCCAGTCTGGCGGTCGCCGATGATCAGCTCGCGTTGTCCGCGGCCGATGGGAATGAGCGCGTCGATCGCTTTGACGCCCGTCTGGACCGGGGTGTCGACGCTCTTGCGCTTGATGACGCCAGGCGCGACGCGCTCGACCGGGCGACTCCTGGTCGTGTTGATCGGACCCTTGTCGTCGAGCGGGCGGCCCAGCGGGTCGACCACTCGCCCGATCAGCTCGGCACCGACGGGAACCTCCACGACCCTGCCGGTCGTCTTGACCGTGTCGCCTTCCTTGATCTGGGTGTAATCACCCAGGATCACGGCGCCGACGGTCTCCTCCTCGAGGTTGAGGGCCATGCCCATGACTCCGCCCGGGAACTCGAGCAGCTCGGACGCCAGCGCGCCCTCGAGGCCGTAGACCTGGGCGATGCCGTCACCGACCTCGACCACGGTGCCGACAGAGCGCATCTCCACGCCTGCGTCGAACTGGTCGATTGCCGACTTGATGATCGTCGTGATGTCTTCAGATCTGATCGCCATCAGTTACTCCGTTTGGTCGCTCGCGCGGGGTGTGCCAGCTTCTTTGTTAGGGAGTCAGGACGCCCGACTCGAGCTTGTTGCGCAGACGCTCCAGACGGCCGCGCACACTGCCGTCAATGAGCAGGTCGCCCAGGCGGACCTGCACTCCACCGAGCAGCTGCGGATCCACGTTGAAGGTGAGCTCTACTTTTCCACCGGTCATCTGTTCGAGCCGTGAGCGCAAGGCATTGACCTCTTGGGCGTCGAGCTTTGCCGCGCTCGTTGCCACCGCCTCGTGGATCCCCTCTCGACGGTTGTACAGGCGCCTGAACTCCCGATCCACGGCACCAACCATCTCGAGGCGACGGCGGCGCAGCATCAGGCCGACCAGGTTGTTGACCTGGGGCAGCATCTGCCCGTCGCTGAACAGCGCCTCGAACACAACTTGGCGCCTTTCAACGGGCGTTTCAGGATCCTCGAGCCGGCGCACGACTTCGTCGTCCGTGAGCGCGGCGGCGAGCCGATCGAGCTGGGCAAGCCACGTCTCCATGTTCTTGTCGCGCTCGGCGATCTCGAAGGCAGCCTCTGCGTAGCGACGAGCGGTCGAAGTTCCGGCACGAGCCATATCTGACGCGGTCCTCAGTTGGCCTTGGTCGTGCCGACCTGTCCGAGGAATTCCTCGACAAGGCGGCGCTCACGGGCGTCATTCATGGTCTCGCCAACGACGCGGCCCGCTGCGGCCAGGGCAAGCTCAGCCACCTGGCTGCGAACGTCGGCAAGGGCACGCTCTTTTTCTGATTCGATATCCGCTGCGGCCCGCTCACGCATCTGCTCGAGCTGCTGCCGCGTCTCAGCCATGTCCCGCTCGCGACTTTCGTCGGCAAGCTTCTGGGCACGGGCGAGGATGTCCTCTGCCTCCTGGCGAGCCTGGCCAAGGACGGCGAGGCGCTCCGTAGCGGCGTTTTCGCGCTCCTGCCGAGCCGCGTCCGCGTCGCGCAGAGCCTGCTCGATCCGGGCGCGCCGCTGGCCAAGGTTGCGCGGCAAATTGCGCAGTCCCAGGTACCACGCCGCGACCAGGAAGATCAGGAAGTTGGCGGCAACGACCAGGATCCAGAAGACGTTGATGACCAGCCCGGTCGGCTCAGCCTCCATCGGCGTACCCGAGATGGGGAAGCTGTGACCGGCGCCGGCCAGCGCCAACAGGTCCACGAACTACCTCTGTCTAGCCGGTGATGAAGATTGCGAGCAGGCCGACGACGATCGCCAGGACGCCAAGGCCCTCTGCGAAAGCCGCAAGGATGATCGCCAGGCCGCGGATCGCGCCTGCAGCATCGGGATTTCGGCCGATCGCGCCGGCGGCCATGCCGGCCAGGATGCCGATGCCGATGCCAGGGCCAATGACGCCCATCGCGGCAAGACCTGCGCCAATGTGATCCATGTGTCTCCTCTCCTCCTGTGGGGAAGCGATGCTAGATGCTGGTTTGACCGAGCGGCCCACTGACGTGGGCCGTTGAACTCGCATGATTGGTGGCCGGTGCCGCCGGCGCATGTGCCTCCACAGGCAGTGGCTTGCCTTCGAGCTCTGCCATCGCCTCCTCAGCCACATGGCCCTCCTCGTGGCTGTGGTCCTCGATGGCAAGAACGATGTACATCAGGGTCAGGATGCTGAAGATGAGCGCCTGGATCAGGTTGAGCATGAACTCGAGACCAAGCAGCAGGATGGGCAGGATCACGATGGTCAGCGCGGTGATGACGCCGAGCGCGACCTCGCCGCCGTAGATGTTGCCGAAGAGACGCATGGACAGGGTCAGGGGTCGGACGAAGTCGAGCAGCAGCTCGGTGATGCCCACGAACATGGCGATGATCCCGGCGCCGATGCCGTTCTTGAACTCGTAGACCGGGAAAAACTTCGACAGGTACTTGCGCACGCCGAGGCGGCGGAAGCCCTCCACCTCGAACATCACGAACGAAACGATGGCCAGGCCGATCGTGACATTGACGTCGCTCGTGGGTGCGCGCAGGAATTCGACGCGACCGACCACGGGCAACAGGCCTGCCCAGTTGGAGAACAGGATCAACAGGAAGAAGCTGACGAAGATCCAGATATATGGACGAGCGGCGAGACCGCCGATCGAGCTGGCGAAGCCCTCCATCGACTCATACGCCCACTCGCCAAAGTTCTGAAGCCTGCCAGGTACTCCCGCGCCTCCACGGCTGAAAGCAAAGATCGCAATCAGCAGGCCGATCGAGACGATCCACAGGGTCAGCATCGTCGAGGTGATGCTCGGCGTGGTGATGATTGCCAGGCCGCCCGTGGGTGCGACGAAGTCAGCCGGCCAGATGACGTGGGGCGCGGGGAATTCGAGCGTGCCATTGATGAAGCAGATAGGGAACGGGCACGGCTGGCCGGGCTCGCCGGGTGGGAACGGCGGAAAGGCGAGTGCCGCGATGACGTCGATGACGAGAACCAGCGCAACCGCCGCGATGATCACGGTACGGGCACTGAAACGCTGCGACGACTTCTCGTCCGCAGGCGTCTCAGGCGCGCTGATGCTCATATCTGGGGTCTCGGTCGACAAGCTCGCTCCCTCGGAACCTGGGCGCCGGGTCTGGTCAGTTCAGCCTTGCAAGAAACTTTGTCAGCAAGCGGTAATCGGCGACAGCGCCGACGCCCGCCCCAGCCAGAAACCCGATCACCACGAAGATGGGGTTTGTTCCCAGCTGGAGGTCCAGCCAGTGGCCGGCCAGCGCTCCGGCCATCGTCGTAACGAAGAGGACGAGGCCGATCTCCGAGAAAAGGGCGAAGTAGGCGCCCAGCCTCGGAACGTCGTTCATCGCTGATCCAATAACGCGCCGGGAGTATAGCAGCGGGTCACTTTGGGCTCTGCCCGGGGTCTTCCTCGTCAACCTCGGCGCCAACGATCTCCTCTCCGGCGCGCCGGATCGCGCCGAGCGTCCCCAACTCAGGCTCATCGGTGTAGCTCGAGCGTTCAAGCGACTGGCCGGCGCGCCGGGTCAGCAGGAAGAGGAGCAGGCCGCCGATGATGACCACCAGGATGAACACCGAGATCTGGCCGCGGCCGGACAGCAGAAGGCCCGAGATCGCAAGAATGACGCCGATCGCATAGATCACGATGACGGCCTGGCGATGGCTGAGCCCAAGGTCGAGCAGCCGGTGGTGCAGATGGCCCCGGTCGGCGCTGAACGGGGAGCGACCCTGCGAGACGCGCCGGATGATGATCCAGAACGTGTCGATGATCGGCACGCCCAGGACGAGCAGGGCGAGCGCGACCTTGGCAGTGCCCATGACAGAGAGAACGGCCAGCGCGTAGCCGACGCTGAAAACCCCGGCCGTGCCGATGAACACGCGCGCCGGATGGAAGTTGTACGGCAGGAAGCCGATCAACGAGCCGGCCAGGAGTCCGCACATGACCGCGACGACCGGCTGAATGGGATCGCTGACGAGCGAGATGATGCCCAGCGTGGAGACCGCGATCAGCGCCACACCCGCGAGCAGGCCGTCCAGGCCGTCGATGAAGTTGACGCTGTTGATCATGCCGACGATCCACAAGGTGGTCACGGCCGCAGCGGCCGCGTCACCGAGCAGGATCTGGTTGTCACCAAATGGACTGGGCAGCCGGTCGATGCTGATCGTGAAGTAGATGGCAATGGCGGCCAGGACGAACTGGAAAATGAATTGCCAGCGCGCCTTGAGCTCCAGTCGATCGTCGAGGTAGCCCAGGAATGCTCCCACGCTGACGCCCAGGAAAAGGGCGACGACCTCTGGCGTGCGCACGGCGTTGAGCGGCGTGTTGGCGATATGAAGGACGGAGTTGAGCGCCAGGCCTCCGACGCCCACGATCACGAAGGATGCCGCGACGGCGATTCCACCGGTGCGCGGGATGGGCCTGGCGTGGACGCGCCGCTCGTCGTTCGGCACGTCGATCGCGCCGAGCCGCTCGGCGTAGCGGATCGTCAGCGGGGTTAGAAGGAAGCTCAGCAGTCCGGCTGCGATCAGCGCGACAAGAACAACAGGTAGCGCGTCGAGCGCCGCCTGGCTCACTACTCGGGCAAACCCGGAACCGGGAAGCGGGCGCAGATGTCGTGCACACGCCCGGACAACTCGGCGAGCGCTTGCTCGTCTTCGCGCCGCTCGATGGCCTGCACGATGAGCGTGCCTACTTCGCGCATCTCGTCGGGTCCAAAGCCGCGCGTGGTCGTCGCCGGCGTCCCGACACGGATGCCCGACGACGTATTTGGGGGCAATGGATCGAATGGGATGGCGTTCTTGTTGACGGTGATGCCGATGCCGTCGAGGACGTGCTCGGCTTCCTTCCCTGTGACGCCAAGCGGCGTTACGTCGACGAGCATCAGGTGGTTGTCCGTGCCACCGGAAACGACCAGGGCACCGTTGTCTGCCAGCGTCGCCGCGAGCAGCTGGGCATTGCTGATCGTCCGCTCGATGTCGCCCCGGAACTCATCCGTGGCGGCCAGCTTGAGAGCCACCGCCTTGGCCGCGATGACGTGCATCAGCGGGCCGCCCTGCAACCCAGGAAAGACGGTCTTATCGACTTGCTTGGCCAGGTCCGCTTTCGAGAAGACGAGGCCACCACGTGGGCCGCGTAGCGTCTTGTGGGTCGTTGTCGTGACGAGGTCCGCGTGCGGAAAAGGGCTGGGATGCCGGCCGGCGGCGACCAGTCCGGCGATGTGCGCCATGTCGACGAACAAGAGCGCGTCAACCGAGTGCGCAATCTCGGCGAGGCGCTCGAAATCGATGACTCTCGGGTAGGCACTGGCGCCCGCGACGATCATCTTGGGCTGCACTTCCCTGGCCTGCACCGCGAGCGCGTCGTAGTCGATGCGCGCGTCTTCCTGGCGGACTCCATAAGCGTGAACGTCGAACCATTTGCCGCTGAAGTTGACCGGCGAGCCGTGCGTCAGGTGGCCGCCATGCGCCAGGTTCATGCCGAGGATCCGGTCACCGATATTGAGCACGGATATGTAGGCGGCCATGTTTGCCTGCGCGCCCGAGTGCGGCTGCACGTTGACATGCTCCGCGCCCGGAAACAAGGCCAAAGCGCGCTCCTGGGCAAGGCGCTCGACCTCGTCCACGAACTCGCAGCCGCCGTAATAGCGCTTGCCCGGTAGTCCCTCAGCGTATTTGTTGGTCAGCCACGAACCCTGCGCCTCCAGAACCGCGCCGAATGCGTAGTTCTCACTGGCGATCAGCTCGATCTTCCAGCGCTGCCGCTCACGCTCACCGACCATGGCGTCCCACAGTTCGGGATCGACCTCGGATATGGGCGCCCAGGCAAGTCGGGAGCTGGAGGAGATCGTCACGGCCACCAAAGTTTAGCCCTCAGCGCAGGGCGGCCGCGATGTCCCTGGCCGATATGGCCCCTTCACGCAGGATGCGCGGCGGCACACTCGCGTCAGAACAGTCAACGACCGTGGACGGCGTGCCGCCGCGGACAGGGCCGTCATCAAGGATGAGCTCCAAATCATCGCCCAGGGCCTGCTCCACGAGGGCAGGGGTCGTCGCGTCCGGTTGCCCGGAGATATTCGCCGAGCTGGCCGCGATCGGCCCAAGGAGGCGAGCCAGATGACGTGGCGTGTCGTGATCGGGTAGGCGCACCCCAAGCGTGGTTCGGCCGCCGCCGAGCAGCGGGGTCAGATCGATGTCCGGACGCCGTTCGAGGACGATCGTCATCGCGCCCGGCCAAAAGCGACCAGCGAGCTGCTCGGCGGCGACCGTCACCACTGCCAGCGAGCGGACCTGATCGAGCGAGTCGACGAGGATCTGGATGCCCTTTTCGTTTGAGCGCCGCTTTGCGGCGATGAGCCGCTCCACCGACGCTTGGTCGGGCAGGGCGCACACGCCGTACACGGTTTCGGTCGGGATACCGACCAGCAGGCCGGATTTGAGGGCCGCGACCGCGGCATCCAACGCCTCGGAGGCGTGCGCGGAGATGACGCGCGTCATCAGTGGGCGACCCTCGCGATTTCGAGAACTCGCGGGCGTCCGGTCAGGTCGTCGTGGACGTCTACGCTCCAGCCGTCACCGAGCGTCGTGGCCGCCGCGCGCGCTGCGTCTGCCTGATCAGAACCGATCTCGAGAAGTGACACTCCTCCTTCTCTGAGTGCGCTGGCCAGCTGTTCGATCAACCTTCGGATCAGAGCAAGCCCGTCAGGTCCGCCATCAAGGGCCGAAGCGGGTTCAAAGCTCACTGCTTTCGGAAGCGTCGGCAGGGTGTCCGTGGGGATGTAAGGCAGGTTGGCCAGCAGCAGGTCCACTGGCTCGCTTTCGGCACCATACGCAAGGTCGGCTTGTCTGAAGTCGATCACATCCGCTACGCCGTGCACGACGGCATTCTCGATCGCGAGAGCCAGGGCGTCCGCTGAGGCGTCCGTGGCACGCAGTCTTACATCGCTCGAGTAGCCGCGGCGGCGGTTGTGGATTGCGATGGCAACGGCTATGGCGCCGCTGCCGGTGCCCACGTCCCAAACACGCAACGGATCGTCAGGGCTTCGTGGGTGCGCAGTCAGCATCGTTCCGATGAGCGCCACGGCGAGATCCACGAGCGTTTCAGTCTCCGGCCGGGGAATGAGTGCTCGCGGGTCCACCGTGAATGCAACGCCGTAAAACTCCTTGATGCCACGGATGTACGACACCGGCTCGCCGCTCGAGCGACGTTCGACGAGCCTTTCGAACTCGCGTGCGGCTTCGACGCCGACGCCGGCCTCCGGACCGGCGAGGAGCGTTGCGCGATCGACACGCAGAACATGGCCCAGCAGCACCTCCGCGTCCAGCCGAGGCGTCTCTGAGCCGCTCTCCGTCAGCCGCACAGCGGCGTCACGCAGCAGCCCACCCACGGTTGCAGCCATTCAGGCTGGCGCTACGGGCTCAGAGACGAACGACGACGTCGAGGTCGCCCGTGCGCCGAAGCACCTCGACCGATATTGACTCGGTCTCGCGATCGAACGCGAGATCGACGAGCGCTGAGCCAACGCGCAGATTGCGCAAGCGCAGGTCGGCCAGCCAATCGGGTAACGACGGACGCACAAGCTCGATCCTGTTCGAGCGCGCGTCGGCGCGCATGCCGAGCGTGGCACTGACCATGTGGAACAGCGACCCCGCGGCCCATGCCTGGGGCGAGCATGCGACCGGATAAGGCACCGGCAGAGGCGAGTAATCGCGGTCGAAACCGCAGAAAAGCTCTGGCAGGCGGGCCTCGCGAAAGTGCGCCGTCGCCTCGAGCAGCGCCCCGGCAACCTTGCGCGCCTCGTCGAAGAGCCCGTAGCTCGCGAAGCCCGCTGCGCAGATGCCGTTGTCATGCGGCCAGACCGTGCCGAGGTGGTAGCCGATCGGGTTGTAGCCGACCGTCTCTGCCGACAGCGTCCGGATACCCCAGCCGCTCCACATCCCGCCCGAGGTCAAGGCCCTCGCCACGCTGGCAGCGCGATCCTGAGATGCGATACCTGCCCACAGCGCATGACCGGCATTTGAGGCAATCCCGTCAACACAGTCCTTGTTGCCGTCGAGCGCGAGGGCGTACGTGCCCACATCTCCCATCCAGAACTTGTCTTCGAAGCTCTGGCGCAGTTGCTCGGCCGCCTTCTCCTGGGCTTCAGCGAGCGCGACCTCGCCGCGCAGACGCGCCAGACGCGCCATCCCACGTCGAGCGGCGTAAACGTAGCCCTGGACCTCGACCAGCGCGATCGGCCCTTCGGCGAGCGTGCCGTTCCTGCTCCGAATGGAATCCCAGGAATCTTTCCAGCCCTGGTTCGCAAGTCCCCGCTCCGACTGGCGCTCGTACTCGATGAACCCGTCGTGGTCCGCGTCACCGTAGTTGTCTATCCAGCTCAGGGCCGCGATTGCGTTGGGCCATAGCTGATCAAGCAGCTCGTCGTCCGCGGTCCATCGCTCATAGGAATCAAGGAGCATGAGCCAAAGTGGCGTCGCGTCGACGGTTCCGTAATAGGGCGAGTGCGGAATCTCGTTGGTGCCTGCCAGCTCACCGGTGCGCAGCTCATGCAGGATCTTGCCCGGCTGGGCGTCCCGCCAGTCATCAACCTCCGTCGCCTGGTAGCGCGCCAGCAAAGTGAGCGTGTTGCGCGCGATCTGGGGCCGAATCGACAACAGCTGAAGACTGGTGATCAGCGAATCACGGCCGAAGAGGCAGCTGAACCAGGGCACTCCCGCAGCGATGTATCGATCGCCCGTCTGAACGTCTGTGTTCAGGAGCAGGCGCAGGTCGGCGCTGCCGCGTTCGAGTGCTCGCTCGGCCAGAAGGTGGCTCGTGTCGATCGCGGCCGAGGACTGGCGCCATGCTCGGTGCATGGCGATGGCCTGATCCGGGTCGATGCGCGGCGGCGGCTCGTCGTTCGAGTTTTCATCGGCGGCCACGCGACGTCGCGCTGCAAGCATCGCTCGTTCGTCGTCGTACCAGATCTCGATGGTGATCGTCAGCGCTCCGCCCGCAGCAATCTCTTCGTCCAGCTGCAGCGTTACCGGGCCGATCGCGCCTTTCTCGCCGCCTGAAACCACTTCCATCGAGGGGGAGTGAGCGACGTGAGTCGTGCGCAGGATGTCGTCCAGGCCGCGATACGAGAACGTGACGCGGCCTGCGCCCAGGTCATTGGGCAGGCGTTCACCTCGCCTGACGCGAACCGCGCCACGCAACTCGAAGATGTCCGCGTAATCGGCGTCGAGCGCGAGCTTAACGAGCGCGCGCTCCGGAGCAATCGTGTAGTTGGTGATCGTTATCCGCTCACGGAACCCATTGGCGATGACGCGCTCGCGCACGACGCCGAGCGACTGGCGTCGCAGCACGATCTCCGAGCCGTCGAGTTCGCGCTCGGGATCGGCGAAAAGGTCAGGGTTGGTCAGCTGGATCGAGCTCTGGAAGCTGGCCGCCGGACCTGTCCGCAATACGACTGGCCGAACTCCGTTGAGCTCCATGTCGTAGGTGGAAAGGACGCGCGTGTCGGAGTCATACAGGCCCAGGCCACGGCCGTCAGGGCGAATGTCGCCGTGGGCGCTGCTCAACATGAACAGGTTTTCGTGCTTCAGGACGTGTACGCCCGTGAGGTCCGTGGCCCGCACGATCTGCGGATGTGAGTTGTCGATCTCGGTCGGATCGGCCCTGGGCCGGGCTTCGAGAAAGTCTGTTTGGGCCAAGTCCGTCGGCGTATCGACCTTCGGCGTCTCCCCCGTTGTCGTCATACGCGGAGTTTGACCCTTGTCGTCACGCCGCGTCGGGTTCCTCGTAATGCGCAAGGCGTTCGGCCTGGTCCGTCGTGATCAGGTCGTCGAGCAATCGATCAAGGTCGCCGTCGAGGACGTTGGGCAGGTTGTGCAGGTCCATGTTTATGCGGTGATCGGTCACTCGGTCCTGCGGGAAGTTGTAGGTGCGGATCTTTTCCGAGCGGTCCCCCGAACCGACCATGCTCCGTCGCACCTCGCGCTCGGCCTCGTGGGCCCTGTTCTGCTCTGCCTCGAGCAGACGAGCGCGCAGCACGGATAGTGCCTTGGCCTTGTTCTTGTGCTGGCTCTTCTCGTCCTGGATCTCAACGACCAGACCGGTTGGCAGGTGCGTGATGCGCACGGCAGAGTCGGTCGTGTTGACACTCTGGCCGCCCGGGCCGGAGGACCGCTTGACCTCGATGCGCAGGTCCTTGTCCTCGTCGATCTGAACATCGACCTCGTCAGCTTCGGGCAGTACGGCGACAGTGGCGGTCGATGTGTGGATGCGTCCGCTCGATTCGGTCTCAGGGACACGCTGCACACGATGTACGCCGCCCTCGTACTTGAGCCTGCTGTATGCGCCCTGACCACGGACCTCGAAGATGACCTCGCGCAGGCCTCCGATGCCGGTCTCATTCGCGGTCAGCACCTCGGTCGCCCAGCGATGCCGCTCCGCGTACCTCTTGTACATACGGAACAGCTGCGCAGCGAAAAGCGCCGCTTCCTCGCCACCGGCACCCGCCCTGATCTCGACTATCACGTTCTTGCCGTCATTCGGGTCGCGGGGCAGCAACAGAAGGCGAAGCTCCTGGCCAATCTCATGTTCCGATCGCTCGGCTGCCTCGATCTCTTCGCGGGCCAGCTCGCGCAGCTCGGGATCGGATTCGGCCTCGCGCAGGCTCTGCAGCTGCGCGCGCACCTCCTTCAAGCGCCTGTACGCGGTAACCACTGGCTCGAGCTGCGCGTGCTCCCGGCCGAGCTCACGCTGCATATCCGGATCGGCGGCTATCTCTGGCTTGGAATACTCCTGCTCGATCTCCGTGAAGCGAGCTTCGAGCGTGTCCAGCCGTTCGTCAACGCTCATCGCGAGAGTTGATCGGGCGCCGACTCCTGCTCGCCGGCGGCCTTGTCTGAGCCCATCGGTATAGGTCTCCGTGGCACATCCCAGCTGCCGGCTGGCGCGTCTTCGCCATTCGCCGCGAGAGCCTCCTGCATCGACGCGATTGCGACGGCGATCATCCCGTCATCAGGCTGCTTTGTGGTTATGCCCTGCAGCCAGATACCCGGCAGATACAGCCAGCGCAGCCAGACCCTGTCCCGGTGTTTCGCGCCGAAACGCAACAGCTCGTAGGCGATCGAGGCGATGACCGGGATGAGCAGAATCCGGCCGACGATGCTGACCAACAGACTCTGGCCGACGAGCAGGCTGAACATCAGGATGCTCAAGATGATGAAGATGACCAGGAACTCCGTACCGCAGCGCGGGTGGGCGGTCGGGTACTTGCGAACGTGTTCGACGTCGAGCGGATCCTCGTGCTCCAGCGCGTGGATCGTCATGTGCTCCGCGCCGTGGTACTGGAATGTCCGGCGGATCTCAGCCGAGCGGCCGACGAGCAACAGGTAGCCGACGAATATCGCCACCCGGATGATGCCTTCGACGAGGTGCTGCGCGAACGCCTGGTCAGGTCCAAGCGTCACGCGGGTGGTGGCGTCGGCAAGAAACAGCGGCAACAGAACGAAAAGTCCGACGGCAAGCGCGAGGGTGACGATGAGCGTGATCGCGATCGTGCCGCGACCCATCTGCTCGCCTTCTCCCTCGGCCTGAACGGAGCCTGAGCGCATCAGCCAGCGGGTGCCGATTACCAGCGTCTCGTAGAGCAGCACGATGCCGCGCACGAACGGTGCACGGGCAAACCGGTTACGGTGAAGTATCGAGTTGAGCGGCTCCGAGGTCGCCACGATCGAGCCGTCGGGGTGGCGGAGCGCGACGCCAATGGCGCCGCGGCCGCGCATCATCACGCCCTCGAGCAGTGCCTGACCGCCGTAGTCAACGCGCGCCATCGATCAGTCTCCCGCTTTGGCGGGTGCGGTTGCCGTCGCTGGAAGGCGACGTGCCCAGATCAGAGTCGAGCTGACCGCTCGAGGCGCTTCTGGAAGCGCTCCACCTGGCCGGCCGTGTCAACGATCGTCTGCTTGCCCGTGAAGAAAGGATGGCAGTTCGAGCAGATGTCGACATGCAGCGATGGCTGCGTCGAGCCGACCTCGAACTCGGTGTGGCACGAGCCGCACACGACCTTGGCCTGCTGGTACTTGGGATGTATTGCCGACTTCATGCGATATCTCCGGCGCTCGCCGCTGCGGGCGCAACTTCTTCAACACGAACGCGCTTCTTGTCGCGTCGCTCGTGCTCGAAATGAACCTTGCCATCTACCGTGGCGAAAACCGTGTAGTCGCGACCGAGATCCGTGCCCGGACCGGCGAGGAAGGTCATGCCACGCTGTCGGACGATGATCGAACCGGCGGTCACGACCTGCCCGTCGCCGGCCTTCACGCCAAGGCGCTGGCCAACGCTGTCGCGGCCATTCTTGGAGCTCGAGCCCGCCTTCTTGTGTGCCATCTGTCTTACTCGTCCTTCTTCGTGCTCGAACTGGTCGATCGAGATCGCGTGGCCTTCGGCTTGGCCTCAGTTGACGCTGCTGCCTTGCTTGAAGCCTTGGTCGTCGTCTTTGTCGTCTTAGCCGCGTTTGCGTCAGCCTTCGCTGCCTTGGCAGCTGGTTTTTCTGCAGCTGCCTTCGTGGTCGTCTTGCGCGGCGCGCTCTTGGCCGGAGTCTTGGTTTCCGCCTTCTCTGCCGCCTCGGCCTTCTCCACCTTGGCCGCGTCTGCGGCGAGTTTGGCGGCCAGGGCCTGGTCTGCAGCGGCCTTCTTGTCTGCCTCTGCCTGGGCCTGCCTGCGCTCGGCCTGCTCGTCCTTCTTCTGTGCGCCGGCCTCGTCAGCGGCCGAGCGGCCGTTGAAGCGGATATCCGCAACGCGCAGGACGGTCTGCTCCTGGCGGTGTCCCTTCTTGGCGCGGTGGCGCGCCTTGGGCCGGTACTTGAAAACGATGACCTTCTCGCCACGATCCTGGCGAAGCACGTCAGCGGTGACCAGCGCGTCCGCAACGGTCGGCGTACCCACCTGGGCACTGTCGCCGTCCGCGACGAGCAGCACGCGGTCGAAGTTGACCGTCGTGCCGGGCATGGCGTCGAGGCGCTCGACGGCGAGCTCGCTGCCGAGCTCAACTCGATACTGCTTGCCGCCCGTTTCGATTACTGCGTACATGGTTCTCCGGATTCGCCAGTGCGCCGCTGGTGCGGCCGGCGCGTGGCGGTGACTATCAAGCTGTTCCGATGGGACGCTGCCGGGCGCGACGGCACGCGAACGTGGTCGCCGGCGCGAACTCAGAGGATAACACGTGACGCTTTCTGAGCCACCTTGCCGGCATAGGACCAGTGCTTCCCCCGCGAGAGTACGTCCTTCCCCTGACCGATCCGACCCTCACAGTCGACTATTCCCCCAGATGACACAAGACCCGCGATACACCTACTACGCGATGCTGATGCTCGCCGAAAACGCGGATGCTGAAATCATCAGCACCGTCTATCGCAAGCTCGCACAGCGTTTCCACCCCGACGTCGATACCTCGGCAGAGGCCGCACGTCGGATGAGCGAGATCAACGATGCCTACGCCACCCTTCGGGACGCCGAGAAGCGCCGAAAGTACGACGCCTGGCTCAAGAGCCGACGAGATCGGCGAAAGAGCGACCGGATGATCATCCAGCAGGGTGACCTGGCATACGGCTCCGCAGGTGTCCCTGATGGCCCACCCGCGGGCAGCCTGCTCGAGTTCGGGCGTTACCAGGGCTGGACCATAGGCCAGGTCCGCCGGCGCGACCCGGAATACCTGGAGTGGTTGATGCGTGTGCCTATAGGCCAGCGTTATCGCGACGAAATAGGACGCACGCTGGCGCAGCGCTAGCTCGTGCTCGGCGCTCTCGCCCGCCGAATGTTGATGCTCTGAAGTAACCCGAGCGCAATCGCGGTGCTCACCAGCGATGCGCCGCCGTGCGTGATGAACGGCAGCGGGATGCCGGTCACCGGCATGATGCCCGCGACCATGCCGGCATTGACCAGCATCTGGAACACGATCATCGCGGCAGTCCCACCGGCAAACGCGACGCCGAAGACGGATTCGGATCGCCAACCGATGACGAGCACGCGCCAGATCAGGCCGATGAACAGCAGAAAAACGACGAGACCGCCGATGAAGCCGAGCTCCTCGAGCAGGACTGCGAACGCGAAGTCTGTCGACTGGACGGGCAGCAATCCGGATGCGGCACCCGCGGTCAAGCCTTTGCCGAAGATGCCGCCGGATCCCACCGCTATCTGCGCCTGCGCGACCTGGAAGCCGGCCCCAGTGGGGTCGGACGTGGGGTCCAGGAATGACAGCACCCGCAGCTGCTGATATGGCAACAGCAGCGACCAGATGACGGGCAGTGTCGCCAAGGCGGCCGCGGCCAGCAACAGCATCCAGCGCAGGCTGGCACCGGCCAGGAACAGGGCTCCGACCATGATTGCTACGAGAACCAGCGCCGTGCCGAGGTCCGGCTGAATCATGATCAACGCGAATGGCGGCGCCGTCAGTAGCCCCGCGCCGACGATCGTACTCAAGCTCTTGATCCGGTCGGCGCGATGGGCCAGGAACGTGGCCAATACCGCGATCATCAGGACCTTCGAGATCTCCGAGAACTGGAAGGTCAGACCTGCCACGGAGATCCACCGTTGCGCGCCGTTGATCTCGATGCCTATCGCCATGGTCAAGAGCAACAGGCCGATGTTCACCAGGTACAGCAGCCATGAAAAGGTGCGCAGCCAGCGGTAGTCAAAAGCCGCCGAGACCGTGAACGCGACGATGGCTACGGCGAACCACATGAGTCCGCGAGTGAACGTCGATCCGGCCGCCAGCGGCCCGCCTTCCGTGCTGTTGGTCCACGCCATCAGCAGGCCGATGATCGCCAGCGCGAGGGCGTAGAACGCAAGTTGAATGTCAAGCGAGCGCCAGCTGCCCGATTCCGGACGCGCCAGCAGGCTACTCGTTGGGGCGCGTTCTACGCGCATTGCGGTCATCGGCCGGCCTGTGGGCTCATCAGTTGCTGTAGAAGTTGTCCTGCTGCAGCAGGTCTGGCCGCGTCAGGTCGACGCCCAGGTGGTAATGCTCCTGGAGGAAGTACTTGACGATCTCCGTCGCCGCATTGCCCTTCGTGTTGGAGTTGTAGGCGAAGGCGACTATTGCCAGCTGTGAGTCGGTCTTCGCCGGATCTCCGGACTGTGTGGCCGTGAAGTTCGGCACGAAGGCAACGAACCAGGTGTGGAATGGCAGCCGCCCTTCGGCGTCCCGTGTCCCGAACTCGGCTGTGCCCGTCTTGCCCGCCACGACAAGCGGCTCGTCAACCAGGTTGAAGGTGTGTCGCGTCGTCACGACCTCGCGCGCGGCGAGTCTCATCGTCTCGAGAACGTCCTGGGAGACACCGACCTGCTGCAGAACCTGGGGCTGGAAGTCCTGCACGACGCTGCCGTCGGGAGCAAGAACGCGACGAACGATCTGCGGCACATACAGCGTGCCACCGTTGGCCAGGGCCGCGTACGCGTTGAGCACCTGGAGCGGCGTGGCGGCGTCATATCCCTGGCCGATGCCCGCCTGGTAGACCTCGCCCGGGAACACGTCCTGGCCAAAGACACTTTGCTTCCAATCGTTCGTGGGAATGATGCCGCGCACTTCGCCGGGCAGGTCGATGCCCGTTTTCTGGCCAAAGCCAAACTGCTGCGCCCAGTAGGCAAGCCTGTCGGCGCCGAGATCTCCGGCCATCTGGTAGAAGAACGTGTCGCTCGAGTCGGCGAAGCCCTGGGTCACATTCAACGGGCCGAAGCCCCGCTTGTTCCAATCCCAGTATTTGTATGGACCGATCGAGATATAGGGCGCTGTTTGAACGAGCGTGTCCGGCGTGATGACGCCGTCCATCAGGGCGCCCGAACCCGTGACCAGCTTGTACGTAGATCCAGGCGGAAACTGGTCGCTGATGGCGTAGTTGACCAGGGGTCGGTTCGGGTCATTGATGAGAGCCTGGTACTCGTCGGTCGAGATGCCCTGGGCAAAGAGGTTGTCGTCGTATGACGGGTTCGAGACCATCGCCAGGATCTCTCCATCCTGGGGATTCATGACGATGACCACGCCACGCGTCAGGTCGACGATGCCGGTGGCCCAATCGAGAGCCTCCTGCGCCTCGCGCTGGATCTGAGTGTCAATGGTGAGCTCGAGCGAGTCGCCGGCCACGGGCTGCTGGTCGATGGACACTGTCCGCGTGATCCGGCCATTGACATCGCGCTCGACCTGCTCGGAGCCGTATGTGCCCCGCAGGTCAGTTTCGAAGGTTGCCTCCACTCCGGTCTTGCCGATCTGATCGTTGTTCAGATAGCCCTCGGGCTGCAGGTCGGGATCGGCAAGATCGTCGGCCGTGACGGCACCGGTGTAGCCCAGAACGTGCGACAGAAGCGGCCCGTACTCGTATTCGCGTGCTTCCTGCGTCTCGACATCAACGCCGGGTAGATCCCGGCTCTCCTCGTCGATGAGCCGGGCGACGTCTTCAGGCACGTCCGTGGCGATATTCACGTACTCGTAGCGCTGATTGGCATTGCGATCGAGGGCCTGGATGATGTCCGAGCTGGACATGTTCAGAAGCTGTGACAATCGGCTGACGACAGTGTCTCGATCCGTGAACGGCAGGTCGCCGGGCCGGACACGGACGACATACGAAGGCACGTTGATTGCCACTGGCCGGCCGGCACGGTCGTAAATCAGTCCGCGAGCTGCGGTCATCGGCTCCGTCGTGCTCAGAGCGTCCTGGGCGAGACCCGCGTAGTAGCCGCCACTCACGACCTGGATGTAGAAGAGCCGCGTAGTGAGCAGTCCGACGACAAGAACGATGACGAGGCCGAAGACGGCAAATCGAGCGCCGAGTTTCGTGCGCGGCGGTTCGGGCTGGCCGAGGACGTAGTCGTTCATCTCACCAATCCACGCGCTCGGTCACGCCGAAGCGCTGCTCGAGCGCGCCGAAGAGGGCCGCGAGCGGTATCGCGATGACGCCGTTCATGAAGGCCGCCACGAGCATCGCGACGAGGTCGAAGTTGAGCGGCGCGCCCTCGGTCAGCACCAGCACGATCGCGAGCAAAAGGTGGAGAACCGGCGTCAGCACCACGGTCAACGCGACCGCGAGCCAGCGCCTGCTCGGACCAGCCACGCGAGCGACCGCGGCAGCAATACCAACGACCAGCAGGAGCGCGAGCGTTTCGGCGCCCAATGGACGCTCGGGAATCAGCATATCGATGAGCAGACCGCCCACAAAGGCGGCAATTAGGCCGTCCTCTATGCCCATCACCAACGTGGCGGTAACCGCAACCACGAGAACAAGATCGGGAGTGGCACCGGCGATCGGAATCTCGGGTAGCAGGGTCGTCTCAAGCAACGCGGCCAGCAGGGAGACGAGTGCTGCGAAAGGAACGGTCAAGAAACGGACTCCGAGTGACGAGGTTTAGCGGCCCCGCCGCCGCAGGAAATGCCATCGGGAGTATAGGCGCGTGAGGGTGGGGCCCCTTTTCTGTAAGGTCGCCAACTGGTTACCGAGAACGAGCCAGGCGGACTTGTTTCACGTGAAATAACCGCATTCGAGGACGAGTCGTACCAAGCACCTGTTTCACGTGAAACCCGGGGTAATTGGCGAAGATCGCTCCACGCTCGAGCTGCCCAACCGTTGCGGTCGACAGTCGAAAGCACCGGTTAAGCCGGAATTAAGCGCCGTCGCCGATGATGTGGCCGCGCGCGCCGGGAGACGGCTGAAGAGGGCCCTTTCCGATAGAATCAAGGCACGTGGATGCGTACCGCCTCGGCAGTTGAGTGGGCGACGTCATCGCTTGCGCGAACCAAAAGGGCGGCGTCGGCAAGACCACAACTGTCATCAATCTCGCGACCTATCTGGCGCTCGACAGACGTCGGGTGCTCGTCGTTGACCTCGACCCTCAGGGCAATGCCACGAGCGGCCTCGGCTTCGACCGAGCATCTGCACAAACGTCGATCTATCCGGCGCTCACGGACGGCCTTGGGGCGCGCGAACTCATTCAGCCAACTCAGATCGATGGTCTCTGGCTCATTCCATCAGGCAGGGACCTCGCCGGAGCAGAGGTTGAGCTGGTGGAGATGCCAGGCCGGGAACACAAGCTTCAGCAAGCGCTGGGTGATCTGCGGACGCAATTCGACTTCATCCTGCTGGATTGTCCGCCGGCCGTCGGGTTGCTGACGGTGAACGCGCTGACCGCTGCGGACGCAGTCCTCGTGCCGATTCAATGTGAGTACTACGCCCTGGAGGGCCTGAGTCAACTGCTATCAACAATCGATCTCGTTCGTGACAACCTCAACCCGCGACTTCAACTTGCGGGCGTGCTGCTGACAATGTTTGACGGTCGCACGACCCTATCGGCCGATGTTGCTGCCGAGGTGCGTCGACACCTTGGCCAGTCGGTCTTCCGCACGGTGGTGCCGCGTTCGGTCCGTCTTGCCGAAGCCCCAAGCTACGGCCGGCCGATCGCCCGGTACAGCCCCGAATCGCGAGGCGCGCAGGCGTACAGAGCGCTTGCCGAAGAGGTACTCGAGCGCGCACCAGCGCAGGCGGTCAGCGCGTGACTACCGAGGTGCGCCGTTCGAACACAGGCTTGGGGCGCGGCCTCGCGGCACTTATTCCGCAGCGCAGCGAGCCACAGTCGAGCGTCGACCTGCCCATCTCGGCGATTTCGCGCAATCCGTATCAGCCGCGCGAACAGTTCGAGCAGTCTCAGCTCGACGAGCTGGCCGCGAGCATTGCCGAGCACGGCGTCCTTCAGCCAATCTTGGTCAGCGAAGTTTCGGGCGGATACCAGCTGATCGCGGGCGAGCGGCGTCTGCGCGCCGCGCAGCTGGCCGGACTCGAAAGGATTCCCGCCCTGGTCCGATCCGCCGATGACAGCGCACATCTGGCGTGGGCCCTGATAGAGAACCTGCAGCGCTCCGATCTCAATCCGCTCGAAGAGGCGGCCGCGTATCGGCGTCTCATCGACGAGTTCTCGCTCAGCCACGACGAGGTCGCCAACCGCGTCGGCAAGTCGCGCTCGGCGGTGGCCAACACCATGCGCCTGCTCGACCTCGCGCCAGAGGTCAAGGACGCTCTGTTGCGCGGCGCGATCTCAGAAGGACATGCCCGCGCCATCGCCGGCATTGACGACCTCGGGCAGCAGGCCGCCGTTTCGATGGATGTCGAATCGCGCGGCCTGTCGGTGCGTCAAACTGAAGAGCTGGTTCGACGGTTGCGAAAGGAGCGGCCAGCGAAAACGCCTCGTCAGCGCGCTCCTGACGTGGAAAGGCTCGAGTCGGCGCTACGCGACTCGCTGGCGACGAAGGTGACGATCAACACCGCACGCAGGGGCGGCCGCATCACGATTGAGTACTACGACGAGGATGATCTGGAACGGCTGTACGAACGACTGACAGGGGGCAAGCCATGACCGATTCGGTCGCTCAGAAGCCGGACACCACGGCCGGCAACGGGCGGCGCGGACGCGGTGCCGCCCAGTCAGGGACGGCGGCGTACACGGCCGAGAGCATCCAGGTCCTCGAAGGCCTCGAAGCCGTTCGGCGGCGGCCCGGCATGTACATCGGCTCAACGGATACGCGCGGCCTCCACCACCTCGTCACAGAGGTCGTCGACAACTCGATCGATGAGGCGATGGCCGGCCATGCCACGCACATCGAAGTCGTCATCAACGAGGACGGCAGTGTCACCAACCAGGACAACGGCCGTGGCGTGCCGGTGGGCAAGCAGAAGCAGACGGGGCGCGATGCACTCGAGGTGGTGCACACCGTTCTCCATGCCGGCGGCAAGTTCGGCGGCGGCGGCTACAAGGTCTCCGGCGGGTTGCACGGCGTGGGCGTGAGCGTCGTAAACGCGCTTTCGGAGTGGCTCTACGTCGAATCGGCGCGCGACGGCAAAATCTGGCGACAGGAATACCAGCGCGGCAAGCCAACGACCACAGTCAAGGCCATCGGCCCGTCTGCAGGTCGGACTGGCACGATGACGTCCTTCAAACCAGATGCCCAGATTTTCGAAACGACCGAATTCAGCTTTGACGCGATCGCGCAACGGTTACGCGAGTCCGCCTACCTGAACAAGGGCGTCTGGATCAAGCTCGTCGATGCCCGGATGAGGCCGATCCGCGAGAAGTCCTTCTACTTCGAGGGCGGATTGATCAGCTTCGTTCGCCACTTGAACAATGGCCGCGACGTCCTCCATCCGCTGCCCATCTACGTCGAGAAGCGCGACGGCACGACCCAGATCGAGGCCGCGTTGCAGTACAACGACGGCTACAGCGAGAGCGTCTTCGCCTACGCAAACAACATCAATACCGTCGATGGCGGTACCCACGTAACGGGTTTTCGCGCAGCCCTCACGAGCTCGCTCAACGACTACGCGCGCAAGAACGCCATCCTCAAGGACAACGACGCCAACCTTTCGGGTGACGATGTTCGCGAAGGACTGACCGCGGTCATCTCGGTCAAGCTCATGGAGCCCCAGTTCGAGGGCCAGACAAAGGCCAAGCTGGGGAATGCCGAGGTCAAAGGCCAGGTCCAGGCTGCGCTGACCGAGGGTATCAACCAGTACCTCGAGGAAAACCCGCAGGACGCGCGCCGGATCATCGAGAAGTCGCTGACCGCGGCCCGAGCGCGCGAAGCCGCGCGCAAGGCGCGCGACCTCGTCATTCGCAAGAGCGCACTCGAGGGCAGTGCCCTGCCCGGCAAGCTGGCGGACTGCCAGGAACGAGATCCGGCACGGAGCGAGCTGTTCATCGTCGAGGGCGACAGTGCCGGTGGCTCAGCCAAGCAGGGCCGCGACCGTCACTTCCAGGCGGTGCTGCCGATGTTCGGCAAGATGCTCAACGTCGAGAAGGCGCGCATTGACAAGGTGCTCTCGAGCGAGAAGATCCGGCCACTCATCATCGCCCTGGGTGCGGGCATCGGCGAAACGTTCGACATCGCCAAGCTGCGCTATCACAAGATCATCCTGCTCGCCGATGCAGACGTTGACGGTGCCCACATCCGGACGCTGCTGATGACCTTCTTCTACCGCCATATGCCCGAAGTTGTGGAGGGTGGGCATCTGTTCATCGCCCAGCCGCCGCTTTATCGCATCAGCACAGGCAAGGTCACCCGCTATGCCCAGGACGACAAGGACCGTGAGCGTGTGATCAAGGACTTCAAGGCCAAGAACCTCTCCATCCAGCGCTTCAAGGGCCTCGGCGAGATGAACGCCGAGCAGCTCTGGGAGACGACCATGAACCCGGCCACGCGGACATTGCTGCGGGCCGATATCGACGACGCCGCGGAGGCCGACCGCATCTTCTCGACGTTGATGGGCGAGAAGGTCGAACCGCGCCGTGACTTCATCAAGGCGCGTGCCCGGCAGGTCCAGAACCTCGATGTCTGAGGCACGCTCCGGAGCGAACCGATTTGTCGTCTGAGGTGACTGCCCGCGCGCAGGCGCTCGTTGCCGAGCGGCTGCCGCAGGCGCGCGGGCTCGGCGACAGCCTTGGGGAGCTGATCGATTATCCCGAGGAGTTCGTGGAGGCCCTTCGCCACGGCCTCAAGGACCTCGCGGATGAGCCGTACCGGCGCGAGCAGGAGCGGGTCAACCCCGGTTCGGGCGCCATCCTCGGTGTTCGTCAGCCGCTGCTGGCGGCAGTGATGCGGCAAATCAGGGCACCCCTCCACGAGACCTCCCCGGCACTCGCGCTCAACCTCGCGGAGCGACTCGTGGCCGAGGAAGAGCGCGAGTTCGTGTTCTTCGCCCATTTGGCCCTCGATCGCGTGTTGCCTCGCGACCCGGAGCGCGCCTGGCAACTGATGCGCCGCATGGCGCGCGATGCCCACGATTGGATCAGCGTCGACACGCTCGCGCCCCTCTTCGCGCGCGGCATCCTGGCCGAACGCGTGCGCTGGGCGGAGATCGAGCAGCTCGTCTTCTCCGCCAGTGAATGGGAACGGCGCATGGTCGGTGCGACGATCGCATCACTGCCGTTCGAGCTGCCGCGCGAGCGCCGTTCGGAGCTTGTCAGCACGCCGGCGCTCGCGCTCATCCGCACGGAGATCGGAGACGCATCCGAGACAGTGCGCAAGTCGCTCTCGTGGGCCCTCCGCTCATGGCGCGAGGTGGATCCGCGCGGCGTCGATGAGCTGCTCGAAAGCGAGGCACGCCGCGCCTCAGAATCGAACGACGGTAATCGCGCGTGGGTCATCCGCGACGCCATGAAGGAGCAGCGAACGCCAGTGCCGCAGCCCGTTCAGGCCAGGATTCGCACGCTGCTTGCCGGTGTACGACGCGCTGCCGGCAACCAGTCAACGAGCGAGGCGTCGCAGATCGCGGCCAAGTTCGTCGGCTTCGAGGGCATGTCGGATTCCGCCGTGGGCATCCAGGGCGAGCGTCAGCGCATGGCTGTCGGTCGGTAGTCGGGTAACAGGAGCAATCTGAGAGCAGATGACTGAAGAGACCGGGCGAGTGCTGCCCATCCGCATCGAGGACGAGCTGCGGACCAGCTACCTCGATTACGCGATGAGTGTCATCGTCAGCCGCGCCTTGCCCGACGTCCGCGATGGGCTCAAGCCCGTCCATCGCCGGATCCTCTACACGATGCACGAGATGGGGCTGACCTCCGCGGCCAGCTACCGCAAGTGCGCCGCGATCGTCGGCGACGTGATGGGCAAGTACCACCCGCACGGCGACGTGGCGCTCTACGACGCCCTCGTCCGCCTCGCTCAAACGTTCTCGCTGCGCTATCCGCTCATCGACGGCCAGGGCAACTTCGGATCTGTCGATGGCGATCCGCCGGCCGCGATGAGGTACACGGAGGCGCGCATGACGGCGATCGCCGCCGAAGTGCTCGCCGACATCGACAAGCAGACCGTCGACTTCGTCGAGAACTACGACGGCACGCGCATGCAGCCCCAGGTGCTGCCGGCGAAGTTGCCCAACCTTCTGGTCAACGGCTCCACGGGCATCGCCGTGGGTATGGCGACAAACATCCCTCCTCATCACCTGGGTGAGATAGCCGACGCGACGATCGCCCTGATCGATACGCCGTCGCTGACCAACGACGAGTTGTGCAATTTCGTCAACGGCCCGGACTTCCCCACCGGCGCCACGATCTTCCGTTTCGAGGAGCGGCGCAACTCGATGACGGGTCAGCGCGAGCGAATCGATGCAATCCGTGAGATGTACGCCCACGGTCGGGGCCGAGTCGTGATGCAGGCCGCGGTCTCGTTCGAGGAAACTCGTCAGCAGCGCACTGCAATCGTGGTCACGGAGCTTCCCTATCAGGTCAACAAGGCGAGCCTCGCGGAGAAGATCGCCGACCTCGTGCAGCAGAAGAAGATCGAAGGCATCGCCGACATACGCGATGAGTCCGATCGCGACGGCATGCGCCTGGTCATCGAGTGCAAGCGCGACGCTGCCCCACGCAAGGTGCTCAACAACCTGTTCAAGCACACCGCGCTGAAGCTCGCCTACAACATGAACATGCTGGCCCTCGTGGACGGCCAGCCCCAGACTCTGCCGCTCAAGGCCGTGCTGCAGCACCACATCGACTGGCGCCGCGAGGTTGTTCGTCGGCGCACAGAGTTCGATCTGGGCAAGGCGCGAGATCGGGCGCACATCCTCGAGGGGCTCAAGATCGCCCTCGACAACCTCGATGCGGTCATCAAGACGATCCGCGAGAGTGCCGATGTTGATACGGCGCGTAGCAACCTTATTTCACGATTCTCATTGTCCGAGATCCAGGCGAACGCGATCCTCGAGATGCAGCTGCGTCGGCTGGCAGCGCTGGAGCGAAAGAAGATCGAGGACGAGTACCTCGCAACGATCAAGCTCATCGCCGAACTCGAGGACATCCTCGCAAATCCGGCACGCGTGCTGGCGATCATCAAGGACGAGCTGCGTGAGATGGCCTCGAAATACGCCGGGTCCCGACTCACTCGTGTCGAGGGAGACTCGGACCGCGAGCTGACCGACGAGGACCTCATCGCGCAGGAAGATGTCGTCATCACCGTCACCGCACGTGACTACATCAAGCGCCAGCCACTGGCGACGTACCGCCGCCAGGCCCGCGGGGGCAAGGGCAAGATCGGCGCGACGACCGTCGAGGAGGACGCGCTGCGCCATCTCCTGGTGGCCAATACCCATGATTGGGCGCTCTTCTTCACCAACCGCGGGCGAGTCTTCTCGACCAAGGTTCATCACATCCAGGACGCGAGCCGGACCGCGAAGGGAACACCGATCATCAACCTCGAAGGCGTGCAGGTCGATCCCGGAGAACGCGTGCTGGCGGTTGTCTGCATCCCGAACTTCGAGAAGGGCAGCAACATGGTCATGGCTACCCGCCGCGGCATCGTCAAGAAGACTCCGATTGAGCAGTTCGAGCGTGTTCGCTCGACCGGCATCCGCGCGATCACTGTGGCCGACGACGATGAGCTGGCATGGGCGGCGGTCTCGTCGGGTGACGATGACATCATCCTCGCCTCGTCGATGGGCCGAATCGGTCGATTTAACGAACGCGAGGTTCGACCAATGGGCCGCGATGCGGCTGGAGTCATCGGCATTCGGCTGGCAAAGGCAGGCGATCAGGTCGTGGGCATGGGCATCGTCAAGCCGGGCAATGACATCCTCGTCCTGAGCGAGACGGGCTATGGCAAGCGCGTCGCTGCAACGGCTTTCAACAGAAAACATCGCGGCGGACAGGGCGTGACGCTCATCCCGATCGAGGGTGGCAAGACCGGGCGCGTCGCGGCGGTCGAGCTCGTCGACGAGACGGATGAAGAGCTCCTGCTGATCAGCAAGAGCGGCCAGGTCGTGCGCACGGACGTCGACAGCGTCAACCGCTACGGCTCCCAGGCGCGCGGCGTCATCGTGATGAGACTCAACGAAGGCGACGAAGTCGCGGGAATCGCCGTCTTCCGGGCCGAAAATCGCGAAGACAACCCCGTGACAGATGGCAGTGACATGCCCGACAATGGCGCCCCGTCGGGAGGGCCATAGTCCGTGACCGCTTTCGGCAGCCGTGCCATGAACCCGTATACGAGCGACCAGTTCGACCTGTACACGGGCAACGCGAATCCAGACCTCGCGCGCAGGATCGCGCGCTACCTTGGCCGTGACCTCGGCAATGTCGAGGTGTTCGAGTTCGCCAACGAGAACATCTTCGTCAAGATCGAGGACAACGCGCGCGACCGGGACGTGTTCATCATCCAGCCCACGAATCGGCCGGTGCAGAAGTCGATCATGGAGCTGCTGATCATGATCGACGCGTTCAAGCGTGCCAGCGCAGGCCGCATCACGGCCGTCATCCCGTATTACGCCTACGGCCGATCGGACAAGAAGGACCAGCCTCGCGTGCCGATTACTGCCCGTCTCGTAGCGGACATGATCAGCGTCGCGGGTGCGGATCGACTGCTCACAATGGACCTCCACCAGGGGCAGATCCAGGGTTTCTTCAACATTCCGGTAGACGAGCTGACGGCCGTCCACATGCTCTCGAACTACTTCAAGCGCCTCGAGCTCGACGACCTCGTGGTGGTCACGGACCTTGGCTTTGCCAAGCGCGCGCGCACCTTTGCCGAGATCCTTGAGGCGCCGCTCGCAGTCATCGAGAAGCGCCGCCAAGGCAACATGGACATGGCCGAGCTGCTCAACGTCATCGGCGAGGTCCGGGGCAAACGCGCGATCATCGTCGATGACGAGATCGACACGGCGAGCACGCTCATGGAGATCGAGCGCGCGCTCATCCGAGAAGGAGTCACGGAGATCTACGCCTGTGCCACGCACGGCGTCCTTTCAGACCCGGCCATCGACAGGCTGCGCAACTCCGAGATCACGGAGGTCGTGATCACAGACACGATCCCACTGCCGCCGGCCAAGCAGCTGCCGCGTATCAAGGTGCTCTCAGTCGCGCCGCTCATCGGAGAGGCCATTCGCAGGATCCATCGGGGCGAGTCGGTCGGGGCTCTCTTCTCGGAAGACCTGCAACTCGTCCAGGAGATGCTCCTGTGGGACGAGCAGGACGGCGACGACGACGACGAGACCTTCCCAAAGGCGAAGATCAGCCGCCCGCGCCAGGATGAGCCCGAAGTGAGCGCGCACCGTTGAGCCTGAAGCTTTATCGTCCCGGACCTGATGGCCTCGAGCCAA
Organism: Candidatus Limnocylindrales bacterium; assembly: GCA_036558545.1. Classification (GTDB taxonomy): domain Bacteria; phylum Chloroflexota; class Limnocylindria; order Limnocylindrales; family CSP1-4; genus JALYGJ01. Next base: position 74,470 of record DATBFJ010000117.1, read on the forward strand.
ATCCGGCCGCGCAGCGAACATGGCGCAGCCGGCTGGTGTCGCGTCGTTGGGCACCAGCGCCCCTCGAGAACCCGGAACGCGCACCCACGAGCAGCCGCATGGCAGTGCTCTTCTGGGTGGTTCTCGCAACGCTGACTTTCTTCCTGATCGTCATCGGGTATGGGACCGGTTTCTGGGGCTGATTGCGCCAGCGCCCTGCTTGCGGTCATCTTGATCGTGGCGTCTACGCTGTAACTCCTCGCCCGTCTCGGAGGGTTTGATACGTGCTGTGCGCTAACTGCGGAACGCAGAATGATGCCGCAGCAAAGTTCTGCCTTGAATGCGGTTCCGCGATGCGCATGGCGTGTGCGAACTGCGGCACGCCGCTCGTCGCGGGGGCGAAGTTCTGCTCTTCCTGCGGAACCCGGGTGGACGACGCCTCGACGGACACCGAGAACAACGCGGCCCCCATACACGTTCGGCCGGCGCCCGTCGCAGAAAGACGACTTGTATCGGTCGTTTTTGCAGACCTGGTCGGCTTTACGACTCTTTCCGAAGTTCGTGACGCTGAGGACACGCGAGATCTGTTGTCGCGCTATTTCGAACTGGCGCGCGAGATCATCGAGCGTTACGGCGGCACAGTCGAGAAGTTCATCGGCGATGCGGTCATGTCGGTCTGGGGTGTGCCCGCGGCCCGTGAAAACGATGCCGAGCGCGCTGTACGCGCCGCACTCGACCTCGTCGACGCGGTACCGGCTCTGGCACCCGGTCTGGAGGCGCGCGCCGGAGTCCTGACCGGCGAGGCGGCCGTAACAATCGGGGCACGCGATCAGGGGATGGTGGCCGGAGACCTGGTCAATTCGGCGAGTCGGCTTCAATCCGTGGCACCTCCAGGAACGGTTCTCGTTGACGATGCGACCCAGCGCACGGCAAGCGCGGCGATCGAGTTCGAGGCGGTTGGTGCCCAGCAGCTCAAGGGCAAGACAGCACCGGTCAACGCGTTCAGGGCGCTGCGCGTCATTGCCGAGCGTGGCGGTCGAGGTCGAGCAGACCGTCTCGAGGCGCCCTTGGTCGCGCGGGACGACGAGTTCCGGCTGCTCAAGGACCTCTTCCATGCGACCGCACGCGAGAAACGTCCGCGCCTCGTTTCGATAACTGGTCAGGCCGGTGTTGGTAAGAGCCGCCTGGTCAGTGAGTTGTCGCGCTACATCGACGGCATCGTGGATACCGTCTATTGGCACGCCGGCCGTTCGCCGGCGTATGGCGAAGGGATTTCCTTCTGGGCGCTGGGCGAGATGGTTCGCTTCCGCGCCGGGCTGGCCGAGGGCGACAACGAGCAGACCACGAGGTCAAAAGTGCGCGAGATGCTCGTGCAGTGGGTTCTCGATGACGATGAGCGCGAATGGATCGAGAGTGCCTTGCTGGTTCTGCTGGGCGTCGACGCCTCGGCAAAGAGAACGCGCGAAGAGCTCTTCTCTGCATGGCGGACCTTCTTCGAACGGATCGCCCAGGTAGGACCCGTTGTGCTTCTCTTCGAGGATCTGGAGCTTGCCGACGACGGCCTTCTCGACTTTATCGACGACATGCTCGACTGGAGTCGCGGCGTGCCGCTGATGATCATCACGCTGTCGCGACCAGAGTTGCTCGACCGCCGCAGCGGTTGGGGTGCCGGACGGCGCAATTTTGTCTCGCTCGGCCTCGAGCCCCTGCCGGAGCCCGCGATGCGCGAACTGCTGGGCGGACTCGTGCCCGGGCTACCCGACCGTGCAGCGCACGCGATCGTGTCGCGCGCAGATGGCATCCCGCTATATGCGATGGAAACCGTGCGCATGCTTGTCGCCGACGGCAAACTTGTTCAAGCGGGCGGAGCGTACCAACCGGTAACTGACCTCTCGGCCATAGCCGTGCCGGAGACGCTTCAAGCCCTCATCGCGGCTCGACTGGATGCGCTCGATCCCGCAGAGCGCAGTTTGATCCAGGACGCCGCGGTGACCGGTCAGAGTTTCAGTGTCGACGCTCTGAGCGCAGTCTCCGGCGTTGATCGGGCCACCGTGGAAGAACATCTTCGCGTGCTGGTGCGGCGCGAGCTGCTTGCGCACCAGGCCGACGCGCGATCACCGGAACGCGGCCAATACGTCTTCGTCCAGGCGCTCATCCGCGAAGTTGCGTACGGCACGCTGGCCAAGCCAGAGAAGCGCGCTCGGCACCTTGCTGCTGCGCGTTACTACGAATCCCTCGGCGACGAAGAGCTTGCTGGCGTGCTGGCAGCGCACTATCTGGCGGCCTACCGGGCATCGGCCAAGGGTCCAGAGGCTCAGGCCTTGGGCGCCCAGGCCAAGATTGCATTGCGCGCCGCGGCTGATCGTGCGCGTTCCCTGGGAAGCCATCTGCAGGCAGCTGAATATTTCAAGGAAGCGATCGAAGTAACCGACGATCCCGCCGAGATCGCAGATCTGCTCGAGAAAGCTGGCGGAGCCGCGTCTGCCGCAGGACGTCTCGAGTCCGCGGAAACTCTCCTGCGCGAAGCCATAGAGCGCCGTCGCGCCCTGGGAGACAGAGCGGGGACCGCGTTGGCCATGGGACGCTTCGGAGTGGCCATGGCCTCGCGGCATCCGGATCAGGTAATCGAGATGTTGGCTCCAGCCGCGGCCGAATTCGCCGATCTGGACGATCAGTTTGCCCTTGCCATGATTGAGCACCAGCTTGCCCGCGGCTTGTGGCTGGCCGAACGCCGCGAGGAGGCGATCCCGATTGCCGACCAGGCCCTTGGGCGAGCTGAGAAAGTCGGTGACGTGCCGCTTATTGCCGATGTACTGATCACCAAGGGGTCACTGATCCGCATGGCGGGCAGGTCCTACGAAGGCGAGGCGGCTTTGCGTGCCGGCCAACAACTGGCCGAGACGAATGGACTGTGGCTTACTGCGATTCGCGGATTGATCAACATCAGTGCGGGCGATTTTGGCCGTGACCCAACAGAATCGCTCACGGCTGCGCGAAAGGCCATGGCACTTGCTCGCAAGTACGGCTTCCGATCCTCGCTGGCGACCGCGTCCGGCAATGCCCTCGAAACCGGGGCGCGCTTCGGCGAGTGGGATTGGGTCGTTACTGAGGGACGGCGACTGCTCGATGAGGATCTCGAGCAGGCCGATCGAATGAACGTCGTGCGCGGCATCGAAGAAGTCATGGCCTACCGTGGCGATCACGTCGAGGCGATGCTCGATGAACATCGGCGTCACGCCGAGGCATCCAAGAATCAAGTCGTCGAATCGAACTATTACGGCGCGCTGGCAGCACATCGGTTTGCTTTGGGCGACTTCAGCGCGGCTGCCAACGAGTGGTGGCGATCATCCGAGCTCAATGCGACGAATCAGATTTACGACGTTCCTCGCGCGGCACGAGCGTGTCTATTCGCCAGAGATGCGGCCGGCGCACGACGCTTCTTCGACACATTCGAGGCGTTGATCATTCACAGCGTTGAGGCAGACGCCGTGCGCGCCGAGATCCGGGCGGGCTTCGCGGCCCTGGCGAACGACCGGGACGAGGCTCTCGAACTTTACGCGGAGGCATTCAAGAACTGGGACTCCTTGCACGTGGTGCTCGATGGAGCTCTGGCACGCATTGCAATGGTCAGGCTCCTCGGCGCGGACGATCCGGCTGTGGCTGAGCCGCTACGAGAAGCGCGCGAGGTTCTTGGGCAACTCGGGGCACGACCGCTACTTCAACAACTCGATGAACTCGAAGGCGTGAAGCCGAAAACGAGTGGCAACGGAGTCCACGCCGACGATTCGGCGCCCGCAAACGCCGCCATCGCATCATCGCGGGAGTCAAAAGCGACCTGACACACGGTCGGCCGGGCGGCTCGCGAGCGAGCTCCGCCTATACTTGACGGCCCGTGAAGAACTTCATTTCCCGTTTCGTCGACTCGAACGACCGTGTCGTCAAGCGTCTCAATCCCCTCGTCGAAGAGATCAATTCACTCGAAGCTGAGTTCCAGGACCTGACGGATGACGAAATTCGTCAGCGCATGGTCGAGCTGCGCGACGAGATCCGAGAAGATGCAGCGCCGTCCGAGCCGTCGGAGGACGAGCTCACCAACGAAAGCTCCGAGCGCCGCCGCGAACTGCGCCGGGCGCGCGAAAAGGAAGACATCAAACACCTGCAGGGCGTCCTCGACGACGCGCTGCCAGAGGTGTTCGCGGCGGCACGCGAGATCAGCCGGCGCAAGCTTGGGATGCGCCACTTCGACGTCCAGCTGATCGGCGGCACCGTCCTGCACCAGGGCAAGATCGCGGAGATGAAGACCGGCGAGGGCAAGACCCTCGTCGCGCCCCTGGCCGCGGCACTCAACGCGATGTCCGGCCGTGGCGTCCACGTGGTCACGGTCAATGACTACCTGGCCAAGCGCGACCCGCAGTGGATGGGTCCCATCTTCCACGGCCTCGGCCTGAGCGTCGGCATCATCCAGCACGAGAGCGCATTCGTATTCGACCCGGAGCACCGCGGCACGGACGAGCGCCTCATCAACCTGCGCCCCGTCGCGCGCGCTGAGGCATACGCCGCGGACATCACCTACGGCACGAACAACGAGTTCGGCTTCGACTACCTGCGCGACAACATGGTCACGGAACTGAGCGAGCGCGTTCAGCGCGAGCGCTACTTCGCGATCGTCGACGAAGTCGACAACATCCTCATCGACGAGGCGCGCACACCGCTCATCATCAGCGGCCAGGCCGAGGAGTCGGAGGATCTCTACTACCAGTTCGCCCGCCTGGTGCCGCGGCTCAAGGGCCGCCCGGAAGGCGACGAGGAGGGCGGCGACTACTTCGTCGACCTCAAGGAACACGCCGTCTCGCCGACCGAAGAGGGCATCGAGAAGATCGAGAAGCTGCTCAAGGTCGACAACATGTTCGACGCGGACCCGCGCCTGGCTCGCCACTTCGAGCAGGCCCTCAAGGCCCACGCCCTCTACCAGCGTGACCGTGACTACATCGTCGAGGACGGCGAGATCGTCATCGTGGACGAGTTCACCGGGCGCAAGATGCCCGGACGGCGCTGGTCGGAGGGCCTCCACCAGGCGATCGAGGCCAAGGAAGGCCTGCGCGTCCAGCGCGAGTCGGTGACCCTCGCCACGATCACGTTCCAGAACTACTTCCGCCTGTACGAGAAGCTGTCGGGAATGACCGGCACGGCGATGACCGAGCAGGAGGAGTTCTACAAGATCTACGGCCTCGAAGTTGTCTCCGTGCCGACGAACCGGCCGATGATTCGCGAGGACGACGCCGACCTCGTCTACCGCACCGAGAACGCCAAGTTCGAGGCGCTCATCGACGAGGTCGTGGAGATGACCGAAGCCGGCCGGCCGGTGCTCGTGGGTACGACCAGCGTCGAGAAGAGCGAAGTGCTGTCGGAGATGCTCAAGCGCCGCGGCATCAAGCACGAGGTGCTCAACGCCAAGTTCCACGAGAAGGAAGCACCGATCGTCGCCCAGGCCGGTCGCTCCGGCGCGGTAACGATCGCCACCAACATGGCCGGCCGCGGAACTGACATCCTGCTCGGTGGCAACGCTCAGGGCATGGCATCGACGGAATTGCACCGCAAGGGCATCAACCCCGCCGAAGCGACCCAGGAACAGCTCGACGAAGCGATGGCGAAGGTCAAGGCCGAGGTCGACCGCGACCATGCCAAGGTCGTTGAGGCCGGCGGTCTGCACATCATCGGTACCGAGCGGCACGAAGCGCGCCGAATCGACAACCAGTTGCGTGGCCGCGCCGGACGCCAGGGCGATCCTGGTTCATCTCGCTTCTACCTGTCGCTCGAGGACATCCTGATGAGGCGGTTCGCCTCGGACCGAGTCGCTGGCCTCATGGAGCGCATGGGCCTCGAGGGTGACATGGCCCTCGAATCGCGCCTGGTGAGTCGCACCATCGAGAGTGCCCAGTCGCGTGTCGAGGGCTACAACTTCGACATCCGCAAGCGCGTCGTCGAATACGACGACGTCATCAACAAGCAACGCGAGACGATTTACGCAGAGCGCGACAAGGTCTTGCGCAACGAAGACCTGACCGCCACCGTGCGCGACTTCGTCGACGAAGAGATCGATTCGCTGGTCGAAAGGTTCATGGGCGCCGAGTCTCCCCACGACTGGGATTTCGACGGCCTGTCCCTCGAGCTGACCCAGATGGGCTTGACCGGCGAGGACGTCTCCGCGCAGACGTTGGCCGACATCGGTGTACGCGAGGACATCACTGAGCATCTGCGCGACGTTGTGGATTCAACGCTCGAGATGCGCGAGAAGGAGCTGGGAGAGGGCACGTGGGCCCAGGTCGAGCGACTCGTGCTGCTGCGCACGATAGACGCGTTGTGGGTCGACCATCTGACTGAGCTCGACGACATGCGGCGCGGCATCGGCCTGCGCGGCTATGCCGGCACGGATCCGCTCAACGAGTTCAAGCGCGAGGCGTACAAGCTGTACGAGGAGCTGCGCGGCTTCATAAGCAAGCAGGTTGCCAACAACATCTTCCGCGTCCAGGTCCAACAGGTTCCGCAGCCTCAGACGTTCCCGATGCCGATTCCGTCGCAGTTCGGACAGACCGGCACCGGCGTCACCGGGGCCCAGGTCAGCGGCGGACAAACCGACCAGATCACTCCGGTCGAGGGCGGCCACGTTCACTCGGACGGCACGTTCCACGCCGATGCCCCGGACGGCAATGGCAATGGCGCGCGCGCCGCCGCGGCGGCGCCCGCGGTGGTTCCACCAGCACTGGCCGCTGCCAGCCGCCGCGGCATCCAGTATCAGCACGGCGACGAAACCGCGAGCGAAGGCGTGCCCGGCGGCAACCCTGGCCAGGCGGCCAAGCCGGCTCCGGTCACCAACAACGGCCCCAAGATAGGCCGCAACGATCCGTGCTGGTGCGGCAGCGGCAAGAAATACAAGCGCTGCCACGGGAGTTGAGCGACTCGACGAAGCTCGCGGGTGAAGAACGCATCCTGGATTGGGAGGGCGCGCTCAACGCACGCGACACGGGCGGCTTGCCGACGGCTGACGGCCGCAGGATTCGTCCCGGAGCGTTGGCAAGATCGGATGTCCTGACTCGCCTGACGCCGTCCGGCCGCGCTGCTCTCATTGGCCACGGCATCCGCACCATCGTCGACGTGCGTACCTCCGAAGAGTTGGCCCGCGACGTCGACTACCCCTTTCGCGACGCCCCTGCACCCGGTGATCCCGCCTACGTCAACGTCTCATTCGTAAGCGAGCTGACCGACGAACAACTGGCACGTGTCGCGGCGACGCAGAGCACGGCATGGCACTTGGGCGAGCTCAACAGGATGGACATCGACCTCCACCGGCCGGGGGTGGCCAAGATTGCAGCCGCCGTCGCCGACGCCCAACCCGGTGGCGTGCTCATTCACTGCCATGCGGGCAAGGATCGGACCGGAATGTCCGTCGGCATATTGCTGTCGCTGGCCGGCGTCGCGGACGACGTCGTTGCGGACGACTACACCTTGACGATGCTCGCCTACGAGAAGCTCATCGACGAGTGGATTGCGACCGTCGACGAAGAAGACCGCGAACGAATGCGCCAACTGGCCAGGCCCACGCGGGAGGCGATGCTCGAGATGCTCCAGCACGTCGAGAAGACATATGGGAGCGTCGAGCAATATCTGCTCGGCGCGGGCGTCACCAAAAACCAGGTTGCGCGTATTCGCGAGCGTCTCGTCGAACCGGCCAGCCCAAGGTGATCGACGATATCGCGCACGAGTACCTGCTCATCGGCCTGTCGCTCGGCGAGCTGCAGGACGGTGTAGTCGACGCGTATTTCGGGCCGCCTGAGGTCAAACAGCAGGCCGTTGCGGAGAAGGCGCGCGCCGCGGATCTTGCGCAGCGCTCCGTTGCGCTGAGGGCGCGCCTCGACGAAGTCGCGGACGCACAGCGCGCCCGCTGGCTCGACAGGCAGCTGATCGCGACTGAGACCATCGCACGGCAACTCGACGGCGAGGATTTCGACTACGAGGATCTCGTCCGGCGTTGCTTTGATGCTTCCGCCGCCCAGACGCCACGCGAGACCTACGCCCGTGTCCGTAACGAGCTCGATCGGCTGCTGCCGGGCAGTGGGGACCTGCGCGAACGGCTTGAGGCTCACGAGAAGACGCTCACGGTCCCGGTCAACGAGCTTCGGCCAATCGTGGATTGGGTTACCTCTCAGCTCCGGCGGGCCGCAGCCGACACATTCACCCTCCCGGACGGCGAGGACTTGTCGATCAGCCTGGTCACCAACGAGCCGTGGGGCGCCTACAACTGGTACGACGGCAATCTGCATTCGCGCATCGAGGTCAACACGGACCTGCCCGTCCGCGCCCCGGGCCTGATGAGCCTGCTCGCGCATGAGGCGTACCCCGGCCACCATCTCGAGCACACATCCAAGGAACAGCGCCTTGTGCGCGAGCAGAGTCGCTACGAGTCCAGCGTGCAGCTCATCAACACGCCCGAGGCATACATAAGCGAGGGGCTCGCGGAGACGGGCGTCCGTTTCACCGCCGATGAACCGCGATGGAAGCAGATGCTGCACGGAATCTGCGAACAGGCCGGCATCCCGATGGGCTCCGACGAGATCGAGCGCAACTGGCAGATTCGTGCCGCGCTGCATCATCTCAGGGGTATTCAGGGTGACGCTGCGTTGCAGCTCCACGTCGAAGGGCGGTCGGAGGACGACGTCGTCGCATTCCTCGAGGAGAACGCTTTCGCAACGCCGGAGCGGGCGCACAAGATGGTCGAGTTCGTGACTCATCCGCTGTGGCGCGCTTACGTCTTCTGCTACGCAGGTGGCGAGGAGCTGACCACGCGCTGGGTCGAGCAGGCAGGCGATCGGCAGGGCCAGATCGAGCGATTCAGTCGGCTCCTGAGCGAGCAGCTCACGCCGTCCGGAATAGCCCAGGAGATGGCTCCCAAGTCCTAATCCGCCAGAATCTCGTCCTTTTGAGCGATTTTCACGCTCAAAATCACGATTGACCCCTTGAGCATGTCGGGATCGGCTGGCATACTCGGCAGGACCCGCCTCCGGAGGCCGTGCCTCCTCCGGTGAATGTGTTTAACCACGTTCCCGGGGTTGAGGGTTGCCCGGGCGCTAAGGGAGTCTGGCTTACCGTGAAAGCCGCTGAGCCCGCGCAGGAGGCACTGGTTGACTCGTTCGTCGACCTCATCGCCTGCGAGCGAGAGTGCCGTTCCTGCAGCTACGCCATGACGCTGGACTGCGACGGAAACTGCGGGGTCTGCCCGCACAACGGATACTGTCCATGTGTCAACCCCGTCGTCGCCAGGAGCAAGACGGCGCTGCGCATCATTGAGCTGCGTCCGATCATGCTCCAGGAATTGCGCCTCAGGGCAGAGGTAGTCGCCGGATAGATGGAGACTTCCCAGCTGCGCGACCTGGTCGAGCGCATCCACGCGACATCGGGGCGCCTTTGACCTAGCCGCCAAACAGGCACGCGTCGACGAGCTCGACGCGGAAGCCAGTACACCCGACTTCTGGGCTGACCAGCGCGCGGCTCAGAAGGTGCTGCGCGAAGCTGAAAGCCTGCGTGACGAGATCGCGACGTGGAACTCGCTTATCGAGCACGTGGACGACCTGCTCGAGCTGGCTCAGCTCGCCGACGAATCGGGTGACACCGAGATGGCCGCGGGTCTGGACTCAGAGTTTTCCACGCTCCAGGCGGACTATGACCGGTTGCGCACGTCGCTGATGTTTTCGGGCGAATACGACGAGAACGACGCGATCCTCACGATCACCGCCGGAGCAGGTGGCACAGAGGCCACCGACTGGGCCGAGATGCTGCTACGCATGTACCTTCGCTGGGCGCAGCGCCACAAGTACGGGACGGAGATCATCGACCAACTCGAGGGCGAGGAGGCGGGGCTCAAGAGCGTCACGGTCGCGATAAAGGGCCGGTGGAGCTACGGCCACCTGCGCGCCGAACGCGGGGTACATCGACTGGTGCGCATCTCGCCATACGACTCGCAGAAGCGGCGTCACACGACCTTCGCGCTCGTCGAGGTACTGCCTGAGGTCGAGGACGACACGGAAGTTGGCGATATCCCGGAGGAAGACCTCAAGGTCGACACGTTCCGTTCCCAGGGTGCGGGTGGCCAACACGTCAACAAGACCGACTCGGCGGTGCGCCTGACGCACATCCCAACCGGCATCGTGGCCCAGAGCCAGAACGAGCGATCGCAACACCAGAACCGTGAGTTCGCGATGAAGGTGCTCAAGGCGCGGCTGCTGGAGAGGCGGCTCGAGGAGCGTGAGCGAGAGCTGGCCCAGCTGCGCGGTGAGCACGTCGAGGCGGGCTGGGGCAACCAGATCCGCTCTTATGTGCTTCACCCGTATCAGATGGTCAAGGACCACCGCACGAACTACGAGACGAGCGCCACGAACGAAGTTCTCGACGGCGATCTGGACGCGTTCATGCTCGCCGAGCTCGAGCGGGTGGCGACTTCCGAGCAGCCAGTCCCCGCCGGATGACGACGCCCCAGACGAACTTCCGTCCGGCGACGCCGGCGGATCTTGAGACGTGCGCCGATGTCCTGTACACGGCAGACGATGCGCTCTCGGCGAGCCGCGGTCTGCCTGTCTCGCCGCGCAATCGCGAGGCGCTCGTTCGGCTGTACAGGCACATGCAGCGCCTGGCACCGGACCGCTGGTGGGTGGCCGAAGAAGACGACCGGATCATCGGCTTTGGCGGCTCGATTGCTTACCAGGAGATGGTCTACCTGGGATTCCTGTTCGTGCTGCCAGATCGGCAGTCTGGCGGCGTGGGACGCAGGTTGCTCGAGCTGTCGATGCACGACTCGACCTACAGAGCGGTCGCAATCGCGTCATACCAGCCGATCTCAGCCGCGCTCTACTCGTGGTACGGCATGACGCCGCGCGAGCCGATCTACATGCTGACCGGCAAGCCACGGACGGAATTGCCGGCCCTGCCCGGGAGCCTGACCTATCGCCCCATCAAGGCCGCTGAGACGCAGCCGCTCGACATGGAAGTCTGTGGCTTGACGCGCGTGGCGGATCACGAGTGGTGGGAGGAGTTCGGCCGCAAGCGTTTTGGCCTATTCGCGGGAAGGGACCTGGTCGGCTACGGCTACATCCAGGAGGTCGGCCGCCTGGGGCCTTTTGTCGTGCGCCGCGAGGAGCATTTGTTGCCGTTCTGCGGCCGGCTCCTCGCGGAGATGCCCGACGTCGACACGTGGCTGGTCAACGTTCCCGGTTCGGCGAACGAGACGTTCGTGGCACTTCTCCACGCGGGCATGCGCCTCGAAGGGCCGCCGGCGATCTACTGCGCCAACGAGGTGCGCATCGATCACAGCCGCTACCTGCCCGCGTCATACGCCCTTCCCTGATCGAATCGCCCGCCAGACCTACACTCGACGCCCGTTCCTCTCGAGGTTTCCCCTCTTCCATGTCCGATATCCCCGCTGCTTCCGACTCTCCGCCTGCACCCCATTCCTCCGTGGATGCAGACCTCCCGCCGATCGACGCGCCGCGTCGCGGCGGCGTCCATCTCTCGAGACTCCTGGCGATCGTGCTGGTCGCCGCGATTGGCGGCTCCGCGCTGTTTGTCTCCGGCTTTACTCTCGGCCGCCTCGCCGGCGCGACGCCCGGCACAGCCGCCGCGGACCAGGATCTGTTTCGGCCGTTCTGGGACGCATACAACGACATCACCCAGAACTACGTCGGCAGGACGCCGGTCGATCCACACCTCCTCGTTGAGGGCGCGATCGGTGGCTTGTTCACCGCGCTTGGCGACCCTTTCAGCCAGTACCTGACCCAGGAGCAGTACACCGCCACGCTGAGCGGCCTGTCCGGCGAATTCACCGGCGTCGGTGTCCAGGTCCAGACGAGTGACGACCAGGGCAGCTCCTGCGAGACGATCTCAGACACGTGCCACCTCGTGATCACACACGTCGTGCGTAACTCCCCGGCGCAAAAGGTTGGACTTGCAGACGACGACCAGATCGTGGCCATCGACAACACGACGACCAACGGCCTGACGGTGGACGACGTCGCCGGAAAGCTCCGCGGTCCAAAGGGCACGAACGTCGAGATAACCGTCGATCGGGGCGGCACGAGCATGGACTTCACTGTCACGCGCGACGTCATTCAGCGCGAGGACGTCACGACTCAGGTGCTCGCCGGCGGAAAGGTCGGCTATATGAAGCTCGCGGCTTTCAGCTCCGGCTCGAGTGATGACTTCCATAACCTGCTCGACGAGCTGGTCAACACGGACAAAGTGCAGGGCATCATCCTCGACCTCCGCGACGACCCCGGCGGCTATGTCGACGCGGCGCAGAAGATCGCTTCGGAGTTCGTCGGCGACAAGCCGCTCTACTACGAACAGGCGTCGACCGGCGATCCGCAGCCACAGCAGCCTGTTGCCGGGGGCGTGGCCACCAGTCCGGCCATCCCGGTCGTGGTTCTCGTCAATGGCGGCACCGCCTCCGCGTCCGAGATCGTCTCGGCAGCCATCCAGGGCAACGGCCGCGGACAGCTCGTCGGCGAGAAGACCTACGGCAAGGGCACGATCCAGGAGTTCAAGGAGCTGCCCGGCGACGGCGGCTACCGCCTCTCCGTGCGCAAGTGGCTGACACCGGATCTCACGTGGATCCACGGCGTCGGCCTCGAGCCGAACGTTCCGATCACGCCGCCGGACAACCAGCCCGCCAACCAGGATGCCGTTCTCGATAAGGGCATCGAGGTGGTCCTGAACCAGCTGGCCAATCCAGGTGCAACATTCCCTGCCCCGCCGACCCCGCCGCCGCCCTCGCCCTCACCGTCGCCCCAGGCGCTCAACGATCAGTCGGTGCTCGAGTTGTCGCTTGCAGCACCGCTTGCTTTTGGGTAAGGTGGGAAGGAACGAAAGGAGGTGATGTGCAGTGTCGGATAAGTCACGCTGCACCACCTCCGGGGAGACGCTCTAACTGAGCTGACACCCGGGAGTGGTGTAAGCCGCCGCGAAACGCCGGCCCACTGTGGGCCGGCGTTCGTGTGTCCGGGACTCCTGAAGCATGTCTGAGACGATCGCGCTCAACCGAAGGGCGCGCCACGAATACACCATCACGGATACGTTCGAGGCGGGCCTCGTCCTCACCGGCACGGAGATCAAGAGCGTCCGCGCAGGCAAGGTGAACCTGTCTGACGCATATGCCAGGGTCGAGAAGGGCGAGGCATGGCTGCTCGGTGCGCACATCGCGCCCTTCGAGCAGGGCAACCGCTACAACCACGAGCCGCGCCGCGACCGCAAGCTGCTCCTGCACAGGACGGAAATCGATCAGCTCATGGGCCGCGCCGCCGCCAAGGGCCTGACTGTGGTTCCGCTGCGCCTGTACATCAACGACAAGGGTCGCGCCAAGGTCGAGCTTGGCCTGGCGAAGGGCAAGCAACTGCATGATCGACGACGCGACATCGCCGACCGGGACTCCCGGCGCGATATGGAACGCGAGCTGGCCGACGTCCAACGCGGGCGGAGGTAGGTCCATGGGGATCTCGAACCTCCAAGAAGTCGCGGACGAGGCACTCACTCAGACGGGATCGGTGTCGGCCGCGATTTTTGTCATTGGACCTTCCGGGCGCCTCGATTTGGCGGCAGCGGCCGGAGTCACGGGCGCTCCACTCGACGCCCTCATCACGGCCGTCCAGGCGCCGGGCCATCCGATCGCGCGAACTGCCCAGGACGGCAAAAGCGCCTTTGACGTGAGTCCGATCGCGCCCGGTGGCCCAGCCCTGCGCAGCCACATTGCCATCGGCCGTGGCGCGGCACAGGATCGGACACTCGGCGTACTCGCGCTCGCTCATCAGGAGCCACTCAGCGAGGCGGAGCGAACCAGTGCGGAGGAGCTCGCGGCGAAAGCCGCAGCCCTGTTGTGAGTCTCTCTGTCCGGCCCGGAAAGCCGACGGACCTGGACGCGGCCCTCGACATCTACGTGCGCGCCCGTACTGCTCGCAATCCCGGCCGTTCGACGCCGGAGTTCGTCCGGGACGAGGTGCGCTCCGGACTGTTACAAGCCACGACCTGGTTCTTCATGGCCTTCGACGAGGCCGTTCCGGTCGGCATGGCAGTGGCAATGCCGTCACGCGAGGACTTCGGTGCAGGTCCGATCATTCCGGGTGTTTGCCACCTGGGCCAGCTATTTGTTGCGCCCGAGTATTGGGGTCGGGGAATCGGACTGCTGCTGCTCGACACGGTCATCGGTGAGGCCGCCCGCCGCGGCTACGTCAGCATGGACCTGGTGGTAAATGACGACAACGAGCGGGCGCAGCGACTCTACGTTCGACGCGGTTTCGAGCCAACAGGCAGGTCGAGAATGTCCCTCGACCCTGCCAGCGGCATGGCCAGCGAATGGGTACGGCCGCTCACTGCCTCCCGCGAATGACCACTGTCAGACCGGGCCGGGGCGATGACATCGAAGTGGCGGTGGCCATCTTCGTCGCGTGCGGCACTGCGCGTCACCCCGAGCGCCCTGTCCCGGAGGCTCGCGCCAGCGAGGTTCGCTCAACGCTGGCGGCAGCGGAGGTGTGGTTCTACGTGGCTCTCGATGAGGACCAGGTCGTCGGCTTTGCGGCAGCGATGCAGTCGCGTGAGGATTTCGGCGCAGGGCCCATTGTCCCCGGCCTGTGCTACCTCGATTTGATATTCGTGGAGCCCGAAAAGTGGGGCAAAGGCATCGGTGCGCTCCTGCTGGACACGGTGATCGACGATGCACGGGACCTCGGCTTCGCGCGCATACATCTGCTGACGCACGATGACAACCTCCGAGCCCATGGTCTGTACGAGAGTCGCGGCTTCGCGCGCAGTGGCTGGTCCCGGGTGTCCTCAGATGCGGCCAACGGAATGGTCAGCGACTGGGCTCGACCGCTCTGAGAAATCAGGTATTGACCTTCAAGTAACTCGAAGGTCTACGCTCACGGCATGAGAGTTTCAGAGCTCGCCGACAGGGCTGGCACGACATCCGCTGCCATTCGTTTCTACGAATCGCAAGGTTTTCTGCCCGCGCCGCCGCGTGCGGCCAACGGCTATCGCGAATATGCCGACGCCGACGTGTGCAGGTTGCGCGTCCTGACTTCGCTGCGCGGCCTTGGCGTGGACCTCGCAGAGGCTGGCCGCCTCGCGACAATGTGCGCGGAGGGTTCGAAGCGGATGTCGGCGGAGGTCGCGGCTCGCGTCGAGCAGCGCCGTGGCGAGGTCGCACGGGCTCGCGCGGAACTCGAACACCTGGACGCTGAGTTGGCCAACTTGGAACGGGCGCTCGTGAGCGGCGACGCGTGCGAGCTACTTTGCCCAGGAAAGGAGGGGTGTTGCTGATGCTCTACTGCGACTGCGACTGTTGCGGCGGCGGTTGCTGCTAATCGTCTGAGAACGTGTCCGGTCCGGCGCCGAACCGGGCACTTGTCGAACAGACGTTCTACTGGTAGACTAAGAGGTCTGGGGATGAGTGGTTTCGACAGGGCGGGATCCCCGGAGAACGCGAGCCGAGGTTGCCATCAGGCCTCGTTAATCAGGTGGCAAAACGAAGTAACTGGCAACCGCCAGCCTGCTCTCGCCCTCGCCGCTTAACGCGGTAAGGTGAGCGTCGAAGCAGCCCCCTCCCCGCGGGTTGTGGAAGCGTCATTTAGCGGGGATGCGCTATCGACGAGGTCACGTAGCCGGTAGCAAAGCCCGCAAGGGAACGTGAATGGAGCGGTCAGTACGCTGCCGATGGCGGACCGGCCGATCGACGACAAAACATCGGACACGCTCGTAGCTGGTCTCCGGCTGAACGCTCTGGACGAGGAGTTCGACCCTCCTCCATCTCCACCAACGAATGCTCCCACGCGCCGTCACCACGGCGCGTTTTCTTATGTGTTGCGGGCCTGGAGTTGCTCCCGGAGCGACGCCACCTCGGCGCTGAGTCGAGTCAGCTCTGCTGACAGATCCTCGTTCGTTACAGCACGCGTATCCGTTCCGGTCAACTCCCTCACCTGCCCCTCCTCTTCTGCAGGTGACGAAACCAGGAAGCTGGCCAGGATCGACGCAAGCGCACCAATGATGCCAACGCCGGACAACATGACAAAGAAGCCCACGAGGCGGCCCATGGAGGTGATCGGAAAGCGGTCGCCATAGCCGACGGTCGTGATGGTCACGACACCCCACCACAGTGCGTCACCGCCGGTCTTGATGTTGGCATCAGGCGACTTCGACTCGAATTGAAGCACCGCGATGCTCGCCAGCGACAGCACGATGCCCGCTGCGAGGATGGTGATGAACGACGCGTACGAGCCGCGGTTCCGAATGACGTCTCGAACCAACTCGCGACCTGCCTGGCCGCCCAGCGAACGCCGGATGCGCAGGAGTCGCGCGACACGGGCAAGGCGCAGCAGACCCGTGTACGGCAGCCACGGGACAGAAGGTATCGAACCGATCAAGTCGAGCCAGCCAGACTCGCTGATGAAGTATTGGCGGCGAGGATGGCTCAAGACCATGTTGTAGGTGAAATCGATCAGGAAGATGACACACACGATGTCGTCGTAGACCGCGACCAGCCACCGGGTCTCGTTGTCGATCGGCAGAAGCTGCAGCAAGATCAGGAGCAGTGAAAACAGCGTCAGTACGAGGATGAAGATCTCGTAGGCGTTGCCGTGTTTGCGCTGGACCAACTCCGGCTGCGTCACGCCTGAATTTTGACCGGCCGAACAATCGCGCATCGGTCGATTTCGACGCGTCATGGGCTATGGTTCAGGGCCTGTCCGAACAGTTTGAGGAGGTCACCGTCACGTGGCTATGGGAAGCGGAACAAAAGAGGATCCCTGGCAGCTCAGAACCCCGCCCGGAACGTCCGAATACCAGATGTGGCTCGACGACAGCTCAGATCCACCAGCGATCATCTGCCAGGTCGGCGGCACACAGCTGAAGTACCAGAAGCGGGCGATCGACGATCTCCAGGCAATGCTCAAGGCTCGCGGTGACTGGATGGAGCTGGGCGGCGCGGACGAGCAGAAGCCCGCCGCTCCCGGCACGGTCGAGGCATGGGGCCGTTCGGAGGACAACCCGGTCGGTGGCTGGTACGGAATGAAGAAGGGCTTGCGCGGCCGCTTCGGCGTGTACATGCCGCCACTCATGGAGGCGCTCGGGCTGGTCGAGCTGACCCACGACGCAAAGAACAACAAGATGCGAGCCAAGTAGCTCGACCGGAAGACGGCCGATAGTCACGCCCGCCGGTGGGCGAGCCTCAACTCTTAGGGGTGGTTGGCCTTCCAGGTGGCCTCGAGCACCTGTGTGCCTGAGGGCGGATCGCCGGCATAACGTCCGACCAGGATCAGGCCGTTGATCGTCTTGTAGTGCGACACCCAGGTGTCCGTGTGAATGACGTTGCCCGACGCGTCCTTGACCGTGCGCGTGACGCTCGAATCGAATCCGTCCACCGTGAATTCCTGGAGGGACTTCTGGCCCGCGGGCAATGAATCGGTGTATTCGTAATAGGTCTGAGCCGTCTGGGCGTTGGTGATGATCGGGTCGGACAGCTGGACGGTTCGGCCATCAGGCACGCCGTAGATCTCGAACGTGACCTTATTGGGCTGGTTGATGCCCTTGATCAGGATCGGGTACTGGGTGTCGTTGACGAAGGACATCGTCTGCTGACTGTGCGGACCCGCGATCCACACGGTCGCGTCGAGGCCGACCGGGTAGCGGCTGATGTAGTACGTGTGGTTGCGCCGCGCTTGCATGTCCAGGCCGGCGCGCATTGCGGCATTGAATAGGGTCGTGGACGAGGAGCACATTCCACCACCCAGGACGCCCTCTTCGACCGTGTGCCCATGGATGATCGCCGCGCCGGCCGTGTACGGCGGCGAGGTGATCGGGCCGATGACCTCGAGGTAGTCGAACAATTCGCCCGGGTTGACGACGTAGCCGTTGATCTTCGAGGTAGGTATCTGGATGTTCACGCCGTTACCGTTGAGCGGGCCTGACACGTAATTTGTCGTCCACTCGCCGATCTTGGTGACCTTTCCCTGGATCGCAGTCGCGTCGTCAGTCGTGAACGTTGGCGCAACCGAGGCAAGCGCGAGCTCGACGTTCGCCGGCGTCGTCTCTCCGCCAACACGCGCCTGTAGCGCGGCCATGATGTTGTCGGTGGTGGCATCCACATCCGCGGCACGACCGTCCTTGCTGGGCACTACGGCGATGCTGCCGCTTTGGAAGGCAAACGTGGCATTGGTCGGCGCGACGTCGGTCTGCGAGGCGTAATCGGAGACGAACTGGCGAATTGGGTCTCGCTCGATGACAACCTGCCAAGCGCCGCCACCCGGCGCTTCCTGGAGATACGACCAGCCGCGCAGCTCGTCGGCGGTGATCTGGGTCGACAGTTCCGCTCCGGCGATGGATACTCCGCTGCCGACCACGCGCTCATAGGTGTCGGCGGCGGCCTGTGCCTGGTCGGTCGAGATGACGGGCGGAACAGTCGCAGTGTGAACACTGATCGAAGCGTCCGCGGTTGAGGTGCTGTTGACCGCCGCTATCGCGTCTGAGACTGCGCCATTGGCGTCGACCGAGAGCCCGGTCTGTGCCGGAGTGACGACGTACTTGCCGTCAACACGCGACAGGGACGCGCTGATCGGGTCCTTCTGGGCAGACTGCGCAATCGCGGCCACCTGATCCGCCAACTTCTGGCTGTCGAGGCTCACCTGGGGACTGACGTCAACGCCGTTGAACAGGACGCGCAGCTGCTCCTGGATCTGCTGAATGAAATTCGGAGCTCGGCCAACGCCCATCGCCTGGTCGACCATGAAGCTGGTGTCGTAGGTCCGGTCGAACGACGAGTACGGCACTGATTGGCTGGCGCCGTTGATGTCAATGACGAGGTTGCCCTTGGCCAGGCTGGGCAGCGCCTCAGCCAGCTTGTTGGCCGCCTGATCGCTCGTCAGACCGGACAGAGACACGCCTCCGGCGGAGACGCCGGGGAGCACCTTGTCCTGGTTGACGCGCGCGTAACCGATCGCGAACGACGCCATGAACAACAGGATTGCGACGAATGTCAGGACGAACGCAAACGATGCGCGCCGGTAACCGGCGTTGCGATCCTGGGCCCTGGAATACGGGAGCGCGTATGGGTCGGAACGAGAAGTCATCGAGCTCAAATGCTAGCGTCGGCGGTAGTTCGACGTGCTGGGTCTAAGGTCCGGTTGAACGCCTTACGAGTGGTGCCAGCAAGCACCAGTCACGCTGGAAATGGCATCACAGAGACGATCTTGTGCCCGCCTGCTGATGCGTACGTTAAGAGGACTTACTGGCGCTTTAGGATGACCACGCGGCGATGCGGCTCCTCGCCTATCGACTGGGTCGAGACGTCCGGGTTGTTGCGCAGTGCCAGGTGGATCCAGCGACGCTCGAGAGCGGGCATGGGCTCAAGCTGGAGCATCTTGCCGCTCTCATTGACGCGCTCGGCGGCACGCGTGGCGATCTCACGAAGCTGGCGCTCGCGCCGGCCGCGGTAATCCTCCACGTCGACCAGCACGCGCGTCCAGGCACCGAGCTTGCGCGAGAGCATCAGGTTCACGAGGTGTTGAAGCGCTGACAGGCGCTCGCCCTTGCGCCCGATGAGCGCGCCGAGTGCCTCCTTGTCTGCGTCACTGCCACGGACGTCGAGCTTGGAGGTATCGCCCGTCTCGACGCTGACCGTCACAGTCAGGCCCATGTGCTTGAGCAGCTCGTCGAGGATCTCGCGTCCGGCCTCGAGCGCCTCCGGACTGGCTTCCGCCGCCTGGATTTCCTCGCGTTCGACCGAAAGATTGGCGCGGTTCGCGCGCACCTCGGCCTGCTCGCTGTCGGACAGCGAACCGGCACGGTCACGACTGTAGCTTCGACTGCGATCGGCCCGGTCATTGGGGCGGCCGCCGCGGTACGAATCGCGCGGCGGGCGCATGCCCGCCGCGGCGGCCGCCTCTGGCCCGCTCATACCGCCACTCTGCGGCCGCGGAGCGCGGCTCCGGTTGTCATATCCGCCTCGTCCGCGGTCGCGGTCACGACTGCCGCGCCGGTCGTAGGTGCCGCGTTCGCCGCCCTCATCGCGATCGGCCCGCGGCTCACGCGGCGGTGGCAGTGGCGTCTGGGCCGCAGCCTCGCGCCGCGGCGCAGCCCCGCCCAATGCGGATCGCGGCGCGGCAATGATCCGGGCCGGCTCCGCGCCCATGCCCAGCACGCCGCGACTGCCGGGTGTGAGGATCTCGAAATCGAGCTCGTCGAGCCCGGCCGAGCCGAAGGCTTCGCGTGCATTGCGCAGCGCCTCCTCGACTGTCTTGCCGGTGAACTCCTGGTATTCGCTCATCGCCGTCTCCCTCGCCGGCTTCGTCCTCTCGCCGGCTTGATTGTGCCAGCCGCACGGTCGGTCGCAGTGCGGTTGTCTTGGTCGGTCGGGCGTGCGCCTGCGCCCTTATCAGAACTGGTGGAAGGTGTGGGATTGCTCGGCTTGGGTGTCGGCATCTTGGGTGCGAAACGCGGCGTGTAATCGACCGCGAAGCCGGGCGTCCAGCCGAAGATCGGGAAGAGTGATCCCCAGCCGGCGATCAGGTATTGCTGAACGATCGAATAGCCGGTGAACACGATCCAGTACAGGAACAGGCCCGCGGGCAGAAACGCGCCGTAGATGATCGAGAACAGCGGCAGCAGCAGGAAGATTCGCTGCTGGCTGGCCTGCTGTGGGTCACTGGTGCGCGGTTGGGCCATCCGCGTCTGGATCAACTGAAGGAAGGCCGCGGCAAGTGCCAGGAATGAC
The DNA here is from genome assembly GCA_036558545.1 of Candidatus Limnocylindrales bacterium. Classification (GTDB taxonomy): domain Bacteria; phylum Chloroflexota; class Limnocylindria; order Limnocylindrales; family CSP1-4; genus JALYGJ01. The sequence goes on from DATBFJ010000117.1 coordinate 95,243, forward strand.
ACGCTGAAGCCGATCACCGGAAGAATGAAGCTGTGCTGCGGCAGGTGCGCGTCGAGACCCAGCCATGCGATCAGCGGGTTGATGCACGGCTGAAGCGTCCCTGGATCGTGACAGGTCAGGCCCTGGAGCACGGGAACGCCCAAGACCTGCAACGCGGAGCTGATGTCGGGCGCCCCCAGGCCGGTGTTGATGACCGAGTAGATCGGAATCAGCAGGAAAAGCTGCAGGAACGAAGGCAGGCAGCCAGAAGCCGGATTCACGCCACGTTCTCGATAGAGGCGCATCGTCTCTTCGTTGACCTTGGTCCGGTTGCCCTTGTATTTGGCCTGCAGCGCGCGGATCTCTGGCTGGAGCATCTGCATCCGCCGCTGCGACACGATCTGTGCGCGTGTCAGCGGAATGAGGATCGTCTTGATGATCAGCGTCAGAACGATGATCGCGATGCCGACGTCACCGAAGAGCTGATACCCGGCGGCCAGTCCCAGGAACATCGTCTGGAAAATCGGATTGAACAGATACGCCAGCAGGTCACCGGGGTTGCCGGTCAGCACGGCCGGGCAAAGCGCATGGGGAACGGGAGTGGGTCCAGGCGTGGCAGGCGGCGGCGACTCGCCCGGTGCGAGGCTAGGTGTGACTTCTGGAGTGGGAGTTGGCGTTGCCGCCGGCAGCGGGCAGGGCGGTTGGGGCACGGCCGGATTCGCGCCACCTGGCAGCGAGCTTGCACCCGGCGCGGGGGTGGTCGCGGGCGTACCGGTGTCGGCGGGAGCCGGCGTTGCGACAGGCGCAATCGACGCCGAAGGCGATTCAGCACTCGCCGGCATCACGCCAGCGAAGAGTGCCAGGAAGGTCAGTACGGCGAGGACGCCGAGCAGGACGACGCGGCCACGACGCTGCGACGTGCTCAACCTGGACCGCCGATTGGCGTCAACGGACAGGGTCGTAGCCCCCCGGATTCCACGGATGACAGCGCGCTATGCGCTTGGCGCCCATCCAGCTGCCCTTGAACAGGCCGTACTTGACGATCGCCTGTTCCGTGTAGCGCGAGCACGATGGCTCGAACCGGCAGCTCGACGGCAACCAGAAGAACACGATCCGATAAAGATGAATCAGGCCGACGCCGATCGGCACGGTAACGCGCCTCACTCGGTCGGTCCAAGAACGGCCGCGCCGCGCATCAGCTGGCGCACGGCCACGTCCAGGTCAGCCTGCTTCACGCCGGCAGCCGCCGGTCGCGCAACAAGAAGGACATCGTAGCCCGGCTCAACCTCGCGCTCGATTGCGCGCAGGATCGTGCGTAGACGGCGTCGGACGCCATTGCGAACGACGGCCGAGCCGACCTTGCGTCCAGTTGAGATCCCATAGCGAGTGCGATCAAGCCCATTCCTGCGGTAGCGCATCAGCAGCAGCGGATGAGATCGGCTGCGACTGTGCGATTGGATCTGTTGAAAATCGGAGACCGAGCGAAGCATCTCGAGGGCGGCCACCACGTCCTCCGAATGTGCCCCCTCCACGCTCCCGGCTATGCGCTGAGCTGCTTGCGCCCCTTGGCTCGCCGCGACGCGAGAACCCGCCGCCCGGCCTTCGTCTTCATCCGGGCGCGGAAACCGTGCTCTTTGGCACGATGCCGCTTCTTGGGCTGGTACGTCTGCTTGGTCATGACTCCCTGAGACTTCCTGGCGACTGTGGGTCAGGACGGCCGGCAAACCAACCGATCTGCTTGGTGAATGAACGCGCCTTCATTGTTGGGCTGACGCGCTTTCGAGCCGGCAACCGAGCGCCACGGCGCGCCGACTCCGCGCGGGATTATATCCACGCATCACGTTTACAGCCGAGTTACCGCGAGGGAGCCAGTGCATAACCCCGTTTTTCAGACGCCGGGCAGCGCGACTATCGAAGACTTTCACAAGATCGACATGCGCGTCGGGCGAATCGTTGCGGTGGATCCATTTCCCGCCGCGCGCAAGCCCGCCTACCGACTGACCATCGACTTCGGGCCCGGCGGAATCAAACGTTCGTCGGCCCAGCTGCCGCTGACGTATCCCGATCCGCAGCAGCTCATCGGTCGGCTGATCATCGCTGTCGTGAATTTTCCGACGCGCAACATTGCCGGATTCCAGAGCGAGGTGCTGGTTCTCGGCGCACTCCCGGAGGATGGCTCAATACCGCTGTTGAGCGTGGATGAGGGCGCGTCGGTCGGTGACCCGATCGGCTGACTGAGGCGTCGAAGGCGGTTCAATTACCCATACTCCCCTGGAGTATGCGGAATCATCCTTGCAGGTGTGTCGCAGGCGGTGCTACTGTTGCCCGCCCAAGCCCTGTGGGGTTACGGGGAGGGAGGAGACAGACCGGATTACGGAACGACAGGCCGGGAACCTGCGCCACCGAATTCGGATCAACTTGTGAGGCACCGCTCGCTTCGCCGTGCGCCGTGAGTGGCTGCCTGTCTATTTGAGATTTGTTAGTCGGGGCGACCGTATCGGTGGACGCGAAGCAGGTCTGGCGCGCGGCTCTCGGGGAGCTTCAGGTTTCGCTCTCGCCCGCGAACTTCGAGACCTGGCTGAAGGAGACCGCCCTTGTCGCGGTCGACGACAACCGCTTCACGGTCGCGGTGCCCAACGGTTTCGCAAAGGACTGGCTCGAAACCCGTTATCGATCACTGATCAGCCAGACGCTCGCCCGCGTCGTTGGCTACAGCGTTCAGGTCGACTTCGAAGTGCGCGAGGGACTCACGGGCGTCCTGACTGAGGACGCCCAGCAGAAGGCTGCCGTGACTGACGGTGGCGCCGGCAATCCAGCCACGCCAGCCGTCACCCAGCCCATCCGGCTCGAACCCGGCCGTGTCGGCGGGCCGGAGGGCGGCAGCCTCAATCTCAATCCGCGCTACACATTCCGCAACTTCATCGTCGGCTCGGCGAACCGGCTCGCCCACGCGGCTTCCCTGTCCGTGGCCGAGCGTCCAGGCCACGCCTACAACCCGCTCTTCCTCTATGGGGGAGTGGGCCTGGGCAAGACGCACCTCATGCACGCCATCGGCAACCAGGTTCTGGCGCGCTTTCCGCGCAAGCGCGTCGTCTACGCCACCAGCGAGAAGTTCACCAACGAGTTCATCACGAGCATCCAGCAGGGCAAGATCGACGACTTTCGCGCGCGCTACCGGCGCATCGATCTGCTGCTCATCGACGACATCCAGTTCATCGCCGACAAGGAGCGGACGCAGGAGGAGTTCTTCCACACGTTCAACGCCATCCACGAGGACGGCAAGCAGATCGTCCTTTCGTCCGACCGCCCGCCCAAGCTGATCACGACGCTCGAGGAGCGCCTGCGCAGTCGCTTCGAGTGGGGCCTGATCGCGGACCTGACCGCGCCTGATCTCGAGACGCGCATCGCGATCCTGCGCGCCAAGGCCGAGGAACAGAACGTTCACATCGGCGCAGACGTGCTCGAGTTCATTGCGCGCAAAGTGATCAGCAACATCCGTGAGCTCGAGGGCGCGCTCAACCGCATCGTGGCCTACGCAAACATGGGCGGCATGCCGATCACCATCGAGCTCGCCCAGGCCGTGCTGTCGAACGTGCTCTACAACCCCAAGCGCCGGCTTGTCACGCCGGAGCGCATCGTCCAGGCCGTGTCGGACTACTACAGCGTCGAGCTCGACCAACTCAAGGGCCAGAAGCGCGATCGGGCAATCGTCATGCCGCGCCAGATCGCCATGTACCTGATGCGCGCGGAAACGGACGTATCACTGCTGCGCATCGGCCAGGAGCTGGGCGGCCGAGACCACTCAACCGTGCTCCATGCGTGCGAGAAGATCGACAAGGAAACCCAGGAAAACGAGGAGCTGCGCCGCGATCTGGCGGCTGTCCGCGAGCTGATCTATTCCGACTAGCGCGCCTCGCTCAGGTTCAGTTTCATTGCGGGCGCGTAACAGCTGATTCCGCCGCGTGCATAAAGCACCCATTTTTGTGGAGTACCCGCCCGCGATGTGGATATCGCCTGGCGACTCGCCCGACAAATCGGTGGTCGATCGGTGGACATGGCACGGCGTGCGGCCACGTTTTCCACGGGCCTCTCAGGAGCACCCTCACTTGGCCCCCAAACACAGAGTTGGATGTCCACCGGTCGGCGACCCATGGAAGGGCGGTTTCGAGAACAGTTCGGGCGTTTTCCCCGCCGTCAACATCATGATGACGATGATGGAATGAGAAGATAAGAAAAGAGACTCACAATCACTTGTCGGCCGGTGCGCCGAGAAGTCTGACGCCGTCAAGCGGCACACCGTGAAGGAGCCAGAGGGACGTGAAGCTTTCCGTAATGCAGGAGAACCTGGCGCGCGGCCTGCAGGTCGTCAGCCGCGCAGTCAGCAGCCGCAGCACCTTGCCAGTGCTGGCCAACGTCCTGCTTCGTACGGAAGATGCCGGGCTCAAGCTGACCGCCACCAACCTCGAGATCGGCATCACGTCGTGGGTGCCCGGCAAGATCGACGCCGAAGGCTCCCTGACGGTGCCAGCCCGCCTGTTCAACGATCTGGTCGCGGGATTGCCGACTGGCGAGAAGATCGATCTCGAGAGCGATGGAGCGACCACGCTGCGCATCAAGGCCGGTCGCTACCAAACACAACTGCGCGGTATCGAGGCGGACGAGTTCCCGGTGATTCCGTCGCCCGGCGAGCGGCCTACCACGAGAGTCAGCCAGAAGGAGCTTCGCGCGGCATTGTCAGAGGTGGTCTTTGCCGCAGCCACGGATGAGGCACGGCCCATCCTGACCGGGGTGCTCACCCGGCTGTCGGGCGACAAGCTGACGCTTGCCGCGGCGGACAACTACCGGATCGCGGTGCGCACCGTGCCCATCCTCGATCCGGTCGAGGACACGTCCCTGGTCGTGCCGGCGCGATCGTACGCGGAGCTGATGCGTCTCCTTACGGACACGGATGATCCGGTCGACATCATGCTGGCCAGCTCGAAGAGCCAGGTGCTCATGCACGTGGGCGATGTCGACATCGTCAGTCGTCTGATCGACGGCCAATTCCCCAACTATCAGCAGGTCTTGCCCGCGTCCCACACGACACGGGCGGTCGTGGACCGGGACGAGCTGCTCAAGGCCGTGCGCATCTCCGCGCTGATTGCCAGCTCGGCCGCGAACGTCATTCGCCTCAAAGTAGGCGACGAGGGCACCAACACGATCAACATCGCCGCGGCCGCGGACGTTGGCGAGGCCCAGACGGATGTCGAATCGCAGCTCGAGGGCGACGCCATGCAGATATCGTTCAACGCCAAGTACCTCCAGGAGGCACTCGCCAACCTCGACTACGAGCAGCTCGCGCTCGAGTTCTCGGGCCCGCTCTCGCCGGGCGTGATCAAGCCGACTGACGGCTCGGACTATGTCCACGTGATCATGCCGGTGCGCACGCCGTCCTGAACCGGGCGCCTCGACCGGCGCGCTGAGCGATGCGCGTCGAACGCCTTCAGCTGACATCGTTTCGTTCGTACGAATCGCTGGACGTATCGTTTCCGAGCGGCCCGCAGGTCGTCGTCGGCGCGAACGCCACGGGCAAGACGAACCTGCTCGAGTCGCTGGTTGTCCTGGGAACATCTCGTTCCCACCGTGCCAGTGCTGACGCTGAGCTGATCACATGGGCCGCTGACTTTGCTCGCCTCGAAGCGGCCCTCGAGGGCGATAACCGGGTCGAGGTCGTGATGGCTCGAAGCAGTGCTGGCGGCGGGCGCAAGCGCGTCCTCGTCAACGGCGTCCCTCGCCGCCCGTCGGCGCTCGCCGTGGCGCTGCCCGTCGTCCTGTTCGCCCCCGAGGACATGCTCCTCGTCGTCGGCTCGCCGAGTGGCAGGCGTAACTCGCTCGACATGCTCATTGTTCAGACCGTGCCGGCCGCGGCGGCCACCATGTCGACCTACGGCCGGGCCCTCACCCAACGCAACAATCTCCTGCGCGCCATCCGTGAGAATGCCGCGGCGCCGGATGAGCTTCACTACTGGGACGATGTCATCCTCGAGAACGGGACGCAGATAGTCGATTGGCGCCGCGCCGCCTTGGCCCAGCTGGCCGAATCGTTGTCAGCCGCCCACCAGGAGATAGCGCCAGGGGAGGAGCTGCTGCGCATGGACTACCTGACTAACGCACCGCCGCTCGCTGGTGAAACGACACGTGATGCACTGCGCCGGCGTCTCATCGACACACGCGAGAAGGAGATGTGGAACGGAGCGACGTTGATCGGCCCTCATCGTGACGATGTTGTTTTCGTCAGCGGCGACCGCGATCTATCGACGTTCGCGTCGCGCGGCCAGCAGCGCACAGCGATCCTGGCCTACAAGCTGGCCCAGCTTGAGATGCTCACACTGGTCGCCGGTCAGCCACCACTGCTCCTGCTCGACGACGTCTTCAGTGAGCTCGACCCTGACCGTCGCGCCCACCTGGTGCGCCGAATCGGTGATCTGCCGCAGGCGTTCGTGTCGACGACGACGACCGACGACCTTGATCCGGCCCTCGTTGCCGCGTCCACTGTCTGGGAGGTTGCGCCGGGCAAGCTGACGAGGGGCATCAGGTGACCGAGAAGCGCCAGCCGACGCGCATCGGCGACATGCTGCCCAAAGTGGCGGCGGACATCGGCCTCGAGAACGAGCTACGCCTGGCGCGCCAGATGACCGCATGGGAGCGCCTCGTTGAGGAGCATCTGCCGGCTGCCCGCGGCAGCTCCAAGTTGCTCTCCGTCCAGCCGCCCGCGCTCGTCGTCAGCGCCGCTGACAATGTCGTCGCCCAGGAGCTGCGCCTTCGTCAGGCGCAGCTGTTGAACGCCTTCGAGCGTCTGCCCGAGGGCAGTCACCTGCTCGAGCTGCGTGTCGTCGTGCGTCCCGCCGGACGTGCCTTTCCCGACCGCTAGACTGGCCCGCGATGGCTTCCCGGCTCGCGCTCAAGTACGGGCTCGTCTCCGAGGAGGACCGTCTTCCCAACTCTTCGGATGCAGTGGTCGTCACGGAGCCCACGACCGGCTCCAAGGCGCGCACCAAGGGCAGCCTGTACCTGATCGTCTCGACAAAGGCCATCGGCGGCCGGACGCGTGACGCCTGCGACCTCGTCGCAGATACGATCCGGCGCGAGTACTACTACGACGAATCGGCGGGTATCTCGATCGTGCTCGAGAAGGCCGTCCGTGCCGCCAATCGCAAGTTGCGTCAGTCGCGCGAGGGCAGCGGTCTTGCCGCGTACTCGATCGGCATCGCCCTCGCCGTCGTGCGCAACAACGAGCTGTACGTGGCAACTGCGGGCGATGCCAACGCGTACCTGATCCGCTCCGCGCGCCTGCTGATGCCCGAGCACCATTCAGGTGTCGGGTTGCCCGCCGCGGACAACCTGCGCCTGGGGGTTTGGCGCGGCGAGTTTGCCGTTGGCGACTCGCTCGTGCTCTCGTCGCGCAACCTGGTGGAAGTCGTCGGCACCGAAGAGCTCAAGAACGCGGTGGTGACTCTCCATCCCCAGTCTGCCGTGGAGCACCTTCATCACCTGTTCGTCGCAGCAGGCGGCGAGGGCAGTGACGCCGTTCTTGCGCTCGAGGCAACGGAGGCTTCGCTGACTCGGGTCGAGCACCGCCTCGTGCCGGTCGTCCCCGCTGAGCCACTCGCCGGCACGCCGGAGCATTCGCCTATCCCCCTCGCGGACCAGGTTGCCGGATTTGCGGTTGCGGTCCGCGAGCGTGCCGGCGCAACACGCAGCGGGATCAGCGAAGGCGTGCACGGCGGTGTCGGACGATTGCTGGATCTGATGCCGCGGCGCAAGACCGCTTATCGGCGAGTGCGAACGTCGACGGACTCCGCGGAGAACCGCAAGCGCGCCTCGTACGCTGCGATTGCGCTCGTTGCGATCATCGTCGTGCTGGGCGGGCTTGTCTGGTACCTGGGGCCTTTCCGATCTGACAACCCCACCGATAACACTCCCGAGGGCGCCGCCGCGCTCGCTGATGCCACCGAAAAGGTCAACCAGGTCACCGCCGCGGACATGGTCAACAGCGACCCGGACCAGGCTCACACGCTGCTGCAGCAGGCCTGGGACGACTTGAAGGCCGCAGAGGGCGCCGTGCCACAGGCGCAGCTTGCGCCGGTCCAGACGCGCGTCACGGACACGCTCGAGCAGCTGTTCGGCACGGCCAAAGTCAGCGGCGCGCAGTTCTACGCGGCGCCGGCAGGAGCGACGGTCACGGATCTGGTGATGGGTCCGGACGACGCGGCGTACGCCATCGTGGGCGACGGCGTGGTACGCGTTGACCCGGCGACCGGCGCGGTTGCGACCGTGGTCCAGTCGGGCGCCGGCAGCGGCCAGGGCATTGGCAAGCCGCGACTGCTGTCTGTCGGCGGACCGGACCTGCTCATCGTCGATGACGGCAGCAACCTGTGGCGCTGGCGCCCATCGGATGCTCAGGGAGGAGGAACGCTCGGCGAGATCCGCGTCACGGGAGACCAGGCCTGGGGCCCGGATGTCGTGGACATCGCCACGTTCGTGATCAACGCTGCCGAGGGAACATATCGCCTGTATGTGCCGTATCCCGCTGGCTCGCAGGTCCTGCGTTACGAGCCAACCGCCGACGGCAGTGGCTTCTCGGCACCGGGTCCGTACTTCCTCGATACGACTGAACCGGTCGCCACTTTCAAGCAGATCATGGTCGACGGCGACCTGTATGCCGTCACGCCCAACGCGTTGCTCAAGTACTTCAGCGGCACCAACACCGGCTTCTCTCTTGATCCGGCGCCAGACGACAAGAATCTGCGTCCCGGCCATAGCTACGGCCTGATCACCGCCACTGGTGCCAAGGGCAGCGGCCAGCTGTTCATCTGGGACAGCCAGTGGCAGCGCATCCTGGTCTACAACAAGACCGACGGGACCTACGTCGAGCAATACATCGCCGCACCCGGCGCGCCCGCCTTTGCCAACGTCACCGGGATGTACGTCGTCGACCGGGG